>DASWIC010000116.1:0-29210 GCA_036397875.1 Burkholderiales bacterium
ATTTCCTCCTCGGTGGGATCGGGTCTTCTTTCGAGCAGGGCGCACGCCGCCATGATGTGACCGGGGATGCAGATGCCGCATTGCAGGGCGGACTTGTTGACGAAAGCCTGCTGCACCGGGTGCAGCAGGGAAGCGCCTGCCAGCCCTTCGACCGTGCGAACGTCCGCGCCCTCGCACATTGCAGCGAGCTGCAGGCAGGACGCGATGGGATAGCCGTCCACGATCACGGTGCAGGTGCCGCACGCACCGATGCCGCAGCCGTGCTTGGTGCCGGTCAGGTGCAGGTCCTCCCGCAGCACGTCCACCAGCAGCCGGTCGGCCGACTTGAGGTTCACTTCGACTGGATCGCCATTGAGCTTGAATCGGACCAGCATGTTGGGCCGCTCTTCATTTCGCAGCCCGAAATTATAGGGTATCGTCGGCGCGGTTGCCGGCGGTGCCGAGCTCAACATCCCCTGGCCCGAGGCGTGCGCGGAACGCGTGAAGAAGTTCGGGCGGATCGGCGTCTACGATTCGAAGAGCCGCGACTGGGTTGCGAGCATGGCGCTGGTGGAGAAGCTGTATCCCGACTACAAGGATTGAAAAAAAGCGGGCGGTGACACAAGCCTCGATTCCGATCGGGCCCGGCTACTTGAGCAGCGACACCGCTTCCTGCATCTTGTCGAGGAGATAGTAGATCAGGAATGCCCCCGCTAACAGGATCACCAGGGTGATCCGCTTCGCGATCTGCACCCAGCGCGGGGGAAGTTCATCTTCCGCATGCCGTGCCGCCAGTTCCTGATTGTACCGGCGCGCTTCGTCGAGCGACTTGAGTTCGGTCTGGCTCACTGCGGTTCTGTGCGGTTTCGCATCGTTATCACTTCGCGCGGGCGCGGAACTGGTCGAGCTTCTTCCTGAGGTCGTCGTATTCCTCGCAAGCGAACGGGCAAAGCTGCTTCAGCCGGGCGAGGTGCTCTTCGGCCTTGGCCGGGTTGTTGGAGATCAGGTAGGCCTCGCCGATGTACTCGTGGGCGCCGAGGTGACGCGGATCGAGTTTCAGCGCCTGGTGATAGTGCTTGAACGCGGCGTCGAGCTGGCCCGCATTGCGGTAGGCGTAGCCGAGCAGATTCTGGATATCAGCGTTTATTGCGTCGCGCTGCGCCGCCGCGGTAAGCGATTGGATCGCCCGGTTCCAGTCCTTTGCTTTGACCGCTTTCTTGCCGGCGGCGTGCTCCGTGCTGACCGGGGGGTTGGGGTCGTCATCTACTGCGATGGCCGGGCATGGCGTGGCGGCCAGGAAGGTGGCGAGCAGTACCGGTGCGAAAGCGGATTTCGTGCGCAAGGGCGGTCTCCTTTGGGAACGCCAATGAGCGATAATAAACCGCTTCCGCCCCGATGACCATGAAGCACACTTCCCCTTTCAGGAGGCGCGCGTGGCGCTGAGCGTCCCGGAAGCGCTGAAGCCGGGCCTCTCCGGCACGGCGGAGATTGTCGTCGGCACGCGCGACACCGCGCCGCACGTGGGCAGCGGCAAGATCGGCGTGCTCGCGACCCCGATCATGGTGAACCTGATGGAGGCGGCGGCGCTGCAGGCGGTCGAGCGATTCATGCCGCCGGGATACCAGACGGTGGGTACGCACCTCGACGTCAGGCATTTCGCGGCGACCCCCGTGGGGATGCGCGTGCGCGCCTGCGCGGAGCTGGTGAAAGTCGACGGGCGCACGCTGACGTTCAGGATCGACGCCGAAGACGAGCGCGAGAGAGTGGGGGAAGGCGAGCACGAGCGGCTCATCATCAACGTGGAACGGTTCGATCAGCGCATGCAGAAGAAGCTTGCGAGGTGACACATGAAGATGGCGTTCATCGTTCACAACGAGTACTTCACGCCGCGCGTGATGCACCTGCTCAGGGAAGCCGGCATCGACTATTACACGCGGTGGGAGCACGCGCAGGGCAAAGGCCCCGGCACCGAGCCGCATCTCGGATCGGGCGGCTTCGCCAGCACCAACGCCGTGGTGATGATCGCGTTCCGGGACGAGTCCGTGCTGGAAAGCCTGGTGCGCAGGATCAGCGAATCCAATGACGAGATCACGCGCGCCGACGACAAGATCCGGCTGTTCCAGTTGCCGCTCGACCGCATCGTGTAGCCGTGCGGCGCCGAGGGCGCCGGGCAAGGCCGGCAACCGAGGGCATGACTGCCAATGAGAGGACTGACGGTATTTCTGGCGGGTGCCGTGCTCGTCGCCGCGGCCCGAGGCGCGGAGGACCCGGCGGTACGCGCGATGCAGCAGCATCAGTTGCAGCGCCAGCAGCAGCAGGAAGCGCTGCAATTGCGCATGCTGCAACAACAGCGGGGCGCGCAGAATCCACCCGGCGATGCGCAGCGGCAGCAAGCGACGGACCTGCAACAGGTCGATCAGCAGCAACGGCAGCGGCGGGCGATGGAACAGTTACAGATTGATCAGCAGCAACGGCAGCAGCAGCTGCATGACCGGCAGGGCATTGAGCCGGGCAGCGTCCAGCCGACCGAGGACGCGGCCGGGCAGGAGAACAAGGCGCAGATGGAGCTGCGCAAAGCGCGGGAACAGAGCCAGCAGCAACTGCGGCGTTTCGAATCGGAGTCGCAGGCGAAGCCGGCAACCGATTCGGCCCGGCCCCTCAAACTGGAGTGACGGCCGGCTACTAAGCCGGCCTCTTGGGCCACGGCGTGTCCAGCGCGACCGAGAACGTGACGCGGTTCTTGCCGCCGGACCACGAATAGCTCACGTCCTTGCCGAGTTCCCTGACCAGCACGATCCCCAGCCCTCCCACCCGGCGGCTCGTTACCGTGCGCTTGAAGTCGTCATCGGTCTCGGACTGGCCGAAGGCGTCGTGCTCCGGCGCGTCGTCCTCGTAGTGGACGGTCATCGGGTGCCTGCCCTCGAAATCGACCGTGACGGTGACCGACGCCGGCGCCGCCCCCCGCCGGCCATATTTCACGGTATTGCTGAAGAGCTCCTCCACCACGAGCTGCACACGCGTGCGCTGGCCGGGAGAACAGCCAGCCTGCTGGCAGGCGCTGTCCATGAATTCCCGCAACCGCGGATATTCCCGATCATCGGCGGCGAGGGTCAGACGCATGGGGGGGAGGGTGCCGCCATCCGAGAAAGAATACATTATCCGGGCGTGCCGGATGTGCCATCATAGTGCCGCACGGGCCGTAATTGGCAATAAGTCACAACCGCGTACCTGGAAAGGAGAACCCTATGGCCGTACTACGCAGCACCATCAGGTTCCTGGCAAGTGCCGCGCTCGCGGCGGTAGCCTTCGCTGCCGCCCCGCTGTCGGCGAACGACATCGCCCAGATCAAGACGCTGAGCGGCACCGTGATGGTCGAGCGCGGATCCGAGCGCATCCTGGCCAGCGCCGGCTTGAAGCTGAAGCAAGCGGATGTCATCCGCACCGGCATTGACGGCTCGGTCGGCATCACGTTCATCGACAACACGATAATGTCTGCCGGCCCGAACAGCTCGCTTACGCTCGACCGGTTCTCGTTCAACTCGACCACCCACGAAGGCAGGCTCGACGCTTCCGTTCGCAGCGGCACGCTCTCCGTGATCTCGGGCAAGATCTCGAAGCAGTCGCCGGAGGCGATGACGGTGCGCACGCCGGCCGCAATCCTGGGCGCGCGCGGCACGGAGTTCTTCGTTCAGGTCGTACCCCTGAACTAGCGACTTACAGACATGCGATACACGATGCGCGCCGGCGCGATTGCCGCCGTCGCGGTATTCCTCAGTGCGTGTGCCGCAGCACCGAATACCCGGGAGTTCGTGGTGCTCGTGCCTGACCAGGGCGGCGCGACGGGCGCAGTCGTCATCACCAATCCCCGTGGCGGCAGCGCCGTGCTGGACAAGCCCTACACCGCTGCGCTTCTCGAGAAGGGTGAGCCCGTCGCCCCACCTCCCGTAGAGCGCGAGCAGGTGACGAAGCTCTTCACGCACGCCATCGCCGCGCAGCCGGATCGCCCGATCTCGTTTTACCTCTATTTTCTGGAAGACTCGGACGAATACACGGCGGCGTCGAAGGACGCGTTCGAGAAGGTGTTCGTGGAGGTCGCGCGCCGGAAGGTGGCGGAAGTCGCGGTGATCGGCCACACCGATCGGGTCGGTCCCGTCGAGTACAACGACACGCTGTCCCTCAGGCGCGCCGAGCGCGTGCGGAGGGATTTCGTGGACCGTGGCATCCCGACCGGCTCCATCAACGTCGCCGGGCGCGGCGAGCGCGAGCCCGTCGTGCCGACCGCCGACGAGGTCAGCGAGCCCCGGAACCGGCGGGTAGAAATCAACGTCCGCTAAGCGCGGGCCCAGCGCACCACTAATACCGTCACGTCGTCGGCCATTTCGGCCCCCGCGGAAAACCTGCGGACCTCGTCGTTCACGGATTCGACTTGCTCCGCAGCGGATAGACCTGCCGGCAGCGTCGCCAGCAGCCGGTCGAGCCGTGTCCGCCCGAACAACTCGCCGGCGGAATTCATGGCCTCGGCCACGCCGTCGCTCACCAGAATCAGCGATTCGCCCGGCACCATGCGCGCGTGTGCCACCTGGTACGGGTAGTTTTCCAGAGTGCACAGCGGCGGTCCCGCGGCCTTGAGTTGCCTGACGCTTCCACCGCCCGCGCCTACCAGCTGAGGCGGCTCGTGCCCGGCGTTGCAATAGGCGAGCTCCCCGGTCTCCACATCGAGCATGCAGGCGACCAGCGTTACGAACAGGAGCTCCGGGTTCTCCCGCGTGATCTCGATATTGGCTTCGATCATCGTGCGGCCGAGGTCGGGCAGGCTGCGCAGCGCGGCGCTCTTGTAGAGCGCCTTCGACAGCGCCATGAAGATGCTCGCGGGCATGCCTTTGCCCGAGACATCGCCCACCATGAAAAACAGGTGTGACTTTCCGATCATGTAGAAGTCGTAGAGATCCCCGCCCACTTCGCGCGCCGGCTCCATGCTCGCGTGCAGGTCGAACCGCCGCTCGCCCCCGAACACGAGGGCCGGCACCGGCAGCATGCCGATCTGCACGCGGCGCGCGGCCTCCAGCTCGCCTGCCATCCGCGCGGCCGCCTCGCGCTCGGCGTCGAGCTCGCGCTGCAGGCGCTGCCGCTGGCGCGCGGACTCGGCAAGCGTCGCGCGCAGCAGCCCGCCAAAGAGGATGTTGAGGTCGATGATCGGCGCGGCGGCATCGAAGAGCACGCCGGCGTACTGGAACAGCGCCGCGCCGAGCGCGAGCAGCCCCCCGATCCCGGCGGCGAGGACGAGCGAGGAGCCCACTGGCGAGAGCGCCGGCACGGCGAAAACGAGCAGGGCGCCGAGGATCATGATCAACGCGGACTCCGACCAGCGTGTCCAGCGTGGGCGCCCGAGCAGGCTGCCCTCGAAGATGTTTTCCAGGACCTGGGCGTGGACCTCGATCCCGTTCATGCGCTCGCCGAGCGGAGTCGCCTTCTGGTCGAGAAGCCCGATGCCGGTCAGCCCGAACAGCACCAGCTTGCCCGTGATCTTGTCGCGGTCGACCGTGCCGGCGAGGACGTCCGCCGCCGACACGAAGCGCTCGGGGTCGTGCGGTCCGAAGCGCACCCAGAGGTGGCCGTCGGCCTCGGGCCGGATGCGAACATCCCCGATTCCGATCGACTCGATGCCGTGCGCGCCGGTGCGGACCGTGAACGCCGCTTCGCGCACGCCAACGCGCAGGGTCTCCAGGCTGAGCGTCGGCATGGGCGAGTCGCCGACGGCGGCGAGCAGGGGAACGCTGCGGACGATGCCGTGACGCACGTCCGCGCTGATCAGGGCGCGGCTCGTCGCCGCGGCGTCGATCGGGCCGAGGCTCGCCAGCGCGGATGGAAATTTCCAGAGATAGGGCAGCGGATCGCCCTGCATCCGAAAAACGGCCGCGGAACGTGGGACCGCCCCCTCGGTGCGCTCGTAGGTTCCCGCGACCCCGAGCACCACCGGCAACCGCCTGATGGTTGCGGCAAGCACCTCGTCGTTGCTCAAAAGGCTTTTCAGCTGCAGCGCGAGGGCGCGCCCGATTTGGGGGTTCAAATCGGCGATCGCGCCCGGCGAGAGCCGGTCGGGCTCGGCGAAGATGACGTCCACCCCCACCGCGAGCGGGCGGTATTCGGCAAGCCGGTCGAGCACGCGCGCGACCAGGGTGCGCGGCCACGGCCATTGCCCGAGCTGCGCGAGGCTTTTCTCGTCCACGGCGACGATGACCGCCGGGGCCGACACGCGGCTCCGCGGCATTACCGTCTGATAGGCGTCGAACCAGGAGTTGCGCAGCCACGACTGCACGGGCGTGTCGGCGAAAAGATGCAGGCTGGCAAGAGCGGCTGCGAGGACGCCGCCCAGGAACCGCGGGCGCCGCAGCCACCGGTTCCACGCGGGCGCGTCCCGTGCTGCCTGCGGCTGGGCGCTCACGCCTTCACTCGCCTATCGAGCTTTCGGTAAATGTATGGCAGCACATTTACCGGTGTCCATTCCCCCTCTCCACTCGGGAGAGGGGGAAGGGGTGAGGGGTCGCGCGCGCCACAGGGCTCACACGGCGATCTCCAGGCCGTCGTAGGCGCTGGAGATGCGCAGGGTGTGGTCCGCGCGGGTGATTTCCTCGAGCCGGAGGGTCTCCTGCAGCACCGAGGCGATCTTTGCGTCGTTGTAGACCGGCTCGTGGTGGTAGATGCAGAGATGCCTGGCGCGCGCGTGCTGGCACAGCTCGACGCCGACGATGTTGCTCGAATGTCCCCAGTCCTCCTTTACCGAGACCGCGTCTGCCAGCGAGTACATGGCGTCGAAGATCACGAGATCGGCGTTGCGGAAGAACTCGACCACCTCGTGGGTGGAAGCGACGTCATCGGTCTTGTGCTCGGCGTCCGTCGAATAGACGACGACCTTGCCGCCGTGCTCGAAGCGGTAGCTGTAGGAGTCGCCGCTGTGCTGCTGCAGCTTGGGCGTGACGTCGAAATCGGCGTGGCGGACGCGCCGGCCCGGCTCGAGCTTCACGAACTCGATTTTCGCGGAGAGCCGGGAGAAATCCACCGGAAAGCACGGCGCGGCGTGCTGCCCGCGGAAGGCCTCTTCGATGCCGGCGTGGCAACCGTAGATCACGATTCGGTTGCCCGGGAGATAGGCGTGGGGAAAGAACGGGAACCCCATGATGTGGTCCCAGTGCAGGTGGGACATGAAGACATGGAAGGTGCGCGGCGTGCGCGGCCCTTTCCGGGCAAGCACGTCAAGGCCGAAGGGGCGCACGCCGGTGCCGAGGTCGCATAGCACGTGCTCGTCGGTGCCGATGTCGAGCTCGACGCAGGAGGAGTTGCCGCCGTAGGTGTGCGAGATCGCGAAGGGCAGATCGCGCCCGACGAACGCCTCGATCTCGGCCCGGGTTTTCAGGTTCCGGCCCGCTGCCGCAAGCAGCGCCTCCACGATCTTGCCCTTGATGTCCTCCGCGGTAAGCGAGACCGGCAGCGAGCCGCGCGTGCCCCAGAAACGTACGCGCATCGCCGGCTATCCGGTATGGGACATGGCCGCTGCCTTCGGGGAGAGGGCGCGCAACGCATCCTGCACGGTGTCGAAGAGGTCGAATACCAGCGTGAACCGGCTGATCTCGAAGATCTCGCGCACTACCGGCTGCAGCGACACCGCGACGAACCGGCCTTTACGGGGACGGACCTCCTTCGCGGCGATCATGAGCACGCGCAGTCCGGCGCTGCTGACGTACTCGAGCCGCGAGAGGTCGAGAATCACCTGGTCGCGGCCCGGGGCGCAGTTCGCGAGATGCGGCAGGAGAGCCGCCTTGAATTCCTCGGCGTTCATGTAGTCGATGCGTCCCTTGACTGCGACCACGAGGACGTCCGCGTAGCGTACTGCGCTGACTTGCAATTCGTGTTCTCCTCGCCGGCAGCGCGGAAGTAGCCGGGGCGCGCGTTGCCTGGCGTGATTGTATCCGATCAGGGGCCGCCCGCAGGAGGCGGGCGCTTCAGGCGCCGGGAGGCAGGCGGGGATCCTGCGGGCGCTCGCGGTCGACGACCTCGTACTCGGTTGTCAGGTAGCTTGCTTCCTCCTCCTGCCTGATCCTGCGCCGCAGCCACCAAAGCCGGATCAGGAAGACCGCTGCCAGCACCGCGCCCGCAACCAGCGCGGCAGCGAGGAAAAAGAAACCGAGTACGATCAGCGCCAGCGCCAGGGCGCCGACGACGATCCGCTCCACGATCTCGGCGGCTGACGGCAGCGGCCGCCGCGGGGCGGTATCGGGATCATCTCTTGTCATCGTGAGGAGGCTCAGGCCTCGGGCGTGATGCTCTTGATGATCACGCCGCCGGATTTCTCGTCGTGTTCGAGCGTGAGGAGCTTGCGCGCCTCCGCCTCGTCGAGGAGCTTGCCGAAGGAGCGGAAGCCGTAATAGGACTCGTTGAAGCCCGGCTGGCGCCGCTTCAGCGCCTGCTTCACCATCGAGCCCCAGATCTTCTCCTCCGGACCCCGCTCGCTGACGAGCGCCTCGACGGTTTCCAGCACCAGGTCGAGCGCCTCCTGTTTCTTGTCGCCGCCATCCGCCGGGACCGCCTGTGCCGCGCCAGGCGCCGCGGGCACGGGCTTCCTGCGGGAGGGCTTCCTCGGCTTCTCCCGCACCAGGTCGTCGTAGTAGATGAACTCGTCGCAGTTCGCGATCAGCAGGTCGGACGACGACTTCTTGACGCCGACGCCGATCACGGTCTTGTTGTTCTCGCGCAGCTTGGAGACCAGCGGGGAGAAGTCGGAGTCCCCGCTGATGATGACGAAGGTGTCCACGTGCGACTTGGTGTAGCAGAGGTCGAGCGCATCCACCACCATGCGGATGTCGGCCGAGTTCTTGCCCGACATGCGCACGTGGGGAATCTCGATCAGCTCGAACGCCGCCTCGTGCATCGCCTTCTTGAAATCCTTGTAACGATCCCAGTCGCAGTAGGCCTTCTTCACCACGATGTTGCCCTTGAGCAGCAGCCGCTCAAGCACCTTCTTGACGTCGAACTCCGCGTAGCGGGCCTCGCGCACGCCAAGCGCGATGTTCTCGAAGTCGCAGAAGAGGGCGAGGTTGGTGGTTTCGGGCTGCGTGGCCATGAGTGGTTGCCTAAGTGGGTGATTCGTCAATCGTGATTCGTGAATCGAGCGCAAGTACGTGAAACGTCATTCTACCTTGTTCCCTCATCTCTCCGCCCTCAGCCCTTATCCCTCAGCGGCTCGTCACCGGACGCAAGCCGGTGAGCCCAGCGGGTTGTTTCCGGCAGCCGGTGGCGGGTGGTGCAGGCCATGACGTAGCGCACCGCCACCGGAAGGCTCACTCGATGGCCGATCGAGACGAAGACCGGCCGGGTGCCCTCCCGGGATCGCAGCACCGCACCGACGGTCTCCCCCTTGTCCCGCATCGGCACCCAGGCGCCGCGCCGCTGCAGCGGCTCCCGGTGCTCCCCGATCAAACGCGATTTCGCGACGCCGATCGACGGGATGCCGCAGGTCACGCCCAGGTGACATGCAATGCCGAAACGGCGGGGATGGGCGAGCCCCTGCCCGTCGCAGAGCACGAGGTCGGGCCGCACCCGCAGCCGGGCGAGCGCCGCCAGCAGGGCCGGCATCTCGCGAAACGAGAGCAGGCCCGGCACGTAGGGGAAGCGTGCCGGCCGCCGCGCCACTGCGTAATCCACGAGCTCGAGGCCGGGAAACGACAGCACCGCAAGTGCCGCGCGCGCGATCGCGCCGCCGCGCTCGAAGCCGACGTCGGCCCCCGCGACCGTGCGCACGTGGCGCGGGCGCCCCCGCCGGACGACTCTCGAGCGCAGCCGCTGCTGCACGGCAATCGCGGCGCGCGGCGTGAGGTTCCACGAATGCCGGATCCTTCGCGTCATCAGTCACCAGTCACTGTAGTACTATGCCTCAATGAGCGAAGACCTGTTCGAAAAGCTGCGGGAACAGATGATCACGGAGATCATCACCGAAGCCGCGCTCACCGTGGGCCATACCGGCCGCGCCGCGTTCAGCGAGCGGGTGATGCGCGTGATCGGGAGCATGCCGCGCCACGAGTTCGTGCCGGTGGAGCTTCAGCCCTACGCCTATCTCAATCGTCCGCTGCCCATCGGTTACGAGAAGACCGTGTCGCAGCCGTTCATCGTCGCGCTCATGACCGACCTGCTGGCCCCGGAGGCGGACGACGTGGTGCTGGAGGTGGGCGCGGGAGCCGGTTACCAGGCCGCGATCCTGGCCGAGCTCACGAAGCGCGTCTACACGGTGGATATCATCGAGGAGCTCGCGCGGGGCGCGGAGCGGCGGCTGAAGCGCCTCGGCTACGAGAACGTCGTGGTCACCGTCGCCAACGGCTATTACGGCTGGCCGGAGCACGCGCCTTATGACCGGATCATGGTGACCGCCGCCTCCGATCTCATTCCGCCGCCGCTGCTCGCCCAGTTGAAGCCCGGCGGGCGCATGGTGATCCCGACCGGTATTCCCGACAAGCAGTCCCTGGTGCTGGTGGAGAAGTCGGCGGCCGGCAGCCTGTCCGCGCGTGAAATCCTGCCGGTCCGGTTCTCGGAGCTGGAGGATCCCGGGGAGACCGTGGGGGCCGCCTAACCAAAGCCAAAAGGCAGAAGGCAGAAGGCAGAAAGCGGACCTTCCGCGGCCGTAATCGTCGCGATTCCAGTCTCTAGGGCCGGTGGGCGCCCCCGGCGCCAGGGTGATTCGTGACATGCGACACGCGGGGCCGGGAGCGTGCATGAAGGGTCAACGCCCGCGCGAGGTCACCGGTCACCCGTCACGGGATTTTGCCCAAGGGCGCGATATAATCGCGCCGCGATGAAACGGCAGACGCGCAACCTCGCGGTGATGTTCGCGGATATCAGCGACAGCACCAGCCTTTACCAGCAGCTCGGGGATGCCGCCGCCCGCAATATCGTCAATGCCTGCCTCGAGGTGGTCAACGGCGTGCTGGCGCGTTACGACGGGCGGGTCGTGAAGACCATCGGCGACGAGGTGATGTGCGTCTTTCCGGACGCCGATCGCGCGGTGCTCGCGGCGAGCGACGTGCAGGCCAAGGTCAGCTCGTGCAAGCCCGGCAATTACCCGGTCTCCATTCACATCGGGCTGCACTGCGGCCCGGTGCTGGTCGAGGACAACGACGTGTTCGGCGACACGGTGAACGTGGCCGCCTACCTGAGGGCGGCGGCGACCGCGGAACAGATCCTCACCACCGACGCCGTCGAGCGCTGCCTGTCGGCGGCGCTGAAGACCTGCGTGCGGCCGATCTTCAACGCGGTGCTGAAGGGCAGCGAGCAGGAATCAACCGTGTTCCAGGTGCTGTGGCGCACCGACCGGACGGACCTGACCGACGTCAACCTGCAGCCCAGCAAGATGATTCCCGGCGACACCGGCGCCCTGCTGGTCACGCTCGACGAGGAGCGCGTGCGTGTGGACCAGTGGCGCACCGGCGTCGTCATCGGGCGCGCCAAGGATTGCGACCTGGTGGTGAGCGACAATTACGCCTCGCGCCGGCACCTCTCGATCAAGCTGGTGCGCACGCATTTCTACCTGTTCGACCACAGCATCAACGGCACCTTCGTCTCGCTCGGGAGCGGGGAGGAGGTGCACGTGCTGCGGCGCGAGTTGCTGCTCGACGGCATCGGCAGGATCTGCGTCGGGCGCAGCCGCCTGGAGCGGCCGTCGCGCGTCATCACTTTCGAGCCGGACCGGCGGTCGATGTATCGAGTTTGACCGAGTGACGAGTGACGATCGAGCGGCTCGCGCTTATTTGTTGTCGGCAATTTCCCGCGTAATGTCCAAGCCGCTGCGGCCTTTCTTGCGTGCCTGTTCCGGGCTTTCCTTGCCCAGGGGCGTCGCCGCGACCATGGCGTAGATATCGGTTGCGCCCTCGAAGATGCGCCGGGTGAGCCCGAGCTCGCCGAAAGTCTTGGCGATCTCCTGCATCTCCGGCACCCAGCGGTAGGCCTTGGGCGGCATGACCGCGATGTTCTTCATCTGCCATTCGAAGACGTCGCCGCGGCTCTCGCGCAGCTCCTTTTCCAGCGCCTGCTCGACGCCCAGTTCGCGCGCGGCCACCAGCAGCTCCACGGCGAGCGCGGTCGTGCCCTTGGTCATCGCCGCGTAGCACATCTTGACGCCCGAGGCGTCGCCGACGCGCTCCGACAGGACCCGAATCAGGAGATTGGGATGCTGGATGCTCTCGAGCAGATAGGCGTCCGGCCCGGAGACGTAGATGCGGGGACGATCCTTCTCGGCGCGCGGCGGTGGCCCGATGATGCCGCCATCGATGAACACTCCGCCCGCTTCGCGAATCATGCGGTCCGCAGCGCGCGCGGTCTGCGGTGATACGGCGTTCAAGTCGGCGAACGCAATCTTGCGGCCGGTCTTCCGGATGGCCGCCGCCGCTTCGCGGCTGACGTTGAGCGCCTCACCGGGGTTGATGACGGATATCACCAGCTCGCAGGTCGCTACCAGCTTCTCCATCGAGCCGCAATCGGTGAGGCCGGCCTCGCGCGCGAGCGTTCGGGTGCGCTCGCTGCGGCCGTCGAGCGCGACGTGGACGCTCAGGCCGCTTTCCTTGAGCCGCCCGGCGATCGCCTGGCCCATGTCGCCCGGACTGACGACGCCGACATTTCTGATCTGCATGCGTGTTCCTTTCCTGAGCGTCAGGAGTTGCGCGAAGGCGCTCGAACCTTACGCTAGAATACCGCGTTTTCGCCGCTCCCGCCGGCGGTGTCCGCCGCCGTCCCGATGATAATTTATCTGATCCTTTTTCTCGGCCTGCGCAACTGGATGTGCTTCATGAGCAGCCGCGTCCTGATGTCGCTGTACGCCATCGAGCTGGGCGCGTCCGCCGCCGCGATCGGGCTGCTCATCGCCCTCTACGGGCTCGGGCCGCTCGTGCTCTCGGTGCAGGCGGGAAAGGTGTCCGACCGCATTGGCAGCTACCGGCCGATCGTGCTGGGATCCGCCGGGCTTGCCCTGGGACTCTCCATTCCTTATGTCTTCCCCGGCATCGGGCTGCTCTATGTCGCGGCGCTGATCATCGGCATCGCGCTGGTATTTCTCAATATCGCGCTCCAGCACCTCATCGCCTCTCTCGGGGAGGCCGAGGAGCGCACGCGCAACGTCAGCCTCCAGAGCCTTGCGATCGCCCTTGGCGCGTTGATCGGGCCGCTGCTGGTCGGCATCTCGATCGACCATCAGGGGCACGTCCCGACTTTTCTCTACCTCGCGCTGACCGTCGCCTCCTCCTGCGTAGGGTGGATCGCCTGCCGCCGCGTCATCCCGCACGTGCGCGTGGCTACCAAGCCTGGGGCAAACAGCGGCGTGCTCGGCATGTTGGGGCAGCCCCGGCTGCGCAATGTCATCGTCACCAGCGCACTGGTCGTGGCGGGAGTGGACCTCTACACCTTCTACATGCCGATCTACGGGCATTCCATCGGTCTCTCGGCCACGATGATCGGCGTCGTGCTGGGCGCGCACGCGGCCGCCACGTTCGTGGTGCGGACCCTGCTGCCGCTGCTGGTGCGCTGCTGGTGCGCCGCTGGGGCGCGGATCCATTGATGACCGCCTCGATGGTCACCGCGGGAGTGACCTTCCTCCTGTTTCCATTCGTGGAGCAGGTGGCGTACCTGCTGGTGCTCTCTTTCATATTTGGTCTCGGTCTCGGCGTCGGGCAGCCGCTGTCGGTGATCATGACCTACAACCGGGCTCCGCCGGGACGCACGGGGGAAGCGCTCGGCCTGCGCTTCACGCTGGTAAACCTGACCCATATGGTGATCCCGCTCGCGTTCGGGACGCTCGGTTCCGCGCTCGGGCTGGTGACCGTGTTTCTCGTCAATTCGGCGCTGATGGTGGGCGGGGGCTATGCCCATTATCGTGGAGCCCGCACGCTCCGCGATGATGGATGAAGCGCGCTTCGAGAATGACGATGTCGCTCTGGCTGATCATGCTTATCGCGCTGATGAACCACAGCACCTTCAAGGGCAGCAAGGTGCTGATGTCGCTGTTCGCGATCGACCTCGGCGCGAGTCCCGCGACGATCGGCGTGCTCTACGCGATGTATTCCGTGTTCCCGGTGCTGCTGTCCGTCTATGCCGGAAAGTTCTCCGACCGGCACGGCTTCCGCCTGCCGGCGCTGATTGGCTCGTGCGGGCTGCTGGCGTCGCTGCTGCTGCCGTTTGCGCTTCCTCAGCTTGCGATGCTGTTCGTCGCGGCGTCTCTCGCCGGCATGTGCCACATCTTCTACGTCGTCGCGATCCAGCACCTCATCGGCTCCATCGGGGAGGGCGCGGACCGCACGCGCAACTACAGCATTTTTGCGCTCTGCGTGGGCTTGACTACCCTGGTGGGCCCGCTGGTCAGCGGCTTCAGCATAGACGGCTTCGGCCACCGCGCGGCCTGGCTGCTGCTCGCCGGATTTCCCGCGGTGGCAGTTGTCGTGCTGCTGCTGGCAACCTCGCTGCGCTCCCGGCCACTGCCGCCGCATCGGCCCGCTGGCGAGCGGCGTGTGATCGAACTCATTGGCAACGCGCCGCTGCGCCGCGTGCTCATCGCAACCGCCTTTCTCGAGACGGGCATGGAGGCGTTCAACTTCCTGATGCCGATCTACGGGCATTCGATCGGGCTGTCCGCGTCCCAGATCGGGATCGTGATGGGGACGTTCGCGCTGGCGATGATGGCGGTGCGCGCGGTGATGACGGCGCTGGTGCGCCGCTCGAGCGAAGAGCGCGTCTTCAGCCTTTCGCTGGCGCTCGCCAGCGTCGCCTGCGTGGGATTTCCGCTGGTCTCGAGCTTCGCACCGCTGCTCGCGATGTCGTTCATGCTGGGACTGGGTCTCGGCTGCGGCGCCCCGCTGTCCATGACCTTGTCCTACAACCGGGCACCGGCGGCCCGCACCGGCGAGGCGATCGGGCTGCGGCAGACGGTCAACAAGGGGATCGAGACCACCGTGCCGGTCATCTTCGGCTTCGTCAGCACCGCATTCGGCGCGATGCCGGTGTACTGGCTCGGCGCGCTGATGCTCGCCATTGGCGGATGGCTCATGCACGGCGACGCGCGCCGCAGACCTGATCAGTCTTCAAAAGGCAGACCGACGTAATTCTCGGCGAGCGCAGTGGATGCCGCCCGCGAGCGGGTGAGGTAGTCAAGCTCGGCGAGCTGCAGGCGCTGGCGCAGCGGTCCATCGTCGTGAAAGCGGTGCAGCATGCACGTCATCCACCACGAAAACCGCTGCACTTTCCAGACCCGGCGCAGGCAGGTCTCGGAATAACGCTCGAGCAGATCCGATCCGCCGCCCCGATAGTGCCCCGCCAGCGCCCGCGCCAGTACGCGCACATCGGCCACGGCAAGGTTGAGCCCCTTCGCACCGGTCGGGGGCACGATATGCGCCGCGTCGCCGGCCAGGAACAGCCTTCCATACTGCATCGGCTCGACGACGAAGCCACGCATCGCCGTAACCCCTTTCTGCAGCATAGGACCGTCCCGCAGCTTGACGCCGCCATCGGTGCCGAGGCGCGCGCGCAGCTCCTGCCAGATGCGCTCGTCGGGCCAGTTGGCGAGATCCTCGTCCGGCGCGCACTGGAGATAGAGGCGCGACACCTGCGGGGTGCGCATCGTGAAGAGCGCGAAGCCCCGCTCGTGATGGGTGTAGATGAGCTCGGGTGACACCGGCGGCGCCTCGGCCAGCATGCCGAGCCATGCGAACGGGTAGTGCTGATCGTGGATGGTGAGTGCACCCGCCGGGATGGCGTCGCGGGAGATCCCGTGGAAGCCATCGCAGCCGGCGATGAAATCGCAGGCGAGCTCCTCCAAGACGCCATCCTTGTGGAAGTGGACCCGGGGCATTGTGTCGGTCAAGCCCTGCAGGCTCACGTCCTCCGCCTCGAACACGATTTGTCCGCCGGCATCGAGGCGCGCCGTGACGAGGTCCTTGATGACTTCATGCTGTGCGTAGATCGCGACCGTGCGCCCGCCGGTAAGCCCGCTGAGATTAATGCGGTGGCCGCGCCCGCCGAAGCGCAGCTCGAGGCCGTGATGGACCAGGCTCTCGCGCCGCAGCCGGTCGCCCACGCCCGTTTCGACCAGGAGGTCGACGGTGCCCTGCTCGAGCAGCCCCGCCCGGATCCGCTCCTCGACGATTTGGCGGCTGCGGTTTTCTAGCACGACCGAGTGAACGCCCTGCAGGTGCAGCAAGTGCGCGAGAAGCAGCCCTGCCGGTCCCGCCCCGACGATGGCAACCTGGGTTCGCATTGTTGGCATCCTGCGGGTTCAGCCGCGGGGGGTGCGGGGCATTTTGACATAGATCAACTCCATGCCGGCGGCAGGACTTACCCTGGGGCCGCGCCCGTTTCCCGGCTACGCCGCCCAACGCGGCGCGCTGCGGACTCCCGGCAAGAGGGTAAAATACCGCCCCAGGCATGAACGACGGGAAGCTGGTGCCGCTGTGCGGCGTGTCGGATGTGGCTCCGGGTGGCGCACTGCGCGTGGAAAACGGTGGCTGTGTCTACGCGGTGTTCAATATCGAAGGCGCCATTCACGTCACCCAGGACGAATGCACCCACGGCCCGGGTTCGCTGTCGGAGGGCTACATACTGGACGACGAAGTCGAGTGCCCGTTCCACCAGGGCCGGTTCCACATCGCGAGCGGGCGCGCAACTTTCGCGCCGGCGACGGATCCGCTCAAGGTATGGACGGTGCGGCTGGTGGACGGCAAGGTGTGCATCGATCCCGCTGAACACGATTAAAGCGTTGGAGAAATATCCAGAGGACTCGAACCATGGCACTGACCCATGATCAGAACGCGCTATTGACCCGCACCGGGCCCGGCACGCTGCTCGGGGACTTGCTCCGCCGCTACTGGATCCCGGCGTTGCTGGCCGAGGAAGTTGCCGAGAAGGACGGCGCGCCGGTCCGCCTGCAGCTCCTGGGCGAGAAGCTGGTGGCATTCCGTGACTCGGATGGCCGCATCGGGGTGATCGATGAATTCTGCGCGCACCGCGGCGTGTCGCTGTGGTTCGGGCGCAACGAGGAGTGCGGGCTGCGTTGCCCGTACCACGGCTGGAAGTATGACGTCACTGGGCAGTGCGTCGATCTACCCTCCGAGTCGGAGGAGTCCGGCATGCTCGCCCGGATCAAGCTCAAGTC
The DNA here is from genome assembly GCA_036397875.1 of Burkholderiales bacterium. Classification (GTDB taxonomy): domain Bacteria; phylum Pseudomonadota; class Gammaproteobacteria; order Burkholderiales; family SG8-41; genus SG8-41. Next base: position 17,150 of record DASWIC010000116.1, read on the forward strand.
CTACCCCTCCATCGAGCAGGGGGGCGTCATCTGGATCTACATGGGACCGCCCGCGCTGAAGCCCGAGCCGCCCGCGCTGGAATGGGCGCTGGTGCCGGCCGCGAACCGATTCGTGTCCAAACGGATTCAGGAATGCAACTACCTCCAGGCGATTGAAGGCGGCATCGACTCGAGCCACGTGTCGTTCCTGCACAGCGGGGCCCTCAATCGCGATCCCCTGTTCAAGGATGCCAAGGAGCGCGCGAACCGCTACAACCTGACCGACCGCATGCCCCATTTCGACGTGGTGGAGTACGAGGGGGGGCTCCTCATCGGCGCGCGCCGCCAGGCGGACAACGACCGCTGGTACTGGCGCATCACGCCTTTCATCATGCCGTGGCACACGCTGATCCCGCCGCGCGCTGGGCACCCGATCGGCGGCCACGCCTGGGTGCCGATCGACGACGAGAATTGCTGGGCCTGGTCGATCAACTACCATCCCAAGCGCGCGCTGACGGCGGTCGAGGTGAAGGCAATGGCGGACGGCAAGGGCATACACGTGAAATACCTGCCGGGCACTTTCATCCCGCTCGCCAACAAGAGCAACGACTACCTCATGGACCGCGCTACCCAGAAGATCGGCACCAACTACAGCGGCATCGAGGGCATCGCCATGCAGGATGCATCGCTGCAGGAAAGCATGGGGCCGATCCAGGACCGCACCCGGGAGAATCTCTGCTCGACCGACAACGGCATCATCATGACGCGGCGCCTGCTGCTCAAGGCCGCGAAGGATAACCGCGAGGGCAAGCCGCTGCCGGGCCTCAAGCCCGATACCCAGCGGGTGCGCTCGTGCGCGATGGAGCTGCCGAAGGACGTCAAGTTCAGGGATGGCGCCCGGGAAGGGCTGTTCCGGCCGCTCAACACCGATCCCGTCACTGTCTAGAACAAGGTGACGAGATACGGGTGACCAAATCCCCCCGACATTGTCATGTCTCCCCCCTTTGACAAAGGGGGGTAGGGGGGATTTCGTCACCATCAATCGTCACCATTAATCGTCACCTGGGTTACCAATGGCGAAGGCCAGGCTGCGCCTGACGCTGTCCATCTGGGACTACGACCGCGCGCGGGCGCTCGCCGACGGCTCGGTGCGGCCGGAAGGCATCGAGTTGAATGTCCTCGAGCTGCCGGTCGAGGAGACCTTTTTCCGGATGGCGCGCTTCCGAGAATTCGACGTCGCGGAAATGTCGATGTCGTCGTACACCGTCTCACTCCACCGCGATCCGCAGCCGTTCATCGCGATTCCGGTATTTCCCTCGCGGTTTTTCCGCCATTCGTCCATTTTCATATCGGCGAAAAGCGGCATTCGGGAGCCGAAAGACCTCGCCGGGAAGCGAATCGGCACGCCCGAATACCAGATGACGGCGCCGGTCTGGATCCGCGGCATCCTTTCCGACGACTACGGCGTGAAAGCCGACAGCGTCGAGTATTGGACCGGCGGGGAGGAGGAGACCCGGCGCGACGAGAAGATCAAGCTCGATCTCCCACCCAATATCAGGGTGCGCCCGATCGGTCCCGACCAGACGCTCTCGGCGATGATTGCGGCGGGAGAGATCGATGCGCTGCACACGGCGCGCGCGCCGTCGACCTTCCGCACCCGCCCCGACGCGGTGAAGCGCCTGTTCCCCGATTTCGTCGCGGTCGAGCGCGAATACTACCGGCGCACGAAGATCTTCCCGATCATGCATGTCGTGGCAATCCGCCGCGAGGTCTACGAGAAAAACCGCTGGATCGCGATGTCGCTCTGCAAGGCCTTCGTCGAGTCGCAGCGCCGCGTCTACGAGGGTTTCGCGCAAACCGCGGCGCACAAGGCAATGCTGCCGTGGCAAAACGCTCACGTCGAGGACGCGGTGCGCGAATTCGGGGAAGACTGGTGGCCGTATGGCTTCCACGGCAACCGCCACGTGCTCGACACGTTCCTGCGCTACCATCACGAGCAAGGGCTGTCGAAGCGGCGCCTGAAGCCGGAGGAGATGTTCGCCCCGGAAACGCTGGAAGCCTTTAAGATATAGTGACGAGATAAGGGTGGCGAGATACAGGTGACGAGATACGGGTGACCAAATCTCCCCGACATTGTCATGTCTCCCCCCTTTGACAAAGGGGGGTAGGGGGGATTTCGTCACCCTTAATCGTCACCTTCATTTGTCACTCTTATGATTATCGACATTCACGGCCATTACACCACCGAGCCGCCGGCGCTTCACACCTTCCGCGACAAGCAGCTCGCGGGGCTCGCCGATTCCGCCCGCAAGCCCGGCTCAACCGATCTCGGCATCAGCGACGAGGTCCTGGTCAAGAGCGTCGAGCCCCAGCTGAAATTCCAGAAGGCGCGCGGCGGCGATCTGACCATCTTCTCTCCGCGCGCCGGTGGCATGGCGCACCACGTCGGTACGGAGGCGGTCAGCATCGAATGGACCCGCATCTGCAACGACCTGATCCACCGCATCTGCACGCTGCTCCCCAACAGCTTCGTGGGTGTCGGCCAGCTGCCGCAGTTTCCGGGCGTGTCGCCGAAGAACTGCATCCCCGAGCTCGAGCGCATCGTGACGAAGCTCGGCTTCGTCGGCGTCAACCTCAATCCCGACCCCTCGGGCGGTTACTGGACGGATCCGCCGCTGATCGACAAGTACTGGTACCCGCTCTACGAGAAGCTGTGCGAGCTCGACGTGCCCGCGATGATCCACGTGTCCTCGTCCTGCAATCCGAACTTCCACCACACCGGCGCCCATTACATCAACGGTGACACCACCGCCTTCATGCAGCTGATCCAGGGCAATCTCTTCAAGGACTTCCCGACGCTCCGACTCGTGATCCCGCACGGCGGCGGAGCGGTGCCCTACCACTGGGGACGCTATCGCGGGCTCGCCCAGGACATGAAGCGCCCGCCGCTCGCCGAGCACCTGCTGAAGAACGTGTTCTTCGACACCTGCGTCTATCACCTGCCGGGCATCGAGCTGCTCGCCAAGGTGATCCCGGTGGACAACATCCTGTTCGCCTCGGAGATGGTCGGCGCGGTGAAGGGTATCGATCCGGAGACCGGCCACCATTACGACGACACCAAGCGCTACGTCGACCAGTTAAAAGGCTTGAGCGAGAAGGACCTCTACAGGATCTTTGAGGGCAACGCCCGCCGCGTCTATCCGCGGCTCGACGCGCTGCTCAAGAAGCGCGGCAAGCCGGGAAAATAGGATCCCGATATGGCGCTCCCACGTCTGAATGGAATCATCCGCGCGCTCGAATCCGGCCAGCACGCCTTCACCACTTTCATGCCGCCCGATCTCGAGGCGGCGATCGCGCTGCAGGCCTCCAAGTACGACGGCGTCGTCTTCGAAGGCGAGCACAACGGCTGGGACATACGCACGCTCAGGGATTGTCTCCAGTACCTGCTCAATCGCGCCCAGATTGCCAAGGCCGGCTCGGTGGCTCCCGCGGTGACGCCCACGGTACGCATCCCGCCCAACGGCAACGAAAAGAACCAGTTCTTCGCCAAGCAGGCGCTCGATCTCGGCTACTATGGCATTATCTGGCCGCATGTCAGCACGGTGGAGGAGGCTTACAACGCCGTTGCCGCCTGCCGCTACCCGCGCTTGAAAGGCAAGCCCCTCTATGAGCCGGCGGGTATCCGCGGCGACGGGCCGACGCAGGCGGTGCGCTACTGGGGCGTGACCCAGCAGGAGTACTACGAGCGGGCCGACGTGTGGCCGCTCAATCCCCAGGGCGAGATTTTCGTCATCCTCATGATCGAGGACACCGCTGGCATCGCCAATCTCGACGACATGCTCAAGAACGTGCCGGGGATCGGCGCGATCCTGATCGGCGAGGGCGATCTGAGCCAGGAGCTCGGCTATCCGCGCCAGTACGAGCACAAGGTGGTGCTCGACGCGATGGCGCAGGTCATCGCGACGTGCAAGAAGCACAAGGTGGTCGTCGGCCACCCCCACGTCGAGACCTCGAATGCAGAACGGATCGTCCAGGAAGGCTATCGCTACCTGATGTGCGCCGCGCCACGCAGCTTCGCCGCTCTCGAAAAAGCGCGCTCGTTCGCCGGGCGTTCCTGACCATGGAGCGGGTGACCGTCGCGGTGCTGCAGCAGATGAAGCGCGACGGCAAGAAGATCGTCGGCGTGGTCGCCTACGATTACCCCACCGCGCAGATCGCCGACCGCGCCGGCGTGGATCTGATCTCGGTGGGGGATTCCGTCGGGGCCAACCTGTGGGGCCAACCGACGGAGACGGAGGTCACGGTGGAGGAAATCCTGCTCGCGTGCAAGGCGGTGAGCCGTGGCGCGAAGCGCGCGCTCGTGAGCTGTGATATTCCGTATGGTCCCGTGCAGGCAGGGACCCGGGCCGCGGTGAGCGCCGCCGTCCGCCTCGCGAAGGAGGGCGGCGCCGGAATGGTGAAGGTCCTGGGCGTTTCCGAGACCGTGCGCGCGATCGTCGGCGCGGGCGTCCCCGTTTTCGCCGAATTTCACGGAGGCACGGACATTCCCGCCGGCAAGCTGGTGGAGGAGGCGAAGCGCCTGGAAGCGGCGGGTGCTGCGCTGCTCGACTTCCGGCACTCCGGGCCGGAGGCGGGTGGCGCAGTGGTGAAGGCGGTGTCCATTCCGGTGATCGGCGGGCTCGGCGGCGGACCCTGGCTCGACGGGCGGATGCGGCTTGCGCACACCGCCATCGGCTACGGGGCGAAATGGCTCGATACCAGGGCGGAGACCTACGTGAATACCGCCAAATTGAGCCTCGAGGCTTTCACGGCCCTGGTCGCCGACGTGCGCGCGGGGCGGCAGATCAAAGGATGAAATCTGGAGGACCACGGAACTGCGAGAGTCTCCCTTCCCCCTCGAGGGGGGAAAGTTGGGATGGGGGTGAAATTTAGCCATGCCAACCGCGGACATAAACGGCATCGCTACGCGCTACGAAGTGCTGGGCTCCGGGCCGCCCGTGCTGATGTTCTCGCCCGGCGGGTTCGACGGAATTCTGGAGAAATGGACGACGACCGGGACCTACGCCAGGACCCGGCTCATGGCGCATCTGCCGAAAAAATTCTCCTGTATTGTTTTCGACCGGCGCGAGACCGGCCAGTCGGGAGGCCGGGTCGAACGCGTGACCTGGGCCGATTTCGCAGCGCAGGGCAGGGGACTGCTCGAGCATCTGAAGATTCCGCGGGCGCACCTCATGGGCGGCTGCATGGGATGCTCCCCCGTCCTGTCGCTGGCCGTTTCTCATCCGGAAATTGCGCTAAGCCTGGTGCTGTGGTGGCCCGTGGGCGGCGCGAAGTACCGGATCAACGGCCAGAGCCGCTTCGCACAACACCTTGCGTACGTCCAGAGCCACGGCCTGACCGAGGTGGTCGCGCTCGCAGCGAGCTCGGGCAAGAGCTTCAACGAGGACCCGCGGGGCGGGCCGTGGGCGTCGGTGATACGTCACGACCGCACCTTCGCCGAGTCCTACGCGAAGCAGGACGTCGAGCGCTACCAACTCATCGTCGCTGGAATGGCGCGCGCGCTGATGGATCGCGACACCGCGCCCGGCGCCGAGCCCGAGGATCTGATGCGCCTCGATATCCCGGCGCTTATTGTTCCCGGCCGCGATCCGTCGCACGCGACCTCTGCCGCGCGGTATCTGGAGGAATGTCTTCCGCGCTCGGAATACTGGGACGTGCCGCCGGCGGGCCAGACCGAGGAAACGGCCCCGGCGCGCCTGCTGCAATTTCTCGAGAGCGCGACGGCGGCGGCCCATTAGGTCGCGCAATCGTCCTGCGCTGTGCGGCACCGCCGCTTTCCGCACGGATGTTTTGCTAGTATTCCGGCATCGGATTCACTTTCGCAGGAGACCCGCTTGAAGATCTCGCATGGCCTGACCCGTATGCTGCTGGCGTCGTGCTTCCTCCTGGTTGGCACGGCCGCGACACCCGCCCAGGAGATTCAGCAGCCGTACGAACCGGTCGAGGGCCAGGCCGGCAAGGATGTCGTGTGGGTGCCGACGCCGCCGGTACTGGTCGAGAAAATGCTGGACATGGCGCGCGTGACGTCGCAGGACTTCGTCATGGATCTCGGCTCGGGTGACGGCCGCAACGTGATCGCCGCCGCGAGGCGCGGGGCCCGCGCCCTGGGCGTGGAATACAACGCCGACATGGTCGAGTTTTCGCGGCGTCTGGCGGCCAAAATTGGGGTCGCCGAGAGGGCCGAATTCATCCAGGGCGACATGTTCGCGGCCGACATCTCGCAGGCGACGGTCCTCGCGCTGTTCCTGCTGACCGAGAACCTCAACCGGCTCGTCCCGAAATTCCTGGAATTGAAACCGGGCTCCCGCATCGTCGTGAACGGTTTCGAGATCGACGGGTGGAGAGCCGACGAGACCGGCAGCGTGGAGGGCGACTGCGACGCCTGGTGCACCGCCTACTTGTATGTCGTGCCGGCGAGGGTCGCGGGCAGCTGGCGGCTGCCGGCAGGGAAGCTCAGGCTCCAGCAGAATTTTCAGGAGCTCACTGGCGCCTTGACCTCGGACGGCACGCGCACGCCGATCGCGAATGGCCGGCTGCATGGCGATCGAATCAGCTTTACCGTTGACGGCACCGATTACGTCGGGCGCGTGGATGGCAACGTGATGCGCGGTGAATTGAAGGGCCGCGCTACCGGTGCCTGGACGGCAACCCGCAAAACCAGGGAGCAGAGGTTGTCATTGAATCCGTGACGACTGCAGGCCGGGATACCGGCGACTCGCGGGTGGCGGGGTGGTGTAAGCTTGATCAAGAAACGAGGAGGCAATATGAAAACGAAATCGCTCACTTGGGCAGCCATCGCATGGGTAGCGCTGGCAGCGGCGGCGCACGCCGCGCAGCCGTCGTTTCCGCAAAAGCCGATCCGGTTCGTCATCGGCAGCGCGCCGGGGTCGGGGCCCGACATCATCGCGCGGCTCGTGGCCGATCGCTTGTACGGGGTGTGGGGCCAGCGCGTCGTGGTGGATTCCCGCCCCGGCGTGGCCGGCATCATCAGCGCCGAGCTGGCCTTGCGCGCGGAGCGCGACGGCTACACCTGGATGATGCTGACTTCCCAGCTGTTCGTCGCGACCTCGGTCTATCCCAAGCTCAAGTTCAACCTCGACAAGGATTTCGACTCGGTCAGCCTGATCGGCACGGTGCCGTTTGTCCAGATGGTCAACCCGCAGGTGCCGGCGAAATCCATACCCGAGCTGATCGCACTGGCGAAAAAGTCTCCCGGCAAGATCCGCTACGGCTCGGCCGGCACCGGCGCCTCCGAGCATCTCTCCGGTGTCCTGTTCACTAACCGGACCGGCACCGATATGTTGCACGTGCCGTACAAGGGCATCGCCCAGGCCATCGCCGATACGCTCGGCGGGGAAGTGCAGCTCACCTACGCCGTCTATCCGGCCGCGCGGCCCCACGTCGAAAGCGGCAGGCTGAGGGCGATCGGCGTCACCACGCCGAAGCGCTCGCCCGCGCTCCCCAACGTGCCGGCCATCGCGGAATTCGTCCCGGGTTACGCGATGTTCGGCTGGTACAGCATCGTCGCCCCCGGCGGCGCGCCCGCCGCCATCCTGAACCAGGTGAGCGTCGAGGTGGTGAAAGCGGCCAAGGAGCCCGCTTTCGGCGAAAGACTCAAGACATTGGGAATCGAAATCGTCGGGGGCGGGCGCAAGGACCTCGATTCGTTCCGGAGCAGTGAACGGAAGCGGATCACCGAGCTGGTCAAGGCCTCCGGGGTGAGCATCCAGTAGCGCGTCGAGGGTCCGTCCCGCGCGCGTCTTCAGTACTGCTCGAAAATCCGCTGCAGTGCTGTGGGGTCCCGCGTCGTCGTCAGGGCGAGCATCAGCAGGACACGCGCTTTCACTGGCGTGAGATTGTCGCCCCAGATGAGCGGGCGGGCTTCCTTTGCCCGCTTATCGATGACGCGGCCCAGTCCGCCGCGGTTGGTCATGACCGCCGGGATGCCTTTGGCCGCCAGCTTTCTTATGGCTTCGTCCATGACGGGCGTGCCGGAACCGGTCGGAAATCCCGCGATCACGAGGCCCTCGGCGCCGTGCGCGACGGCCGCCTCGATCAGCGCGCCGTCTGCGCCTGCATACGTGTAGACGATGTCGACGCGGGGAAGCCTCGTGAGGCGCCTGATATCGAACGGCGTGGCAAGGGTGTGCCGTTTCACGGGAAGGCGGTAAAAGGTAACCCGGTCGTCGTCGACGAACCCCAGCGCGCCGATGTCCCGGCTGCTGTACGTTTCCACGCGGTTGGAGATGTTCTTGGAGACATCGCGCGCCGCGTTGATCATGTCGTTGGTAACAACCAGCGCGCCCTTGCCCCGCGCTTCGTCGCTGGCGGCGACCCGCACCGCCTGGAGGAAATTCCTGGGGCTGTCGGAGCTCAGGGTCGTGAACTGCCGCTGAGCGGCGGTGAGCACCACGGGCTTGTCGCTCTTCACGGTCAGACTCAGGAAATAGGCGGTCTCCTCCACCGTATTCGATCCGTGAGTGACGACCACGCCCGTGACGTCGGGCTCGGCGAGGATTTCGGCGATGCGGCGCGCCAGCGTCAGCCAGTTCTCCACGGTGATGGCGCTGCTCGCCACGCGGCAGACCTCTTCCACCTCCAGCCGCGCAATTGTCTTGAGCTCGGGGATGGCGTCGGCGACCTCGCCCGCGTGCAGGCGGCCTGACGGCGTGTTGGCGATGGTCCCGCCCGTCGCCACGACTTTCACCAGCGGAAGCCTGTCCATCCGCGGGCGGAGCTCGCTACTGCCAGGCGCGGTTGTCGACGATGTTCTCGTAGGTGGCGCCCGGCACCACCATGTTCCACTTGACCGACCAGTTATAGGTGTCTTCCCAGCGCTCGCGCGTGTAGGGCTGCGGCGCGGCGTGCAGCAGGCGCCAGGTCTGGAAGTCCCCGGGCTCGAGCAGGCCCCCGGTCTCGCGGATGAAGTAGTGGACGTACGGCGTCGGGTCCTTTTCGATTTCTTTCACCGCCCGCGCCTGCGCCCGGAACATCGCCGCCAGCGTCTTGCCGTCGAGATCGTCGCTCGCCGCCTCGCTGCGCGTCGAATGCGACTCGATCAGGATGCGCAGGCCCATCTTCTGCGCGACGCTGATCCAGGGCTCCATCAGGCTCGCCGCCGCGACCTTGCCCTGCTTCAGCGCCTCGATGCGCTTGGGCATCGACCCGGCGGTCGTCGTCCTGACGTGCTCCGGCTTGAGAAAACCCTCCATCAACTTGAGCGTCGTGAAGTGGGAGCCGTTATTCGGCGTTACCGCGATCTCCCTGTTCTTCAGCATTTCGGGCTCGTAGATTCTGGAGTCCGGCGCGACCGCGATCGCGAACTTCGACATGGAAGCGCCCAGGGCTACGATTTTCCGCCGCCGCAGCCCCGAGCACTCGGCCTCGACGGCGCGCTTCATGATGCCCCATTCGCACATGCGGTACTGGTCGATGCCGCCCTCGTTGTAGACCGAGTCGAGCGGGCGGTCGAACACGGAATCGAACTTGACGGAGTGGGAAGTCGTGACCTGGGCCATTCCCGGCGTCGTAACGAACTCGATGTCCAGGCCCTCATCCTTGAAGAACCCCTGGTCGCGGGCGACCAGGACGGGAAGATCGTGCACCGCGTTCATGATCGCGAGGCGGGGCCTGGTCCTGGTTTCCACGCTAGTCATGACCAATCCTCCTGTGAATGCAGATCGGCGAAGATGATCCGTCTCGCCCGATGGGGTGTCAACGGCTGGCGGCGCGCTACAGCTGCTTGATCAATACCTTGCGGAACTTGATCGCGCCCGCGGCATACTGCAGCGCAATCACCCCGCTCTTGTATTTCTTGTTGTCCATTTCTGCGGTGCGGACGCCGTTGAGCGTCGCGGTGATCTTCGAGCCCCTGGCGGTAATCTCATAGGTATTCCACTGGCCGCCGGCCTTGTAGATGGGTTTCACCGTGGCAAAACGCACGATCGATCCGGTGCCGAAGGCGGCGTCCGGCGCCTTGTCGTAGATGTTCACCTCATAGCAGGTGTCGGCCGTGATCTTGTTCTGATCACGACAACGAATGAAGATCCCGCTATTGGCGTCCTCGCTCGCCCAGAACTCGACCCAGAGCTGAAAGTCGCCGTACGGCTTCCTCGTGAACAGGAAACCGTTCTGCTTGCCCTTCTTGTCTGCCTGGGCGGAACCCCCGGATACCGTCCAATTGGCGTCGCCGATCGCATACCAGTTGGCCAGGCTCCCGCCGCTACCGTCGAACAGCGTGACCCACCCCGCGCCGGTCGGCGCCATCGGCTGCTGCGCGCAGCCGAACACGACCGACCCGATAGCCAGTATTGCCGTGGTGACAGCGAACAAGTGCTTCATGGTGGACCTCCTCGTGTTGTTGACGATTGATCTGACGCTCTCGTTATTATCTCGATCCCCCGATGCTCCGGAAATTACAGCGTCTTGATTTGCACCTTGCGGAACTTGATTGCGCCGCCGGGAGCGCCTTTCGGGCGGTTCCCAAACTGGAGCCCGAACGGCCCGCTGGCGAACTTGGTGTCTGTTGCCTCGGCGGTGCGGACTCCATTGAGCACTACGGTGAGCTGCGAGCCCTTGACCGTGATGTCGTAGGTATTCCACTTGCCGCCAGCCTTCTGCATCGACGAGACCGCTGCGATGTGGACGATGCCGCCCGTGGCATACGTCTGGTCGGGGCGCTGGTCAAAAATATTCGCTTCGTAGCAGGTCTTGTCGGTGAACTTGTTGGGATCCTGGCAGCGCATGTAGATGCCGCTGTTGGCGTCGTGAGCGGCCCAGAACTCGATCTTCAGCTGAAAGTCCTTGTAGGAGTTCTTCGAAACGAGAAAGCCGCCTTTTCCTTTATCCGCCACGATAGCACCGCCCTCCGCCCGCCAGTTGGCGTCGCCGATGCGGTTCCAGTTTTCCAGGCCTTTTTCTCCGTCAACCAGCGTGGTCCATCCCATGTCCATCATGGAGGACATCTGCGCGCAGCCGAAAGCGGTGAATGCGACGACCAGCAGGCTTGAAGCAATGACGGACAGGCTTTTCATTGTTATCTCCCTCTTGCGCTGACGACGTAAAAACCGCGGCTGCCCGGCCGGGCTGGCCGCGGTGTTGCCCACGAGCCTATAGCTCCTTGATCTGCACGTTGCGCCACTTGATGGCGCCGCCGGGCTGCTTGCCGCGGTTGCCGAACTGCAGCGAAAACGGCCCCTGCGCGTACTGGCTGTTCTGAACGCTGACCGTCTGCACGCCGTTCAGAACGACCGTCAGTTGCGAACCTTTGGCCGTAATTTCATAGGTATTCCAATTGCCACCTGCCCGGTAGATGATGGGGACCGGAACCTTGGCGATATACACGATGCCCCCAGTGGCATATTCCTGGCCGGGGCGCTGGTCGAAGATGTTCACCTCGTAGGCAGTCTTAGCCCCGATCTTGTTGGGATCCGACGCGCGTACGAATATGCCGCTGTTCGTCGTGTGGTCAGCCCAAAACTCGGCTTTGATCTGAAAATCCTTGTAGGACTTCTTTGAGACGAGGTGGCCGCCTTTGCCCTTGTCAGCCACGATCGCGCCGCCCTCCGCCCGCCAGTTGGCGTCGCCAATGCGGTTGAAGTTTTCCAGGCCTTTTTCGCCGTCGATGAGCGTGGTCCACCCGGTCGCCGAGTCATACATTGAGGACATCTGGGCGCAGCCAAAAGCGGTGAAAGCGATGACAACAAGAGTTGAAGCGATGACAGAGAGGCGTTTCATCTTGATCTCCCCCTAGGTTGTTGATGGTTGCCGCGCCTTAGAATGGCCCCGCCGTGGCCGACCGTCAAGACGGGGGTCCAGCGGGCAGGAGGCTCGAGCTGGGAAGGCGGGGGAAAGGCATGCGAAAATAGCGCCTCGATTCCGTGGAGGTGACCGCGTGGCAGATAAAGTCCAGGCGGCCGTGAGGACCGGCCCCAGTAAGACCGAGTTCCGGGAATACCCGATGCCGGATATCCCGGAGGACAGCGCGCTCCTGAAGATGGAGGTCGCCGGGATCTGCGGAACC
>DASWIC010000117.1:0-1596 GCA_036397875.1 Burkholderiales bacterium
GGCGGCGCTGATCACGCACCGCGGCCTGTCGGGGCCGGCCATCCTGCAGGTGTCGTCATACTGGCAAATCGCGGGCGGGCGCGGACGGGTGGCGCTCGATCTGCTGCCCGGGCGCGACTCCGGCGCATGGCTGGCGGCGCACCGCCGCGACTCGCAGGGGCTCGGCACGCTGCTCGCGGAGTTCCTGCCGCGCCGCTTCGCGCAAAGTTTCGCGGAAGCGCACGGCTGGACGCAGCCGCTCGCGCAGCTCCCGAACACGGTCCTCGAGACCGTTGCGCGGACGCTCAACGGCTGGCGCATCCAGCCCTCGGGCACGCTAGGTTATGCCAAGGCCGAAGTGACGCTGGGCGGCGTGGATACCGATGCGCTCTCGCAGCAGACCCTGGAAGCGCGCGGCGTTGCGGGCCTGTACTTCATCGGCGAGGTGGTGGATGTCACCGGCTGGCTCGGCGGCTACAATTTCCAGTGGGCGTGGTCGTCCGGTCACGCCGCAGGCATGGCTGCGTAGCCGGCCGACGACAAGCATGGCATAGTGGTCAGTCCCCTGAGACCCGCGCGCTTTTAAGCCATGGAACTGCTTCCTGGGCGTGGTGTTGATAAATAGGGACGACAATCGGAGGTAGGTCATGCGCGAGTTGCTCAAATGTCTCGCAGTAGTCACGGCCGCGCTGCTGGCGGCCTCTGCCGGCGCGCAAGGTTATCCCTCGCGGCCGATCCGGGTGATCTTGTCGGTGCCCGCCGGCGGCACGCCGGACGTGCTGGCGCGCACCGTGACGCCGGCGATGTCCGCGCTCCTCGGCCAGCAGCTTGTCGTGGACAACCGCGGCGGGGCGGGAGGGCGCATTTCCGCGGAGCTCGCTTCCCAGGCGGCGCCCGACGGCTACACGCTGTACCTGACGAGCCCCGGCGCGCTGACGATCGTGCCGCACATCTCGAAGAACGTGCCCTATGACACGCTCAAGGATTTCGCCCCGATCAGCCTGATCTCCACCGGGCCCTTCCTCCTCCTGGCTCATCCCTCGGTCCGCGTGAAGTCGGTGCTGGATCTCCTCGCGCTCGCCAAGGCGGAGCCCGGCAAGCTCAACTACTCATCCGCCGGCAACGGCACCGCTAATCACCTGGCAATGGAGCAGTTCAAGAGCATGGCAGGCGTCAACTTCACGCACGTGCCGTACAAAGGGGCGCCGCTGGCGGTAACGGACCTGCTGGGCGGGCGCGTCAACGTGACGTTCAACTCGATTGGCCCGGTTCTGGCTCACGTCAGGGCGGGAAGGCTGCGCGCGCTCGGCGTTGCCGGCGCCAAGCGCTCGCCGCAGTTGCCCGACGTGCCGACGATCATCGAGGCGGGGGTGCCGGGCTACGAATCGGGCAGCTGGCTCGGGCTCCTCGCCCCGGCGAAGACCCCGCCGAAGATCATCGCCCGGCTGAACGAGGTGACGGTCAAGGTCGTCCACTCTCCCGGGCCCCGCAGGCGGCTCGAGGAGCTGGGAGCCGAGCCGGTGGGCAGCAGCCCGGAGGAGTTCGCCCGCCGCATCCGCCGGGAATGGGAAACGAATGCGAAGATCGTGAAGCTCGCGGGCGTTCGCGTGGACTGAA
>DASWIC010000118.1:0-9623 GCA_036397875.1 Burkholderiales bacterium
GGCTTGATTCCCGCCTTGTCGGCGGGGCTGCCGCGCTCGACCTGCGTGATCAGCACACCGCGCGACGCGGGCAGGCTGAACGATTGCGCAAGCTCCGGCGTGATGTCCTGCACGCCCACCCCGATCCAGCCGCGCGTGACCGATCCTTTCTGTACGATCTGCTCCATCACCTGCCGGGCGATCGAGACCGGGATGGCGTAGCCGATGCCCATCGAGCCTCCGGTCTGCGAGTAGATCGCGGTATTGATGCCGACCAGTTTGCCGCCCGCGTCCACCAGCGCCCCGCCCGAGTTGCCGGGGTTGATCGCCGCGTCGGTCTGGATGAAGTTCTCGAAAGTCGTGATGCCGAGCTGGCTGCGCCCGAGCCCGCTCACGATCCCCAGGGTGACGGTCTGGCCCACGCCGAAGGGATTGCCGATGGCGAGCACGACGTCGCCCACGCGCAGCTGTTCCGCCTGCGCAAAGGTGATGGAGGGCAGCTTCTCCAGCTCGATCTTGAGCACCGCCAGATCGGTCTCCGGATCGGTTCCGACCACGCGCGCCCGGACCTTGCGCGAGTCGGCTAGCGCGACCTCGATCTGGTCGACCGACTCGATTACGTGGTGATTGGTGAGGATGTAGCCGTCCGCGCTCACGATTACGCCCGAGCCGAGGCCCTCCCGACGCTCCGGGCCCGCGTCCTGCGGATCGCCGAAGAAGTAGCGGAAGAGCGGATCGTTCATGAACGGCAAGCGCGGCCGCTTCACTTCCTGGCTGGTGAAGATGTTGACGACCGCGGGCATCGCCTCGCGCGCGGCGTCCCGGAACGAAGCGGCCGCGCGCGCCGGCGTCTCCGCCTGCGGCTCCGTCACGGTCACGATGCCCCCGCGCGTATTCCAGGTGAGAAGGTCCGGCCGCAGCGTTGAAACGACGAACAGGGCCGCAAGGCAGACGGTCGCGGTTTGCGCAAATATGAGCCAGAACTTCCGCATCGGGCGAGGGAGGAGGGGGCGGCTGACGAAGCAAGATTCCTGCTGGCATTGAATCATAGCAAAACGCGACTGCGGACTCGTGACGGTGGCGCCGGCCGCGATCGTGGAATTGCGATCAGGATCACGCGGAAGAGGGGTTAATGTGCGCGGCGTCACCGCGCGCGTTTCCGGTCCGCCCAGCCGGGATCGAGGCCCCCTCTACAACTCCTTGATCAAAAGGCGTTTTTTCACGTCTTGCTTTAAATCCACTGCGGCCTATGTGTAGAATGGCGGCTTTTCGGGGGCGGGGAATAATCGTATGGCAGACAAAGAGTTGGATCAGGGCAAGCGGCGTTTTCTGGTCGCCGCCACCGGTGTTGCGGGCGGCATCGCCAGCGCCGCCGCCGCCGTGCCGTTCGTCGCCAGCATGCTCCCGTCGGAGCGCGCGAAGGCGGCCGGCGCGCCGGTCGAAGCGGATATCGGCAACCTCGCCCCCGGTGAGATGACGCGCGTCGAATGGCGCGGCAAGCCGGTGTGGATCGTGAGGCGCACGCCGGAAATGCTGGAGTCGGTCAAGCAGGTCGACGCCAAGGTCGCCGATCCCAGGAGCGAGCGCAAACCGGACGAATTGACGCCGCGCTACGCGCGTAACGAGTTCCGCTCGATCAAGCCCGAGTATCTGGTTGTCGTTGGCATTTGCACGCATCTTGGCTGCTCGCCGGTGGACAAGTTCAAGGCCCAGCCCGAACCCTTCGAGGCGGACTGGAAGGGCGGCTTCTACTGCCCGTGCCACGGCTCGCTGTTCGATCTCGCGGGCCGCGTCTACAAGAACAAGCCGGCGCCGGATAACCTCGAGGTCCCGCCGCACAGGTTCTTGTCCGACTCCAAGCTCGTGATCGGCGAGGACACCAGGGGAGCGTAGGACATGGCGGTGGCGGAAAAACAGCCGGTAACGGGCGCCGGATTGTTCAACGGCGTCCTCACCTGGATCGACCAGCGCTTTCCCCTGATGTCGCTGTGGCGGGACCATCTCGCCGCGTATTACGCGCCGAAGAACTTCAATTTCTGGTACTACTTCGGCTCGCTCGCGATGGTGGTGCTGGTGCTGCAGATCGTGACCGGGATCTTTCTCACGATGCACTACAAGCCGGACGCCGCGCAGGCCTTCGCCTCGGTCGAGTACATCATGCGCGACGTGCCCGGGGGCTGGCTCATCCGTTACCTGCATTCGACCGGCGCTTCCTTCTTCTTCATCGTGGTCTATCTGCACATGTTCCGCGGGCTCCTCTACGGCTCCTACCGCAAGCCGCGCGAGCTCATCTGGATCTTCGGCATGCTGATCTACCTCTGCCTCATGGCGGAGGCGTTCTTCGGTTACCTGCTGCCGTGGGGGCAGATGTCGTACTGGGGCGCGCAGGTGATCGTCAACCTGTTCGACGCGATTCCCTGGGTCGGGCCGACGCTCGCGATCTGGATCCGCGGCGACTACGTGGTGGCGGACGCGACGTTGAACCGCTTTTTCGCGTTCCACGTCATCGCGATCCCGCTGCTGCTGCTCGGGCTCGTCGTGGCGCACATCATGGCGCTGCACGAGGTGGGCTCCAACAACCCCGACGGCGTCGAGATCAAGCATGTAAAGGACCCCAGGACCGGCCATCCGGTGGACGGCATCCCGTTCCATCCGTATTACACGGTGAAGGATACGCTGGGGGTGGTGGCGTTCCTGATCGTGTTCTGCGTCGTCATGTTCTTCATGCCGGAATTCGGCGGCTACTTCCTCGAGTACAACAACTTCATCCCGGCCGACCCCTTGAAGACGCCGCCGCACATCGCGCCGGTGTGGTACTTCACGCCGTACTACTCGATCCTGCGCGCCATTACCGAGGACTTCATGATCGTGCTCGCGCTCGGCGTGGCGGCGTATGTGGCCCTGATCTGGCTGAGCCCCGGCGGCTTCCGGACGAAGGTGACCGCATCCGTCGTGGGGGCCGTGCTCATTTTCTTCATGAAGGGACCCGAGCAATTCGTCGTCGAACCCAAGGTGTGGGGCGTGGCGCTGATGGGGGTCGGCGCGCTGATCTACTTCCTGCTGCCCTGGCTCGATCAGAGCCCGGTCAAGTCCATCCGCTACAAAGGGCCGATCACGAAGGCCGCGCTGGCGCTGTTCGTGATCTCCTTTGCCGTGCTCGGCTATCTGGGCACGCTGTCGGTCACCGAGGGCCGCACCCTCACGGCGCAGTGGTTCACGCTCACTTACTTCGCGTTCTTCCTGTTGATGCCGTGGTATACGCGGCTCGACAAGACCCGGCCCGTGCCTGAGCGGGTGTCCGGGTGACGCGCGCGGCCATGACTCTGGCACGGGCGCTTGCCTGGATGCTGCTGGCGGCGCCGCTGGCGGCGGCCGCGTCGGAGAGCGTCAAGCTCGATCGCCTGCCGGCCGATATCAGCCCGCACGACCTGGTATCCCTGCAGCGCGGCGCGCAGGTGTACATCAACTACTGCATGGGCTGCCACAGCGCCGCCCACATGCGCTACAACCGGCTCCAGGACCTGGGCCTGACCCTGCAGCAGATACGGGACAACCTGATTTTCACCGGCGCCAAGGTCGGCGAGCTCATGAAGATCGCGATGGACCCGCAGCAGTCCAAGGAGTGGTTCGGCACGCCGCCCCCGGATCTCACGCTGATCGCGCGCTCGCGTTCCTCGGGCGCCGGTAGCGGCGCGGACTGGCTCTACAGCTACCTGCGCGGCTTCTACCGCGACCCGTCGCGCCCCAGCGGCTGGAACAACACGGTGTACCCGAACGTCGCGATGCCCCACGTGCTGTGGCAGCTGCAGGGGGAGCAGGCGCTCACGACCGAGGTGGTGGCGATCCCGCGCGGGAACCAGGGCGAAGTGGAGAAGCACGAGGTGCAAAAGCTCGTGCTGGAGAAGCCCGGCACGATGAGTCCCGCCGAGTACAACCGCCTGGTGGGGGACCTCGTGAATTTCCTGGGTTACGTGGCCGAGCCTTCCCGGCAATCCCGCATCGACGTGGGGATCTACGTGCTGATGTTCCTCGCCCTGCTGTTCGTGTTCGCCTACCTGCTCAAAAAGGAATACTGGAAGGACGTGCATTGATCCGGTGACCCCTGGCCGGTGACCCATGACCGGTCACCGTTACCCATCACCCATCACTCGTCACCCGTCACCGCCTTTATGATGACCCTCTACTCCGGCACGACCTGCCCGTTCAGCCAGCGTTGCCGCATCGTGCTCTATGAAAAGGGCATGGACTTCCAGATCGTGGATGTCGATCTCTTCAACAAGCCGGAAGACCTGGCGGTGATGAACCCCTACAACCAGGTGCCGGTGCTGGTCGAGCGCGATCTCATCCTCTACGAGTCGAACATCATCAACGAGTATATCGACGACCGCTTCCCGCACCCGCAGCTGATGCCGGCCGACCCGGTGATGCGCGCGCGCGCGCGCCTGTTCCTGTTCCGCTTCGAGCATGAGCTGTTCAGCAACATCGAGGCGATCGAGAAGGGCACGCAGAAGCAGGGCGACAAGGGCCGCGCCGTCATCCGCGACAATCTCACCCAGATCGCGCCGGTGTTCACCAAGCAGAAGTACATGCTGGGCGAGGAGTTCACCATGCTCGACGTCGCGATCGCGCCGCTGCTGTGGCGGCTCGACCAGTACGGCATCTCGCTGCCCAAGACCTGCGCGCCGCTCATGAAGTACGCCGAGCGCCTGTTCAGCCGGCCGGCGTTCATCGACGCGCTCACCGCCTCGGAAAAGGTGATGAGGAAATAGGCGGCCATGGCGGAGCGCTCCACCAAGCCGTACCTCATCCGGGCCATCCACGAATGGTGCTCGGACAGCGGCCTGACGCCGTACGTTTCGGTGAGAGTCGACGACAATACGCGCGTGCCCGCGGAGCACGTCAAGAACGGCGAGATCGTGCTCAACCTCGGCAATGATGCCACGCACCGTCTCACGATCGGCAACGACCTGATCCAGTTCGCGGCGCGTTTCAGCGGCGTCTCGCGCGAGTGCTCGATCCCCATCGAGGCCGTGACCGGCATCTTCGCCAAGGAAAACGGCCAGGGGCTGTTCTTTCCGCGCGAGGCGGCGCAGGAAAACGGCGGCAAGGCACCCTCCGAGCCGTCCCCGCCCAATGGCAACGGCGGCAAGCCCAAACTGCAAGTCATAAAGTGACTGGTGGGTCTTGAGTCGGGTGTAACCGTCATACGTCGAATCACGAATCACCCATCACGATTCACGCTTCTTCAGGCGTGTCGGCGGCGGATCTCCCGTATCACGACGCTGTTGTCGAGCTCGCCTTCGCCCGCCGCGACGCAGCCCGCCATCAGCGCGGCGTAGGTTTCCGCCAGCGGCAAGCGCTGGCCGAGGCGCCGCGCCTGCTCGGCCATGAGCGCGACGTCCTTGAGCGACTGCGTGACGAATCCGTGCGGGGCAAAGTCCCCGCGGACCATCTTTCCGCCCTTGATGTCCATGATCTGCGAATAAGCCGCCGACTCGCGCGCCACCGCGAGAAAACCCGCAGGGTCGAGCCCCATCCGCTCGGCGAATACCAGCCCTTCGGCGAGGGCGGCGCGGTTCACGCCGAGGATCAGGTTGATCGCGAGCTTGGCGCGCGCGCCATTTCCCGCCGCCCCGAGGTGATGGCGTCGCGGACAGATGGCGTCGAGCACGTCGCTCACCCCGTCCGCCGCCGCGCGCTCGCCGCCGATGAGTCCCAGCGCCTCGCCGCGAGCCGTCTGCTCGCTGGTGCCGGATACGGGTGCCTCGACGAAGCGCAGGCGCCCCCCTGCCAGCCGCGCGGCGAGCGCGCTGATGCGATCGGGATCGCAGGTGCTCACGCAGATCGCGGTGAACGGTGGCGAGTCCTGCGACCGTGACGCGATGAGCCCGTCCGGACCCTCGATCGTTTCTTCCACCTGCCCGGTATTGAACACGGCGAGCACGGCCCTGTCGCAGGCGCCGGCGATCTCCGCGGCAGAGCGTGCAGCGCGGCCCCCCAGCGCTTCGAGCCCGGCGACCTTGGTCGCGGCGACGTCGTACCCCAGCACCTCGAACCCGGCCGCGAGCAGCCGCTTCGCACAGGCCATCCCCATCAAACCCGTGCCGATCACGCCGATCGGCTTGCGTGAGTCCGTCATGTTGCTCTCCTGGATTCCATCTTGTCGGTGCCGTGATTATAGTGATGACCCGGGCCGCCGCCGGGCGGGGTCGGGGTCCGGCTCGAATCACGACCCACGAATCACGATTCACGCCGTACCGGGATATAATTCCGCCCCGTGCCGGCATAGCTCAGTGGTAGAGCAACCGCCTTGTAAGCGGTAGGTCGTCTGTTCGAGTCAGACTGTCGGCACCAGCACGACGCGGCGCCGGAGGCGCGGCCGGCGGTACGCGGGAACCTTTGGGAATCTCCCGGTCCAATAGCGCGGGAACCAGGGGAGGTCCGGCGGCCCCTTTGAAAGCCGCATGGCCGGACACACATAGGGGAGCAGAAGAACCTGGCGGCGGCATCTTGCGACCGCTGGCGGAGGACGCATGATAAAGGTTGAAAACCTGGTGAAGGCCTTCGGCGCGAAGCTCGCGGTGAACGACGTCTCGTTCACGGTCGAGCGCGGCGAGGTCCTGGGCTTCCTCGGGCCCAACGGCGCCGGCAAGTCCACCACCATGCGCATGATCACGGGGTTCATCCCGCCGTCCTCGGGACGGATCACGATCGGCGGCCACGACATGCTGGAGGACCCGCTGCCCGCCAAGCGGCTGATCGGCTACCTGCCCGAGAACGCCCCGGGCTACGCCGACATGACGGTGAGCGGCTTCCTCAATTTCGCCGCCGAGCTGCGCGGGTTGCAGGGCGACGCGCGGAAGAGAGCGGTCGGCCGCGCGGTCGAGCTGTGCTTCCTCCAGAACGTCCTCCACCAGACCATCGACACGCTCTCCAAGGGCTACAAGCACCGCACCGGGCTCGCGCAGTCGCTGGTCCACGATCCCGACGTCCTGATCATGGACGAGCCGACCGACGGGCTCGATCCCAACCAGAAGCACGAGGTGCGCGGCTTGATCAAGCACATGGGCGAGAACAAGGCGATCATTTTCTCGACCCACATCCTGGAGGAAGTCGAGGCGGCGTGCACCCGCGTCATCATCATCGACCGCGGCCGGATCGTCGCGAACGGCACGCCGCAGGAGCTGAAGGCGCGCTCGCCGGAAGGGCGGCTCGAGGACGTATTCCGCGCGATCACGCTTCCCGACACGGTCAAAGGGCACTGACGGGCACATGAATTCCTGGGCCAACATCAGGACGATCGTGAAGCGCGAGCTGGGCGGCTACTTCACGTCCCCCATCGCCTACGTTTTCCTGGTGATCTTTCTGCTGCTCACGGGCTTCTTTACCTTCACCGTCGGCAGCTTTTTCGAGCGCGGCGAGGCTTCGCTCGTGTCGTTCTTCACCTGGCATCCCTGGCTTTACCTGTTTCTCGTGCCCGCGGTCGGCATGCGGCTGTGGTCGGAGGAGCGCCGGCTCGGCACGATGGAACTGCTGCTCACGATGCCGGTGACGACCTGGCAGGCGATCAGCGGCAAGTTCCTCGCCTCGTGGCTGTTCCTCGCGCTGGCGCTCGCGCTCACCTTCCCGGTCGTGATCACCGTCAACTGGCTGGGCGATCCCGACAACGGGGTGATACTCGCGGGCTACGTGGGGAGCGCGCTCCTCGCCGGGTCCTATCTGGCAATAAGCTGCATGACCTCCGCCATGACGCGCAACCAGGTGATCAGCTTCATCCTGTCGGTGTTGATCTGTCTCTTCCTGATCCTCGCCGGCTACGAGCCCGTGACCGGATTGCTGTCGCGCGTCGCCAGCCCCCAGGTCGTGGAGGTTGTCGCGGCGTTCTCGGTCATGACGCACTTCGAGGGCTTCCAGCGCGGCGTGCTCGACACGCGCGATGCCGTTTTTTTCGCCTCGGTGATGGGGTTCGCGCTCTTCACCACGGGCGTCATCATCCGCAACCAGCGCGCGGGCTAGCGCCATGAAAAGCAAGCACTTCGAAACCCTGCTCTACTCGACCGGCGGCGTCGTCGCATTGATCGCGGCGCTGATCGCCGCGAATTTCATCGTGAGCGCTTTCAATCTGCGCGCCGACCTGACCGAGGGCGACGTCTATACGCTGTCGCCCGGCACCCGGAAGGTGCTCGCCAGGCTCGAGGCGCCGGTCAAGCTCCGCCTCTATTACTCGCAGGGCAGCGAGGCCGTGCCGGTCGGGCTCAAGACCTTCGCCAAGCGGGTGGAAGACCTGCTGAACGAATACCAGGCGGCCGGCGGGGGGAAGGTGGTGATCGAGAAATTCAACCCGGAGCCGGATTCGGACGCCGAGGATTCCGCGCAGCTCGACGGGATCGAGGGCCAGCTCACCAATACCGGCGAGAAATTTTACCTCGGGCTGTCGATCGCCTTCCTCGACCAGAAGGCGGCGATCCCGGTGCTCGCGCCCGACCGCGAGCGGCTGCTCGAGTACGACATCACGCGGGGGATCGCGCAGGTCGGCGAGACCAAGAAGCCCGTCGTCGGCGTGATGAGCGCGCTGCCGGTGCTCGGGCGCTCCCTCGACCCGATCCGCAAGCAGCAGCCGGCGGAAGCGTGGGTGCTGATCCAGGAGCTGAAGAAGATCTTCGACGTGAAGGAGGTCAAGCTCGACGCGCCGAGAATAGACGACGACATCAAGGTCCTGCTGGTGATCCATCCGCGGAACCTCGCGGAGGAGACCGAGTACGCGATCGACCAGTTCGTGCTGCGCGGCGGCAAGCTGATCGCGTTCGTCGATACCTACGCCTATTTCGACCAGCAGCCCGACTTCCAGAACCCCTTCGGGGGCTCGCAGGCGGGGCAGTCCACGTTCTACAACCTGTTCAAGGCCTGGGGCATCGACGTGGACATGGGCAAGGTGATCGCGGATCTCACCTTCGCGAGCGGCGCGGGCCCGCGCCTGCTGCCGACGCTGCTCTCGCTCAATACGCAGGCGCTCAATCAGGACGACGTGGTGACGAGCCAGGTCGGGACGCTGCTCTACGCCTTCGGCGGCGCGTTCAAGGGCAAGCCGGCCGAGGGTCTCACCCAGACCGTGCTTGCGCACACCTCGAAGAACGCAATGCCGGTCGATCTCATCATTGCGACGCTCTCGGGCGAGCCCTCCACGCGCGGGTTCCAGCCCACCAACGAGGAGATGCCGCTCGCGATCCGTTTGA
Source organism: Burkholderiales bacterium (assembly GCA_036397875.1). Taxonomy (GTDB): domain Bacteria; phylum Pseudomonadota; class Gammaproteobacteria; order Burkholderiales; family SG8-41; genus SG8-41. The sequence continues at coordinate 9,213 of DASWIC010000118.1, forward strand.
CCGGCACCTTTCACTCGGCCTTTCCGCAGGGCAAGCCCAAGCCGTTCATGCCGCCGCGCGCGGACGGGAAGAAGGGCGCGGCGGACAAGAAGCCGGCCGAAGCGGCGGCCGAGCCGCAGCTCAAGAAATCGACGGAGGAGAATTCGGTCGTACTGGTCGCCGATGTCGATATGCTCTCCGACGGGGCCGCGGTGGAGATCCAGGAAGTGTTCGGGCAGCGCGTCGTCATTCCGCGCAACGGCAACCTCGCGCTCGCGCTGGGCCTGGTCGAGCAGCTCTCCGGCGACAGCGCGCTGATCAGCCTGAGGAGCCGCGCCTCCTTCAGCAAGCCGCTGACGGTGCTGCGCGAAATGGAGGCGCAGGCGCAGCAGCAGTACCTGGGCAAGATCAAGGAGCTCGAGGACAGCCTCA
>DASWIC010000119.1:0-6158 GCA_036397875.1 Burkholderiales bacterium
ATGTCCTTCAAAGGGAATTCGCGCTGGGTGGACCGTTGCAATATCTGGCGCTGCGCTACACGCAGGCGTTGATGACCCAGATGATGCAGACTGCGGCGTGCAACCGGCACCACACGCTCGACCAGCAACTATGCCGCTGGCTGCTGTTGAGCCTGGACCGCTTGCCTGGCGATGAATTGACGATGACGCAGCAGCTGATCGCGAATATGCTGGGCGTCGACCTGGACGGCATGGCCAGGGCGCTCGACCAATTGCAGGCGGCAGAATTGATTCGTTACCAAGACGGCCTCGTCACCGTAGTGGACCGTCCAGGGCTGGAAGACCGCGTATGCGAGTGCTACGAGGTGGTGAACAACGAGTATGGCCGCTTGCTGCCGTACAAGCTCGTCAACTGAGCAGAACCTGTCTCAACTACGCCGGCCCGGCGGCAACGGCACGAGCTCCAGATCGGGCAGCAGGCGCTGGTAGTCCGCAGCGGGAAGCGCGGCCAGCAGATGATTCCGCCGGGGGCTATGTTTTCCGGATACGCATCTTCTGTACGCTAGCGCACAGAGCCGCCTGTAGCAGATGAGAATAATTCGATCTCCTCCCCCCCAATTGACCGTCAATTCTGCTCAGTTCCTGGCCGGATCGCGGCCAGCTGGCGGGGATGGGGAAGCAAGCACGAATATATGGCCCGTCATGTGCATGCTGCGGCGATTTCCGCACGCTCTTCCGGCGCGCGGTTTCAGCGAATCTGGATCAAGGCCGGATTGATTTTCCGATCGTTGGTCAGGGGTCCTTTTCAACGCGCGGCGCGCACCACCGCGAAGCACGCGCTGCGGCAGGTGGTACGCAAGCTCTCACCGGCCCAACCGGGCCCCCCGCCCTCGACCTGGCGGCTCGATCGCGACGCAGGCGGAGAACTGCGGCTCGACGGCACGAAGCTCGAGACACTGTTCGAGCGCTACGGCTCTCCAGTGCACGTGGTCGACGGGGCGCGGCTCAAAGAGAACGCCGCCCGCTTCATCGCCCGCCCTCCCGGGGCCAGCAAGGGCTGCGAGGTCTACTACTCGTACAAGACCAACCCGGTGCCGGGGGTGCTGCGACTGCTCCACGATATGGGCGTTGGCGCCGAGGCGACCAGCCCCTACGAGCTGTGGCTGGCCAACCGCCTGGGCGTGCGGCCCGAGGGCATGGTCTACAACTGCCCGGCCAAGCCCGAGGCGTCGGTGCGCGAGGCCATCGCGCTGGGCATACAGCTGCTCAACCTCAACGCGCGCCAGGAGATCGCCCCGGTGGCGGCGATGGCCCGCACGCTGGGGAGGCGGCCGCGGGTGGGCATTCGGGTGGCGGTGCCCCACGGCATCTCGGGTCAGTTCGGCGAGCGCATCGACGACGGCTCGGCTTTCAACGCCTTCGCAGAGGCGCTGGCCTGCCCCGAGCTCAACGTGGTGGGCCTGCACGCCCACTTGAACACGGAGATCGCCACCGCCGGCGAGCTGGCCGCTTTCCTCTCGGCGATCCTCGAGTTCAGCGATCGGCTGCGCTCGGAGCTCGACCTCGAGCTGCAGATCATCGACCTCGGCGGCAACTTGGCCTGCCCCACCGTCTCGCACAAGGGCGCGCTGGCCGCCCGCCTGGAGGTTGCGCTTGGCCACCAGGCCGCGCCGCGCGCGCCCGCGGCGGTGCTGACCATAGACGACTACGTGAAGCAGGTGATGATCACCATCGAGAAGCACTACCAAGCGGTGGGCCGGCCCGCGCCCCGGGTGTTCGCCGAGCCGGGCCGGGCGATGACCGCCGACAGCCAGATGCTGCTGTGCCGCGCCGGCCAGGTGCGTGATGCCGACGCCAGCGGTGTCGCCAGCGTGGTGCTCGATGCGGGCATCAACGTGGCCGAGTCGCTCCGCTCGGAGTACCACCAGCTGTTCAACCTCGCCCGGCGGCCCGACGCCCCGCTGCGGCACTACCGGCTCACCGGCCCGACCTGCACGCTGGGCGACACGCTCTACCCGTTCGTCGAGCTGCCCGAGCTGAAGCTGGGCGACGGCCTGGCGATCATGGACTCGGGGGCCTACTTCGTTCCCTACTCCACGTGTTTCTCGTTTCCCCGGCCCGCGGTGGTGCTGGTGGAGGGCGGGCGAGATCACGTGCTGCGCCGCGCCGAGACCTTCGAAGACATGGTGGCCCTCGACGGGCCGCTGGCCGGGGCGGGCTGAAGCGTCAGCGCCGCGGCCCGTTGACCGCGGTCTCAACCCCGGCGCCCGCGTTTTTTGTCCGGGCTTCGCGGCCTTCTGCAAGCTTTCTTAATCGGACTCAATGCGCGCTGGCGCACGGACCGTCCGGGCCGGTAAGGCTACTGTGCCAATTGGTGTGCAGTGAATCGCTTCAAGCGCGCGATTCGATCCTTTACCCCACGCGAAAGGGAAGCTCATGAACAGCATCGTCTACATCGTCGGCGCAATCGTCATCGTCCTCTTCATCTTGTCGTTTCTCGGGCTGCGCTAAGACGCCAGCATGCCGATTCTCCATCTACTTGAAGGATACAGAAATGAACTGGGACCGCATCGAAGGCAACTGGAAGCAATTCAAGGGCAATGTCAGGGCGCAGTGGGGCAAGCTCACCGATGACCAGCTCGACGTGATTGCAGGCAAGCGCGATAACCTGGCCGGCAAGATCCAGGAAACGTATGGCATCTCCAAGGAGGAAACGGAGAAGCAGCTCGCCGATTGGCAGGAGCGCATGAAGTAGACGAATCTCGTCAAGTGAGGCGGCGCGGAAACGGCGCGATCGTGCGCGATTGCGGGCGGACAATGATTATTCGCGGGCTTAGGCCCGCTGCGGTGGCGCTGTTTTGCCTGCTCGCCGCAGCGGCTTGCGCGACATTGCCCGACACCGATGCCCTCATAGAGCGGCACGCCGGGCAAGCCGCCAGATTCGAAAATGCGCGCGGCCCGCTTTCCGCGCAGCAAAACGCCGCCGTCCTCGCGGAGCTCAAGCGCAAATCCGGCGACATCGATATCCTGGAAAAGCAGATTGTGCTGGAACAGGCGATCGTCGGCAGCCCGCTCATCCTGGGAAACAAAGTCACCCTGTTGCAGGACGGTGCGGCTATCTACTCGGCAATGTTTGCCGCGATCCGCAGCGCCAGGGACCATATCAACCTGGAAACCTACATCATCGAAGACGACGAAATCGGGCAGCAGTTCGCGACATTGTTGCTGGAGCAGCAGGGCCGGGGCGTTCAGGTCAACATGATCTACGACAGCGTCGGTGGAATCAGAACGCCGAAGGCCTACTTCGAGCGCCTGACGAAAGGCGGCATCGAGGTGCTTGAATTCAACCCGGTCAACCCGCTCGCGGCGAAGACGCCGTGGCTGATCAATAACCGCGATCACCGAAAATTGCTTGTGGTCGACGGGCGGATCGCAATCATCGGCGGGGTCAATATCAGCAGCGTTCATTCTTCGGGATCGGTCGCCAGGCGGACCGGAAAAACGGCCGCGAGTACTGCTGCATGGCGCGATACCGATCTTCAGATCGAAGGCCCCGTGGTCGGGGAATTGCAGAAGCTGTTCATGGAAACATGGGAAAAGCAGCGCGGCAAGCCGCTTGTCCCGAAAGAATATTTTCCCGCGCTCAAGGCCCAGGGGAATGAATTAGTCCGCGCCATCGGCAGCACGCCCGACGATCCCTACAGCCTGATCTACCTGACGCTGATATCCGCGATCGGCAATGCGGAAACGCAGGTGTATCTGACCAGCGCGTACTTCGTTCCCGCCCCCCAGCTGCTGAAGTCACTGATCGATGCCGCCAGGCGCGGGGTCGACGTGCGGCTGATATTGCCGGGCTATTCCGATTCCGCATCCGTATTTCACGCCGGGCGCTCGTATTACTCCAGCCTGCTCGAAGGCGGCGTCAAGATCTACGAGCGGGTCGGCGCACTGCTGCATTCCAAAACGGCGGTTATCGACGGCGTCTGGTCCACGGTGGGGTCGAGCAATCTGGATTGGCGCAGCTTCCTCGACAACGACGAGATCAATGCAGTGATCCTCGGGCGTGAATTCGGCCAGAAAATGCTGGACGTGTTCGCCGGGGACCTCAAAGCCTCGCAGGCGATCGAGCTAGAGAGTTGGGAACGCAGGTCCCTGATGCTCCATTTCAAGGAAGCGGTGGGCAGGGTGTTGCAGCGATTGCTTTAGGGAGGCACAAGGGGACTCTCATCGCCCGAGCCGGCTTCGTTCGGCGCGTTTCGGGACTTCGGCGGCGGGCGGTTGCCAGTTCCCTGCCGCCGCGGCGCAAAAGCTCGCAAGGTGTTCCAGCACGGTCTGCACCGCGCGATTGGCCGCAACGACCCCGCCGTAGGGATCCTTGCTCGCGGCAGCAACGGTCTCGTCGAATTCGCGCGACGCCAGCACGCGGCGCGTTGTGTTGTCCACAATATAGGCGCGCAGCGTGAATTGCACGCGACTCGGCTGGCTGCCGAAATCATGCTGCAACCGCACGATCTCGGTGTCGAGCCTCAGGTCGCCGGCCGCGGCGCTCGGCGTCAGCACGACGGCGCGGAATGTCCCTCTGTTTTCGACAGCGGCAACGATGAGCGGCGCGAGCATGCGCGCCGGCGTGTCGACCCATTCATTGTGGGAGAAATACTCGAGCTTGTGGGTCTCGCGAACGTAGATGATGCGCGAGCTGTCAAAGCCCGCGGCCGCGTGCGGAGGATTGATGATCAATGTCGGTGCTGCGGCCGGGACCGTTGGTGGAACTGAGGCCGGCGCCGCGCCCCGCGCGTGGTCGAGCGAGTAGAAGGAGGGCTGCGGCGTCGTCGTCGTCGGGAACAGCGCGCCGCAGCCGCCGGGCAGCGTCAACAACAGGCCGGCGGCACCCAGCCGGCAGAGTCGTGCGAACGATGAACTGTTCATGGCAGTCGTGCTCCTGTTGACGATTCTCCCGGCCCTTCCGGCACCGGCATGCGGCCGAACACAAGGCCAGCCGGATTGCGTTTGGCTTGCTCGCTCAGGCGCCGCAACGAAGTCGAGAGGACACCGAGTTCGCCGAGCAGGCGTTCCAGTTCCGGCAGCGTCTCCGCGGTGAAGCGCTTCATGTCGGCGCCGACTTCGTTGACCGTTTGCCCCGCGCCGGCGCTGGTGCGGGCCACCTCGTTACCCATCTTCTCCAGGGCTTCCGCGCTGCGGCTGGTGCGTTCGATCACCGAATCGAGCTGCGCGCTCGCGCGGGCGCTGTTGTGGAAGGTGCGCGCCGCGCTGGCGATGCCCGCGTCGAGGGTGTCCTTGCGCGCGGCAATCGTGCGCGCCACGGCGGCGATGTCGGCGAGCGCGCCTTTGAAGGCCGCGCGGTTCTCGTCGCTGAGTAAGGAATTGATGTTGGTCGAGGTGCTGTCGAGGTGGGCAAGAACGGTGGAGAGCACATTTTCCAGCCGGGCGCTGAGCGATGGCTTGGTGGCGATCACCGGATACTCGCTTCCCGCGGTTGCGGCGAGCGGCGGCGAATCCCGGGCCCCTCCGCTGAGCTCGACGTAGGCGATACCCGTCAGGCCCTGCGTTTTCAGTACCGCCACGGTGTCCTCCTTGATCGGCGTTCCCCGCTCGATGGCGAAGAGCAGGTTCACCTGTTGCGGGTTGCCTGGTTCGAGCCGGATTCTCCGGACTTTGCCGACGTCGACCCCGTTGTACTTGACCGGCGCGTTCAGGTTGAGACCGGCTACCGACTCGTGTTCGATCGCCAGGTACAGGTCATGGCTCTTGCGGATGGCGCCGCCCGAGGCGAGCCAGAGCACGCCGGCGATCAGCACGGCGCCGAGGACGAGCACGAACGCGCCGACGATCGCATAGTTCACCTTGGTTTCGATGATGGCCTCTCGATTTGTCCATCGGCAAGCGCCGCGGCCTGCCGCTGGTTCTGCTCCTGTGCCGCTCTCCCGCGCGGGCCGTCGAAGAACTGCCGGATGGCGGGATGGTCCGTGTGCGAGAGCTCGGACATCGAGCCAATGCCTTGCACCTTGCCTTCGGCCAGTACGGCGACGCGGTCGGCGACCTGCCACAACAGGTCGAGGTCGTGAGTGATCATGACTACGGTCAGGCCGAACAGGTCGCGCATCCCGCGCACGAGTTCGTCCACGCCGGCGGCGCTGTCCGGGTCGAGGCCGGCGGTCGGC
>DASWIC010000120.1:0-5754 GCA_036397875.1 Burkholderiales bacterium
GCCCGACATCGTCGTCGGGCACGTATCCACTCCGACGAATACCTCCGAGCTCGGCGCAAAAGGCGCGGGCGAGGCGGGAACCGCGGGCGCGCCCGGCGCGGTGATGAACGCGATCAACGACGCCCTCGCGCCCTTCAACGCGCGCGTGACCGCGCAGCCGTTCACGCCGGAGCGGATACTGAAGGCGCTCGGCAAGGTGTAGACTCGTCCCGGCCCGAGCAGTCCTGGCGCAACCATGACGATCCGCTCTCTACAGCACATCGCCCTCGCCGTGCCGGATCCTGCGGTCGGGAAGAAGTTCTACACCGATTTCGGGCTCGAGGGCCGCGACAACGGCAAGCGCGTCGTAATGCGCTGCCACGGGCGCGACCAGGACCAGGTTGTCCTCGTCGAAGGCCGCAAGAAGCGGATGCACCACATCTGCTTCGGCGCGCGCGCGGAAGCGCTCGCGGCGCTCAAGACACGGCTCGAGAAGAACGGCACGCGACTCATCGATGCACCGAAGGAGGCGCCGGGGGACGGCATCTGGTTCCGCGACTTCGACGACCTGCTCGTCAACGTCCGCAACGCGGAGCCTGCGCCCTGGCTGCCGGCCACCGAGTGGAAGATCAACAACCCCGGGCACCTGAATCGCTCCGGGGTTCCCGGCCATCCACGGCGGGACATGCCGGTCAAGCCGCGGCGCCTCGGTCACACGCTGCGATTCACGCCGAACATGGAGAAGCAGATCGACTTCTACACCCGGGTCGTCGGCATGCGGCTCTCGGACCGCGCGCAGGATATCGTCGCCTTCCTGCGCAGCGGCGAGGGCGGCAGCGACCACCACGTGCTCGGCTTCATCAAGAGCGACCGGCCGGGCTACCACCATGCGAGCTTCGAGGTCGCCAACGTCGACGAGCTGGGCCTGGGCGCGTGCCGGCTGATCGAGAAGGGCTACCGCAACGGCTGGGGCTTCGGCCGCCACGTCATCGGCTCCAATTTCTTTCATTACATCCGCGACCCCTGGGGCAGCCTGGTCGAGTACTTCTGCGACATCGACTACATCCCGGACGACATGGACTGGAAGCCGACGAACTACCCCCCGGAGGACTCCCTCTACGTATGGGGACCCAGCGCGCCGGACGATTTCGGCATAAACTTCGAGGAATAAAGGAGGGGACCATGAAAATCATCGGTACAGTGGTGAAATGGCTCGGGGCCGTGCTGCTCGCGGCCGCGGGGGTAGCGACGGCGCAGCAGCCGCTCAAGATCGGCTTCGGCATGAGCCTGACCGGCCCGCTCGCGGGCAACGGCAAGGCGGCGCTGATCTCGATGCAGATCTGGGCCGAGGACGTCAACGCCAGGGGCGGCCTCCTCGGCCGCAAGGTCGAGCTGGTCTACTACGACGACCAGACCAATCCGGCAACGGTGCCCGGCATCTACACCAAGCTCCTCGACGTGGACAAGGTGGACCTGGTCGTGTCGGGCTACGGCACCAACGTCATCGCGCCGGCGATGCCGCTCATGATGCAGCGCAAGCTCGTGTTCATGAGCCTGTTCGGCCTCAACGTCAACGGCAAGTTCAAGTACGACCGCTACTTCCAGATCATGCCGGCCGGGCCCGACCCCGCGGTGGACTGGACACGCGGCTTCTTCGAGACCGCGATGACTTTGAATCCGAAGCCGCGGACGGTCGCGCTGGTCGGTGCCGACGCGGAATACCCGCACCTGGCGCTGGAAGGCGCGCGTGCACACGTGAAGCGGCTCGGCCTGAAGGTCGTCTACGACAAGACCTATCCGCCGAAGACGGTCGACTATTCGCCGATCGTGCGCGCGATCCAGGCGACCAATCCGGACCTGGTTTACCTCGCGTCGTATCCGCCGGACTCCGCGGGAATGGTGCGCGCCGCAAACGAAGTCGGTCTGAAGGCCAGGATGTTCGGCGGCGGCCTCGTCGGCACGCAGTTCGCGGCATTGAAGACGCAACTTGGGCCGTTGCTCAACGGCATGATCAATTACGAGGCCTACGTGCCGGAGGTCAACAGCAAGTTCCCGTCGCTCGACCAGTTCCTCGCCAAATACCAGGGGCGCGCGATCAAGGAAGGCGTCGATCCGCTCGGCTTCTACCTGCCGCCCTATGCCTACGCGATGATGCAGGTGCTGGAACAGGCGATCAAGGCGGTCGGCAGCCTGGACCAGGGGAAGCTCTCCAGTTACATGCACACATTCGAATTCGACACCTTTGTCGGCAAGGTCCGCTTCGCCAAGAACGGGGAGTGGGCGATACCGCGCATGCTGACGGTGCAGTATCACGGCATCCGCGCCAACGAACTCGAGCCGTGGATGAAACCGGGTCACGTCACCGTGCTTTACCCGAACGAATACAAGACCGGTTCGGTGAAGGCGCCCTACCACGAAAACAAGAAGTAGCATTTGAGCGACGCCGGCGGAGAAACCCGCCGGTTTCGCTTTAGCGCCATGGAAATCTCGACGGCGTTGCTGTTCAACGCCATCATCGCCGGGCTGCTGCTCGGCGGCTTTTACGCCGCCGTCAGCGTCGGCATCTCGATCTCGTTCGGGATGCTGGACGTGGTCAACATCGCCCACCCGGGGTTCGTCATCCTCGGCTCCTACATCGCCTACATCGTCAACAGCCGGTACGGCTTCGACCCGATCCTGGTCGCGGTCGCGCTGTCGCCGCTGTTCTTCCTGCTGGGAATGGCCCTCTACCGCGTCTATTACCTGTGCTTCGAGCAGCGCGGGCAGGAGTCGCTGCGGGGGCTCGCGTTCTTCTTCGGTATCCTGTTCATCACCGAGGTCGTGCTGATCCTCGTCTTCGGCGTGGATTACCGCACCGTGAAGAGCGTCTATGCCGAAACGACCCTGCGGCTCGGGGTGCTCGACTTTCCGCTGCGACTCGTGGTGCCGTTCCTGGTGTCGGTCGTGATGGTCGTGGGCATCCAGCTGTTCCTGACCCACACGTTCTTCGGGCGCGCCGTGCTCGCCGTGGCGCAGGACCAGCTCGCGCTGCGGCTGATGGGCGTCAATCCGGTGCGCGTCAAGCAGCTCGCGTTCGCGCTTTCCATCAGCACCGCGGGTATCGCGGGGGCGTTCCTCATCGTCATTCAGCCCGTGGAGCCGTCGATCGGGCGCGAGTACATCGGCCTGGTGTTCGCGGTCTGCGTGCTGGGCGGCATGGGCTCGATCTGGGGCACGCTGCTTGCCGCGTTCGTGCTGGGGCTCGCCGAATCATTTACCTCCACGTTCTTCGGTCCGTCGTGGGCGCCGGCCGTCTCCTTCGGCCTGCTACTCCTTACGCTCGCTTTCCGGCCATCCGGACTCTTCGGCCGATGAGCAACCGCCTGTTCGCCGTGGTGGCGTTCGCGATCGCGCTGGCGATCGCGGCGGCGAGCCAGCTCATCGCGAACGAGTATTTCTTTTCCGCGGCCTACACGGTGCTGCTGTACGTGATCCTCGCCACCGCGTGGAACATCCTCGGCGGCTACACCGGCTACGTGAACTTCGGCTCGGCGGCGTTCTTCGCGATCGGCGCTTACACCACCGTGGCGCTTTTCTACGCGTTCAAGCTCCCGCTCCTCGTCACGGTCCCGGCGGGGACCGCCGTCGCCGGGCTCGCGGGTCTGGGGCTGGGCTACCTCACGCTGCGCCTGCGTGGGGTGTTCTTCGCGATTGCCTCGCTCGCGATGGCGGTGGTGTTGTTCACCTTCGTCGTGAACTGGGACTTCGTCGGCGGAGCGCGCGGCGCCTATGTGATCCAGCCCTCCGAAGTGCCCTTCGGACTGCCGCGCTACATTCACCTGCTCTTTTCGATCAAGGTGCTGATGGCCGCAGGCGCGCTCGTCGTCGCCCGCGCGATCGAGACCTCGACCGTCGGGCGCGGGCTGGCGGCGATACGCGACGACGAGCTCGCCGCAGAGTCCGCGGGCGTGCCGACGCTCAAGCTCAAGTTATTCTCGGCTGCCGTGAGCGGCGCATTGATGGGGATGGCGGGGACGACATTCCCCTACTACCTGTCCTACATCGAGCCCAGCTCGGCGTTCAGCCTCTCCTATTCGGTGAACAGCATCGCCATGCCGCTGATCGGCGGCATGATGAGCTGGATGGGGCCCCTCATCGGCGCGGTGCTGCTCGGCACCGTGCAGCAGCTGGTGCAAGTCACGATCTCCTCGGCCTGGAACCTGCTCATCGTCGGCGTGCTGCTGGTGGTGTTCGTGACGCTTGCGCCGAACGGAATCATGGGCTGGGTCGATGCCTGGCGTCAGCGGAAAAACCAGTGACGAGGTGACGAAGTGACGACGAGTTCCAGCGCTTTGCTTGAGGTGCAGGGCGTGACGAAGCGCTTCGGCGGTTTCACGGCGCTCGATGGCGTGGATCTCGTGGTGTGGCCGGGCGAGCGGCTCGGGCTGATCGGCCCCAACGGGTCGGGCAAGAGCACGCTTGTCAACTGCATCTGCGGCGCGCTGCATAACGAGGAAGGCGTGATCCGCTTCGAGGGGCGAGACCTCGGCACTCAGCCCGCGCACCGGCGCACCCGCCTCGGGCTCGCGCGCAGCTTCCAGATCCCCAAGCCGTTCGTCAGCATGTCGGTGCTCGACAACCTGCGTATTCCGCTGCTCTACGCGGCGCGGCAGCATGAGAAACTCGCTGCGGACCGCGTCGCCGACGAAGCGATGCGCATCCTGCGGCAAGTGGGCCTCGCCGACAAGGCGCACGCCCGCTCCGGCGGGCTCACGATGGTGGACATGCGCAAGCTCGAGCTCGCGCGGGCCATGGCGGCGAAGCCGAAGCTGCTGATCTCCGATGAGGCCATGGCGGGGCTCTCGGCCTCGGAGGTGGACGACATCCTCGCCCTCCTCTCCCAGCTCAAGCAGCAAGGCGTGGCGGTCATCATGATCGAGCACGTCATGCGGGCGGTGATGAAATTCTCCGAGCGCGTCGCCGTGCTCGTCGCCGGCCGCAAGATCGCCGACGACGACCCGCAGGCGATCGCGGCCAACCCCGACGTGGTGAGGGCATACCTTGGCGAATAGCATCCGCGTGGAGAACCTGATCGCCGGTTACGGCGCGGTGCAGGTGCTCGACCGCATCTCGCTCGAGGTAAACGACGGCGAGACGGTGACGCTGCTCGGGACCAACGGCAATGGCAAGAGCACGCTCATGAAGTGCATCATGGGCATCGTGCCGCCGGCTTCGGGCCGCATCAGCGCGGTGATCGACGGCGTCGAGCACGACCTGGTCGGGCACGCACCGGAGGAGATCGTGGATCTCGGCATCGCGCTCGTGCCCGAGGGACGGCGGCTGTTTCCGCGCCTCACCGCCGAGGAGAACCTGCTGCTCGGGGCCTACCGGCGCACCGCGCGCTCAGCCATCGCCCGCAACCTGGCGTTCTGCTTCGAGACCTTCCCGGTGCTGGCCGAGCGCCGCAAGCAGCTCGCCGGCAGCATGAGCGGCGGCGAGCAGCAGATGCTCACGCTCGCGCGCGCGCTCATGACCGCGCCCAGGATCCTCCTGATCGACGAGCCCTCGGTAGGGCTCGCGCCAATTCTCGTCAAGCACACCCTAGACAAAATCCGCGAGCTCAAGGAGCGCTACCGTCTCACAGTGCTGATGGCAGAGCAGAATTTCAACCAGGCGATCCGCATCGCCGACCGCGGCTACGTCATCGTGCACGGGCGGATCGAGTACGAGGGCGGCTCGCGCGAGGAGCTCTCGAACAACGAGCTCGTCCACAAGCTCTACATGGGTCTTTGAACG
>DASWIC010000121.1:0-8732 GCA_036397875.1 Burkholderiales bacterium
TGCACCTGCTTGTCGGGCTTGACGAGCGCGACTTTGCGCGCCGGCGCGAGCGCCCCGGTCGGGCACGCCTGCACGCACTCGCCGCACGCGACGCAGGTGGATTCGCCCATCGGGTCGTCGAAATCGAACACGATCTTCGAATGCTCGCCGCGGAAGGCGTAGCCGATTACGTCGTTCACCTGCTCCTCGCGGCAGGCGCGCAGGCACCGCGTGCACTGGATGCAGGAGTCGAGGTTGACCGCGATGCCATGGTGCGAGAGATCGGCCTGGGGCTGGTGCCGCGCGGCAAATCGGGGCTTGCCGAGCTTGAGCTGGCGCGCCCAGTGGTCCAGCTCCGAGTGGAGCGTGTAGCGGCTGCGCGGCATGTCGGAGAGCAACAGCTCGAGCACCATCTTCTGGGAAGCCCGCGCGCGCGCGTTGTCGGTGAAGACTTCCATTCCCCGCGTGGGCGCGCGACAGCACGAGGGCGCAAGCACGCGCTCGCCTTTGATCTCGACCATGCAGGCGCGGCAATTGCCGTCGGGACGCAGGCCGTCCTGGTAACAGAGGTGCGGAATCTCCACCCCGTAGCGCCGGGCGGTCTGGAGGATGGTCTCGCTGGCGCGGCCGACCACATCCCGACCGTTCAGCCTGAACTCCACCGGCATTGCAGCTTGCTCTTCCTTGCTGATCGCCGTCATCGCTCGCCTCGCATTCCTCGTCTCTCGTTACTCGATTCCCGCCTCACCCGATTTCCTTGGGAAAGAATTTCACCACGCAGCGTATCGGGTTCGGCGCCGCCTGCCCGAGCCCGCATATGGATGCGTCCGCCATCGCGCCCGAAAGTTCCTCGAGCAGGCCCTGATCCCACCGCGGCTTCTCCATGAGCGCGAGGGCCTTTGCGGTGCCGACGCGGCACGGCGTGCACTGCCCGCAGGACTCCTCGGCGAAGAACTTCATGACATTGGCCGCCGCGGTGCGCGCCTTATCGCGGTCCGACAGGATCATCACAGCGGCCGAGCCGATGAAGCAGCCGTGCTGGTTGAGCGTGTCGAAGTCGAGCGGAATGTCGCCCATGGAGGCCGGCAGTATGCCGCCTGAAGCGCCGCCCGGCAGGTAGCCGTAGAACTGGTGGCCGGCCAGCATGCCGCCGCAGTACTCGTCGATCAGCTCCTTCACCGTGATGCCGGCCGGCGCAAGATGCACGCCCGGTATCCTCACGCGCCCCGAAACCGAGAACGATCGCAGCCCCTTGCGTCCATGCCGGCCCTGGGAGGCAAACCAGTCCGCGCCGTTCTCCAGGATCGCGCGCACCCACTGCAGCGTCTCCATGTTGTGCTCGAGGGTGGGGTAGCCGAAGAGCCCGACCTGCGCGACATAGGGCGGGCGCAGCCGCGGCATGCCGCGCTTGCCCTCGATCGATTCGATCATCGCGGACTCTTCGCCGCAGATGTAGGCGCCCGCGCCGCGCCGAAGGAAGATCGGCGGCAGCGGGCACGGGGGATCGGCCTGCAGCGCCTTCAGCTCGCGCTCGAGAATCTCCCGGCAGCCGGCGTACTCGTCGCGCAGATAGATATAGACCTGCGCGATCTGCACCGTCCATGCCGCGATGATCGCGCCCTCGAGAAACCGGTGCGGGTCGCGCTCCAGGTAATAGCGGTCCTTGAAGGTGCCCGGCTCGCCTTCGTCGATGTTGATCGCGAGTAGCCGCGGCGCCTTCTCGGCCCGCACGATCCGCCACTTGCGCCCGGCGGGGAATCCCGCGCCCCCGAGCCCGCGCAGGGACGAATCCTCCAACGACTTCATGATCGCCTCGGCGTCACGCCGGCCCGCGAGGCAATCGGCGGCGATCCGATAGCCGCCTTTTCTCCGGTACTCGGCGTAGCCGATATACTTCGCGACCGGGCACATCGTCTTGCCTCCCGCCACCAACGGCTTCACCTTCTGCGCGGTCGCCTGCGCCACCGGGTTCTGTCCCACGACCGCAACCGGCGCCTGCTCGCAACGCCCGACGCAGGGCGCCGGGATGACGCGCACGCCAGCCCCCAGCGTACGCTTGAGATCCTCCATCAGGCCGTCCGCGCCCGCCAGCTCGCAGGAGAGCGAATCGCACACCCGCACCGTAATCGGAGGAGGCGGCGCATCCGTGTCCTTGACGACGTCGAAATGGTGGTAGAACGTGGCGACTTCGTAGACCTCGGTGAGGGCGAGAGCCATCTCGCGCGCGAGCGCCACCAGGTGACGCGCCGAGAGGTGGCCGTAGCGATCCTGGATCCGGTGCAGGTGCTCGACCAGGAGATCGCGCCGCCGCGGCTCGTTTCCCAGCAGCGCCTGGACTTCGGCAAGCGCCTGCGGGTCGACCGCGCGGCCTTTGAGCCTGCCGCGCATGTCACCGCCGGATTTGCGTTTCACGATACCGCCTTCCAACCGCGCCTCCTTACCGGAGCACCGACTTCAGCAGCTTGCCCATCTCCGCCGGATTGCGGGTCACCTTGATCCCGCACTCCTCCATCACCGCGAGCTTCTCCGCCGCCGCGCCCGTGCCGCCTGAAATGATAGCGCCTGCGTGTCCCATTCTCTTGCCCGGCGGCGCGGTCACCCCGGCGATGAATCCGACCACGGGCTTCCTCATGTTGGCCTTGACCCAGCGCGCCGCTTCCTCCTCGTTGGTGCCGCCGATCTCGCCCACCATCACGACCGCCTCGGTTCGCGGGTCGTCGTTGAAGAGCTTCAGCACGTCAACGTGCTTCATGCCGTTCACCGGGTCGCCGCCAATGCCGACGCAGGTGGACTGGCCGAGCCCCTGCTCCATCAACTGCCCGACCGCCTCGTAGGTCAGCGTGCCCGAGCGCGAGACGACGCCGACCGGGCCGCTCTTGTGGATGTGCCCGGGCATGATGCCGATCTTGATCTCGTCGGGGGTGATGACGCCCGGGCAATTGGGGCCGATGAGGGTCGTCTTCTTCCCCCGCATGCGGTAGCGGGTACGAATCATGTCGCGCACCGGGATGCCCTCGGTAATGCAGATCACCAGGTCGAGCCCCGCATCGACCGCCTCGTCGATCGCCGCTGCCGCGTAGGGCGGCGGCACGTAGATGACCGAGACCGAGGCGCCGGTCCGGTCTCGCGCCTCGCGCACCGTCTCGAAAATCGGGATGCCTTCGAAGCTCTGCCCACCCTTTTTCGGGGTCACGCCGGCGACGTAGCAGTGCTTTCCATTGGCGTACTCCTTGCACATCCTGGTGTGGAACTGCCCGGTCTTGCCGGTAATCCCCTGCGTCATCACGCGGGTGTTCCTGTCGATCAGTATGCTCATGGCGATACGCGGGAATTTCCTGGTAAGTGACCGCTCACTTTAGGGCCGGTCCCGCCGGCAATACGGCCGCTGACACGGTTCACCTCGCCCGCGCAGCGGCGACGACCTTTTGCGCCGCGTCGGCCATGTTGGCTCCGGTGATAATCGGCAGCCCGGATTCCGCCAGAATCTTCTTCCCCTGCTCGACGTTGGTGCCTTCCAGCCGCACGACGAGCGGCACCTGGAGGCTGACCTGGCGCGCCGCCGCGACGACGCCCTCGGCGATGACGTCGCACCTCATGATACCGCCGAAGATATTGACCAGGATCGCCTTCAACTGCGGGTTCTTCAGCATGATCTTGAACGCTTCCGTGACCTTCTCGGTGGATGCGCCGCCGCCGACATCGAGGAAATTGGCGGGGTTCCCGCCGTAGAGCTTGATGATGTCCATTGTGGCCATCGCCAGTCCCGCGCCGTTGACGAGGCAGCCGATGTCGCCGTCGAGCGAGATATAGGACAGGTCGAAGCGCGAGGCCTCGATCTCGGCGGGATCCTCCTCGTCGAGGTCGCGCAGGGCGACGATCTCGGGATGGCGAAAGAGCGCGCTGTCGTCGAAGTTCATCTTGGCATCGAGCGCGAGCACGCGCTCATCGCCCGTCACGATCAGCGGATTGATTTCCGCGAGCGACGCATCGGTCTCGTCGAATGCCCGGTACAGCCCCTTCAGGAGATCGCGGGCCTGCGGGAGAGCGCGCTGCGGGATGCCGATCCTGCGCGCGACCTCTTCGGCGTCCCGGTCGATGAGTCCCTCGACAGGGTCGATCGTGACCCTGTGTATTCTTTCGGGCGATTGCGCGGCAACGGCCTCGATGTCCACGCCGCCTTCGCTGGACGCCATCAGCACCACGCGCTGCGTGCCGCGGTCCACCACCATGCCGAGGTAGAGCTCCTTGCGGTTGTCGGCGCCTTCCTCGACCAGCAGCCGGCGCACTTTCTGTCCGCCGGGGCCGGTCTGGTGCGTTTTTAACTGCATCCCGAGGATCGCTTCCGCGTGGCGCTTCACTTCCGCGAGCGATGTTGCGATCTTGACGCCCCCGCCCTTGCCACGGCCCCCGGCGTGAATCTGCGCTTTCACCACCCAGGCGCGGCCACCGAGCTTCTGCGCCGCCTCCACGGCCTCCTCGACGCTGAAGCAGGGATATCCGCGCGGCGTGGCGACGCCATACTTGCGCAGGATCTCCTTGCCCTGGTACTCGTGAATTTTCATGTCAGACCCGTGTTCTCCGGCTGTCGCGGCGGCACCGCTCGCGGGCGAACCCGAATCTCACAGCCGTTTGTGCCCCGGCCTTGACCGGAGTCAATAACGGCCATTCCAGTGGCGTTCACGCAGTGGTCCGCAGCGCGCCGCGCACCGATCGGCCCCGCGGGAGTGCTGCCGCAGCTCCGAGCGCGATCGCGCGTTGCGGTACTGGATCGATTGAGTATAACAAACCGCCCAACCCGACGCGGGGCACCGGTTGGGCCGTGTGCGTTGGAACGGACCGAGCTCTGGCCGCTCAACACGCGCCATCATCCGCAAATGCTGTCGCCGATCCGCATTGCGCGCCTGCCCGCAGCTTGCTCCGGGGGAGCCACCCCAGCATTGGAGAACCAGTATCTTGCGGGAGGACCCGCCGGGACCTGCGCGAGTCCTTACGAACAACGCGTATGTTGCGCCGCATCAAACGATGGAAACGGGGCTGACTCTGTTCCCCGTGCGAAGGCGGCACTACGGGAGGGGAGCAAAAAAAAGCGCAACCTGTGGAGGTTGCGCTTAAGGTTCCACCAAAGGAGGAGGTTTTGGAGGAGTGCGCCGCCACCTGTGCAGCAGCAACGCACCCGAATTGTTGCAGAAATCCGAGCCTAATGCAAGCGTTTGCTGCTGCTATGCATCATACTGTGGACTGTCAAAACACAGTATATATATCAAACGCTTACAGAAACAGGCTCGTGCCGGCCTAGCGCATGATCAGGACGGGAATCTTGGTGTGGGTGAGAACCTTGCGCGTCTCGCTGCCCAGCAGCACCGCGGCGAGTCCCTTGCGGCCGTGGGACGTCATGACGATCAGGTCGCACTGGCGGGCGTCCGCCGCCTTGAGGATGGCGTCGTACGGATGATCGCTCGTTTCGCACAGGGTGTCGCACGGCACGCGCTCGTCCTCCGCGCACTTGCGCACAAAGGCGAGATAGCTCTCCGCGCGCACCTTGGCTTCTTCTTCGATGCGCTCCTCGGTGACCGGGTCGAATGCGCCTTCATAGGCGATCAGCAAGTGGTAATCGGGAATCACGTGGATGCCGGTGATCCGCGCGCCGTGGAGCTTGGCGAGCGCAACCGCCGCGCGTACCGCTCGTTGCGACAAATCCGAACCGTCGGTCGGTATCAGGATGTTCTTGAACATCTCCCCCTCCTCGCCCCGCCGTGACCGGGTTCCAGCATCTGGACCCTGCGCCAAGCTTGTCGCTCCCCGCCAGGGCTGTCAAGGGTTGCGCGTATTCCGGACCCGCTCCAGACGCCCGATATAATCGAAGCCGACCCGATTCGCCCCCAGCCATGCAACGCCAGCTCCTGCTCACCGGCGACGTCAATCTCATGAACGTGGCGGATCCGCGCGCGCCGTTTGCGCGCGTCGCCGCCACGCTGCGCGCGGCGGACTTCCTGTTCGGCAATCTCGAATGCTGCCTCTACGCGCCGCCGGCGGAGCGGTCGTTGGCCGATGAAGGGTTCTATGCGCCGCCTGCCGCGGGCGAGGCGCTCACGCTCGCGGGCTTCCATGCCCTCGGTACCGCGAACAATGTCAACTACGGCAGCGAGGCGATCACGCATTCATTGCGCGAGCTGGACCGGCTTGGCATCGCCCACACCGGCAGCGGCGCGAACCACGCCGCAGCCCATGCGCCCGCCATCGTCGAGCGCAAGGGAATGCGCTTTGGCGTCCTGCAGCGCACATCCGTCTACTGGCCGACGAATCACGAGGCGGGCGGGCACTCCGCCGGTGTGGCTGTGCTGCGTGGCCATACCGCGTACCAGCTCCCGTTGCACAAGACGCGCCCCGAGATGCCGCCGGCGAACCGGCCCGGCGTGCCGCCCGTGATCGTCACCTGGGCCGATCCCCAGTACCTCGCCCGCTTTCGCGAGGAAATCGCCGCGTTGCGCGCGCAGGTGGACGTGGTAATCGCCTCGCATCACTGGGGGCTCCACCAGGAGGTGCTGGACTACATGCGCGAAATCGCGCGCGCGGCGATCGACGCCGGCGCCGACGTCGTCATCGGGCATGGGCCGCATTTCGTGCTGCCGGTCGAAATCTACCAGGGCCGGCCCATCTTCTATGGCATGGGCAATTTCTCGTTCCACACCGGCCACGGTGGCCGCAGGCATGGCGACTGGGTGGGGGTGCTCGCCCGCGTGGTGCTGGAGGAGCGCGCGATCCAGCGCGTTGCCCTGCGCTTCGTGCGCCACAACGACCGGAACGAGACGCTGTTGCGCTCCCCCGGCGAGGAGGCGGCCGCGCTGGGCGATCTCGTCGAGCGCAGCGCGCCGTTCGGCGCGCGCATCGAGGCGCAAGGTGACGAAATGGTCGTCGCGCTTTAGGCGGGGTTCGAGGCCGTCATTCCCGCGAAGGCGGGTATCCCCTTCCCCCTTGGGGGGAAGGTAGGATGGGGGGGTGCCGTTTTCTAAATCCCCCCGGGCTCGTCCCCGGGGTGCCGCAGCGTTCGAGTCGCGTAGGGCTTGCCGGGGAACCGCCTGAGCGCTTCCTCGTCGACGTCGACGCCGAGCCCCGGCGCGGTGGGCAGCTCGATATAGCCGTTCCTGGGCTTCAACTGATTGGGTGAGATCCGGTCGCAGAATTCGACGAACGGCAGGAAATACTCGGTGATGATGAAATTGGGCATCACCGCCGAGGCGTGCACGGTTGCGGCCAGCGCCACCAGGGTCGAGTTGTAGTTGTGCGGTGACATTGCCACCAGGTACGGCTCGGCCATGGCCGCAATCTCCTTCAGCTCCAGTATGCCCCCCACGCACGCGACATCGGGATTCAGGATGTCGGCCGCGCGCTTTTCCAGCAGCGGCCGGAAGCCGGTCTTGGTGTAGGTCGCCTCCCCGATCACCATCGGAAGACCCGTCTCATTGCGTATCCGCGCCAGCTCGTCCGGATATTCCGCCTGGCATGACTCCTCCATCCAGTAGAGCCCGAATTCGGCCAGCCGCCGATCGAGACGGATGGCGTGCATCGGCGCCAGGCGCCGGTGCTGGTCGATTAGTATGTCCACCTTGGGACCCACCGCGTCGCGCACCGCCTTCACCACCCGCACCGCGCGCTCTTCCTGCTCCTTCGGTATCCAGGTGCGCCAGGGACTTGGCAGCGGATCGAGCTTGAGCGCGTCGAACCCCTGCTGGACGACTTTTTCCGCCGCGCGCGCGTAGTCCGCCGGCTCCTTCAATTGATAGCTCCAGCCGTTGGCATAGACGCGGATCTTGTCGCGGCAGCGCCCGCCGAGGAGGTTGTAGACCGGCTGCCGGCAGCTCTTCCCGGCGATATCCCACAGCGCCTGCTCGATGCCCGAGATCGCGCAAAAGAGCTCGACCGAGCCGCGCCGCTGCGCGTAGTCGTCGAAGGCGATCTGCGTGAAATGCTTGATGTCGAACGGGCTCCGGCCCGTCGCGTAACGGCCCAGCGCCTCGAGGTGCGCGATCACCGCGGGATCCCGGTCGTATTGCGAATAGGCCTCGCCCCAGCCGTGCACGCCGGCGTCGGTCTCGACCTTGACGAAAATGAGGTTCTTGCGCCAGCCGGGGTGCACGCTGTAGCTCTTGACCGTTGTGATTTTCATGGCTGCACGCAGGAAGGGACGGGGAGTCGGCGAATCTAAGTCGTGCGGCTTTGAGGTGTCAAGCACGGTGCTATACACTGGCGCGACCGTCGCCCGCCGACGGTCCAATATCTGAACTGGGAGGAGTCATGAGCGCATCCGTGCTGCGCGGCGTGCTGCCGCAACCTGAAGACAATCTGCGTGACCTCGTGACCGCGTGGCTGCCGCAGGGCTTCGCGAGAATCGTGCAGCCGATCGCGTCGACGGCCATCAGCACGGACACCCAGGGTCTCATCGCGGGCGAAGTGAAGATCCAGACCATGACAGGAGCCGTGCCCGCCTACCGCGCGCTGCCGGAAAAAGGCGGCAAGCGTCCCCTCGTCCTGGTGGTCCAGGAAATCTTCGGCGTGCACGAGCACATCAAGGACGTGTGCCGGCGTCTCGCCAAGCTCGGTTACTTCGCGATCTCGGTCGAGCTCTATTTCCGCCAGGGCGATGTCACCCGGTTGACCGACAACCAGGAGATCTTCGCCAAGGTGGTGAACCACGTTCCCGACAGCCAGGTCATGTCCGACCTCGACGCCGCGGTGGTATTCGCCGAGTCCACCGG
>DASWIC010000122.1:0-3706 GCA_036397875.1 Burkholderiales bacterium
CACCGCGGAGACGCGGAGACGCCGAGAAGAATCCACTTTTCAGAAGGTAGGAACCACCAATAGTGGGGGATTCCGGGGTTTCCTGTTCTATTTTTTAATTGTCTTTGTCGCTTTCTCAGCGCCTCCGCGCCTCTGCGGTAAATTTTTGCCATGGATGAGATTGTTCTCCGCGGGATGGCCAAGTGGCCGAACGTGCCGGCGGTCTACGGCTGGCTCTCCCTCGACCGGCGCGGACAGTGGCGCATCAAAGGCGAGCGCATCTCGAACGCTCTCGTCACGGAATTCATCGGCCGCAATTATGCGCGCGACGAGCGCGGCTGCTGGTATTTCCAGAACGGTCCCCAGCGCGTATTCGTCGACCTCGACTACGCGCCGCACGTCTATCGCATTGTCATCCCTGACCATGGCCCGCTCGCGCTCGAGACCAGCACCGGCAGCCCGGTATCCGCGATCAGCGGCGCGTGGATCGACGAGACCGGCGCCGCGCTGCTCGATACCGATCGCGGCGTCGGCACGGTCCACGACCGCGATCTCGACCGGCTGCTGCCGCATCTCACTGATGCCGCGGGCGCGCCGCTCACCGAGGATGCGATCGACGCACTGATGCTGCGGCTGCAGGAGGGGCGCGAAGCCCGGCTCTGGCTCCGGTTTCGCGGCGCCGGCATCAGGGTCGAACCGATCCGGTCGGCAACGGTGGCGACGCGCTTCGGTTTCAACGCACGGCCCGAGCCGCCCGCCGGGGAAGAAGTGTGCCGCTGACGGCGTCAGCGCACCGCCCAGCGGCGTGACTTGCCACGGGTGACTCATGACTCGACCTGCAGCCCCGGAGCAGCGATGCTGCCACTGATCGATTTTCCAGCCGAGGCGCGCCGCGGAATCCGTGGCATGTTCTGCGACATCGACGAAACGCTCACCACCGGCGGCAGGCTGACCGCGGACGCCTATGCCGCGATGGAGCGCCTGGAGCGGGCCGGTTTGCAGGTCGTCCCCATCACCGGGCGCCCCGCCGGCTGGTGCGACCACATCGCGCGCATGTGGCCGGTCGCCGCGGTCGTGGGCGAGAACGGGGCGTTCTACTTTCGCTACGATCGCGACGCGCGCCGGATGAAGCGTGCGTATGCCAGTGACGCCGCGTCACGCGCGGCAAACCGGGAGCGGCTGCAGGCGATCGGTGCGGACATCGTGCGTGCGGTGCCGGGTTGCGCCGTCGCAGCCGACCAGCACTACCGCGAAACCGATCTCGCGATCGACTACTGCGAAGACGTGGCACGCCTGCCGCGCGAGTCGGTGGACCGCATCGTGACACTGATGCAGGCGCGCGGGCTGACGGCCAAGGTAAGCTCGATCCACGTCAACGGCTGGTTCGGCACCTATGACAAGCTCGCCGCGACGCGCAGGCTGATGCGCGAGGAACTGGCGATCGACCTCGATCAGGCGCGCGAGACCTACGTGTTTGTCGGCGACTCGCCCAACGACGCGCCGATGTTCGCGTTTTTCCCGCACGCGATCGGCGTCGCCAACATCAGCGCGTTCGCCGGACGACTCACCCACGAGCCGCGCTACGTCACTGCCTCCGCTGCCGGCGCCGGGTTCCGCGAAGTCGCCGACTTTCTCCTCGCCGTGCGATAAACTCGGCCATGATCGACCTTCGCAGCGACACGGTCACCCGTCCCACCGAGGCCATGCTCGAGTCCATGCGCGAGGCGACCTTCGGCGACGACTCGCGCGATGGCGACGAAACGGTGCAGAAGCTCGAGGCGCTCGCTGCGGAGCGCACCGGCAAGGAAGCCGGCGCCTTCATGCCAAGCGGCACCATGGCAAACCTGGTCGCGATGCTCGCCCACGCCCAGCGCGGAGGCGAGGTCCTGCTCGAAGACGGCTCGCATACGCTCAACGCCGAGCTGGGCGGCATTGCCGGCGTCGCCGGCCTCTTCTATCGGGGCATTCCGGGCCGGCGCGGCGCGATGGACGTCGATGCGTTGCGCGAGGCGATCCGGCCCTATACGCGCCACCACATGGGCACCGCCCTGGTCTGGATGGAGAACACCCACAACCGCTCTGGGGGCGCGGTATTGCCCCTTGCGCACATGCGCGTGGTGCATGAGATTGCGCGTGAGAAAGGCGTTTCCGTTCACCTCGACGGCGCGCGCATTTTCAACGCGGCGATCACGCTCGATTGCCCGGTCAGCGACATTTCACGAAACTCGGATTCCGTCTGCTTCTGCGTGTCGAAGGGGCTGTCGGCGCCGGTGGGCTCCATCCTGTGCGGCAGCGCGGCGTTCATCGAGCGCGCCCGGGGACTGCGCCGCATGGTGGGCGGCAATATGCGCCAGGCCGGGCCGCTCGCCGCGGCGGGCATCGTCGCGATCGAGACCATGGCGCAGCGCCTGGCCGAGGACCATCAGACGGCCCGGCGGCTCGCGGAGTGTGTACACCGGATCGATCCGAGCCTGTGCGAACCGAAGGACGTGGAGACGAACCTCGTGCGCGTGGACGTGAAGAAAAGCGGGCGCCGCGCGGCGCAGTGGTCGGCGGACCTGAAGCGTAAAGGCGTGCTCGTCGCGCCGGCCGACCTGCGCGTCCTGCGCTTCGTGACCCACCGCCACATCTCGGCACCGGACGTGGATGCGGCGGTCAGCGCCTTCGCGGAGTTGTGGAAAAAGCGCTGACCACCTAACGGACTCGCTTAGACGGGAAGTGCTCCTCGATCTGGTCCTGGAAGAAACTGCCGGGCGAGGGCGCGTTTACGAACCGGCGGTGGACCTCCGGCGAGACTCCCGAATACTGCACGATCGACCCGCTCGTAAACTCGATCTCCAGCAACTGCTTTCCCCCGTCGTAGCCGACCGAGCGGATGTTGGACGCGATGACGCGCTTCCGATCCATCACTTGAGGGATTCGGCGACGATGTCGGCGAGGAGCTGGTCCACCGCGCGCAGCGATTTCGCTGACTGCCCCGAGCCGGACGCCTCGATACGCCGGTAGGCGACGTAGACCCGGTTCTTTTCCTTCGGCAGCGTGTAGATCGCGATGGAGTAGGGGCAATACGCGATATTGCGCGGGTCGGCTTCCATGGTATCGCGCGAGATGCGCGCGCTGCAGAATTCCAGCATCTCGGCGTCGCCGTAGATCCGGCGGGCGGCGCCGATGTCCTTCCCGGTGCGTTCGAGCATGGCGCCGATGCGCGCGGTGTAGTTGAGCACGAGCCCGCGGTTCTCGATCGCATGCAGCACCCGCTCCTTCACCTCCTTGAATTCGCCCTTCGTGGAACGGACGACGACGTCGGCAGCATTAGCCTGTGCCGTGCCGAAAAGCGTTGCGCCGGCAGCCATCGCCAACGCGATGATCCATGGTGTTTTCATGCGTTCCTCCGGTTCGTGGGTCGGGGGCAGAATGCCCCGCTTACGGCCGCATCCTACGGCGCCAGGCTACGGAGGTTGTTGCGCTAGATCAAGAGCGCCATGTGGAAATTCCGGAACCGCGCGTTGAGTGGCGATCTTTGGGCCGGGGCAGCGGATCGGGGCATCCCGCGTCCGCTCGAACGCGCGGATGTAAACCGGCGCAGAGCGTCCGGCTTTACTGGGATTTGGGACCCATCGGAAATGGCCAGGCGCCGGGTATCACCACCGGGCGGGAAGCTGCAGGGGCGGCGGGCGTGCGAACTGTCGGCCTGCGCTTTGCTGCGCCGCGCTTGGCGCCGCGCCGG
>DASWIC010000123.1:0-2644 GCA_036397875.1 Burkholderiales bacterium
TCGAGGGTGCCGCATGCAGCGAGGATCGCACTCGCCACTACGCGTGCACACCGGAGGAGACGCGGCGACTGCACCCGTCTTCCGCATGTCGGTGAGCCGCTTGGTGTACTCATGACCGACCTCCTATGCGCTTCGGTACCCGCGATGCCTGGGACGGGTTACCGCCCACCGCTCTAGCGCTGGAGCAAATACTGCTCGACTGCCGCCACGTACTCCGCGAAATCCCGACATCCCCGACCCACCGCACCCAGCACAATCCCGTCGTCGATGTCATCATACTCGTGCACCAGTCGATTGCGCAGCCCCGCAGCCGGCGCGAGGCGCTCCGCCAGCGCGAGCGTGACCACCTCGTGGCGTCCTATGGCCATGAAGGTCGTGTAGTAGTCGTTCGGCAGGTCGACGTTCAGTGCGCGAAGTAGGTGGAGGTTTGCATCGACCGCGGCTTCGATCACTTCTTGGAGCAGCCGTTCCACGGCTTTGCGCCGCAAGCGATCCGAGGCGTACTCCGCCGCCGACAGCGCAGCGATGGGCGCCAGGTCGGCAAGGTTGCGCGTGATGGTGGCGAGCTTGCGCTGCACCAGCGCTCGATCGAGCTCGGTCATGGCGCTTCTGCCGAACCCGAGCGCGCCGCGAAATTGCGGAATTTCTGCGTGTCGGCAAACCGACGCATCGCCACCGAGACGAACCGCGCAAACTCACCCGGGGCCTGCTCATAGAGTGGGATCCCGTCCCGCGCCACCAGCGCGAGCAGGACCGGGTCCGCGCGTCGCAGGTCCGTGACATCCACCGCCTGCCTGTGCAACTCGCGTGTGAGCGTATTGGTGGCCGCTACGGCATCGATAGGCGCGGCAGCGAGGATGCCAATGTCCAAGTCCCGCGCCCGGGCTTCACCACGTGCCGCCGAGCCAAACAACACGACGAGCCGGGCGCCGCCCTGCGCCGCGGCGGTCGCGGCTGCTTGCTCGAGCGCGGCAGCATCCAGCCCCATCGCTTGAATCACACGGACCTCCGGTCCCTGGTAGCTGCGCCCAGCGCTTGGTGGTCACGGGCACTAGGCCACAGGAGAGACGCCGGTGCTTGCCTGGCAGCGTGGGTGCTAGGCATCATGTGTCGATGCCTGCGCCTCTAAAAGTAACCAGCCGGTGTTTGCGGCGTCCATCGACAGTCTGTCGCGCAGCAAGTCCGCGATGTGCACATTGAGATGTACACCCGGAGGCGGCTGCGATCCGGCCGCAGAAGCCTTGGCAGTGACCGCCAGCGCCGCCCCTGCTGCGGCCACGTGCGGCCAGAAACTCGGTGACGCGAGACTACCGCCCCACCGATCCCACGAACTACCCTCCCACCGACCCCCCTGGAGCCGACTCCGCCGCCGGCCCGATCAACTGCACCCCGCCCGGCGCCAACAGCACCTCCGCATCCCGCGGAATTTGGATCAGGAGGTCTCGCCCGGTCTTGGTGAGCTTCGGATAATCCCGGCCCACGCCCGTCATCACCGCCTGAAGGAACGGCTCCGGCACCGTCATGCCGTTCAACCGGACGGCCGTGAGCCGGAAGCGCACCACCTGCGGGCCCAACTTGTCGAGGCCGATCTCGCCCTCGACGACCGTCTGCGGCGGCAGGAAGCCGAGCATGGGACCGAGCGCCTGGCGCGCGATGAGCGGCAGATCGCCGACGCGCGTGTGCAGGACGATGCGCCGCGTGTCCGTGTCGACCGCGATCTTGAGGTCGTCAGGGATCGGAACGGCGCCGAGCCGGGCCATCAGGTAGGCACCCCAATCCCCCCCGAATACGAACCCGTGCGGCAGGGTACGGTCCACGAATACCGAGTCGACGACGCGGGAGGCCCGGATAATGCCGTCAGGTCGAATGGAGTCGGTCATCGTGCCGCCGGAGTGCTGCGCTCCGGCGCCTGACGCGGCCGCCGCGACGAGCAGGGCGGTGACAGGGACGGCTCTCATGAGCTGGAAGATATCGGCCTCCGGGACTGAGTGCTGCGAGGTCGGTGTTCGATGCTTGACGGGTCTCGGCAAACATACCCGCACGGGAAACGCCGGTTCCGCCGACACTCGTCAGGAGGCACCGATGATGACACCGCAACTCTCCCTGCTCGTCGCAGGCGCGGTGGCCTTCGTCAGGCAGACTCGATGGCTGTCAACTCCAACGCACCCTACTTGCGCGGAGTGATCTCGTTCGCCGAGCGGCTGTTGACCAAGCGACGGGAGGAGCTCGACGCGTAGGGATCGCGCCGGGCGCGAACCACCCCGCCCGTTTCCGGCCGGCGCGCTCGAAGAGCGCGATCAGCCCAGGTCCACGGGATAGGCCTTGCGCGGGCTCACCATGCGCTGGCGCGCAGAGGCGCCGTGCATCGCCACCGCGCGCACCAGGAAGGCGTCGCGTGCTCGACGCCGGCCGGTTGGGCCCGGTCCGCCCTCAACACCCAGGGCGAGCCGCGCGTAGCACACATATGCCGCTCCTCGCCGGGGCATACCCACCTCCGACCGGCGACAGGGGAGCAGAGATCGATCAACAACCAGGAGCACGAACCATGATCCGACGCGTGTCTCATCTTCTCGCGGCGTGTGCGGCCGTCGTCGTGGCCACACCGGCCGTCGCTCAGCTCACGCAGCCCATCCCCGAATCGATG
>DASWIC010000124.1:0-33217 GCA_036397875.1 Burkholderiales bacterium
AGGGCTGCGTCGCCGCGGGCGAGGCCGAGCTCGACAACAGCGTGGTGATCAACGAAATCCGCCGCCGCCGCGCCTGAAGAAGCGTGAATCGTGATTGGTGATTCGTGATTCGACGTCTGACGGTTACACCCGACTCGCAACCCACCAGTCACTTTATGACTTGCAGCTTGGGCTTGCCGCCGTTGCCATTGGGCGGGGACGGCTCGGAGGGTGGCTTGACGCCGTTTTCCGGCGCCGCCTCGCGCGGGAAGAACAGCCCCTGCCCGTTCTCCTTGGCGAAGATGCCGGTCACGGCCTCGATCGGGACCGTGCACTCGCGCGAGGCACCGTTGAAGCGCGCCGCGAACTGGATCAGCTCGTTGCCGATGGTGAGCCGGTGCGTGGCGTCGTAGCCGATGTTGAGCACGATCTCGCCGTTCTTGACGTGCTCCGCCGGCACCCGCGTGTTGGCATCAACCTGTACCGAGATGTACGGCGTGAAACCACTGTCCGAGCACCATTCGTGCATGGCGCGGATGAGATAGGGCTTGGTCGACTTTTCCGCCATCGCCGCGCCTATTTACGCATTATTTTTTCAGAGGCGGTGAGCGCGTCGATGAACGCGGGCCGGCTGAACAGGCGCTCGGCGTACTTCATGAGCGGCGCGCACGTCTTGGGCAGCGAGATGCCATAATGGTCGAGCCGCCACAGGAGCGGCGCGATCGCCACGTCGAGCATGGTGAACTCCTCGCCCAGCATGAATTTCTGCTTGGTGAACACCGGCGCGATCTGGGTCAGGTTGTCGCGAATGATGGCGCGGCCCTTGTCGCCCTGCTTTTGCGTGCCCTTCTCGATCACCTCGATATGGCTGAACAACTCGTGCTCGAAGCGGAACAGGAACAGGCGCGCGCGGGCCCGCATCACGGGATCGGCGGGCATCAGCTGCGGGTGCGGGAAGCGATCGTCGATGTACTCGTTGATGATGTTGGACTCGTAGAGTATGAGGTCGCGCTCGACCAGCACCGGCACCTGGTTATAGGGGTTCATCACCGCCAGGTCCTCCGGCTTGTTGAAGAGATCCACGTCCACGATCTGAAAGTCCATGCCCTTCTCGTAGAGCACCATGCGGCAGCGCTGGCTGAACGGGCAGGTCGTGCCGGAGTATAGGGTCATCATATGAGCGGTAAACGGTGAGCGGTCAGCGGTGAGCGGTCAGAAGTGAGCGGCTGGCAGGCTGGCGAGCATCCTGCTCACCGCTTACTGCTTGCCGCTTACCGGTTCTCAATGCACGTCCTTCCAGTATTCCTTCTTGAGCAGGTAAGCGAGCACGAACAGCACGCCCAGGAACAACAGCACGTAGATGCCGAGCTCAACGCGGGATTGCCGGGAGGGCTCGCCGACGTAAACCAGGAAATTCACGAGGTCGCCCACCATGCGGTCGTACTCGGCTGGCTTCATGGAGCCGGGCTTCCCCAGTGCGAGCTTCTGCATCTCGTGCTTTTCCACTTCCCCCTTGGTTCCGCGCGCAATCGATTGCACCTCGGTCGCGAGGACCTGCTCGCCTTGGAGCTGCCACAGCACGTGAGGCATGCCCACATTCGGGTACACCGTGTTGTTCCAGCCGGTGGGGCGCGAGAAGTCGCGATAGAAGCCGCGCAGATAGCTGTAGAGCCAGTCCGCGCCGCTGCCGGCACTCGAAGAACGGGAGCGCGCGATCACGGTGAGGTCCGGCGGCGGCGTGCCGAACCACTCCTTGGAGTCTCTCGGGTCCATGGCGATCTTCATGAGTTCGCCGACCTTGGCCCCGGTGAAGATCAGGTTGTCCCGTATCTGCTGCTCGGTGAGCCCAAGATCCTGCAGCCGGTTGTAGCGCATGAAGGCGGCGCTGTGGCAGCCCAGGCAGTAGTTGACGTAGACCTGCGCGCCGCGCTGCAGCGAGACCGGATCGCGCGCGCTGACGTCGGCCGGCAGGCGATCGAGCTTGATGCTCTCCGACGCCGCCACCGCCAGCGGCACCGCGAGCAGCATCCATGCCAGCGTTCTTGAGAGCATCATGGCCGCGCCCCTCACCCGGTCACCCGCTCGGGCTCGGGCCGGGTCCTGTCCATCCGGGTGTACCACGGCATCAGCAGGAAGAACGCGAAATAGATCAGGGTGCAGACCTGCGCCGCGATCGTGCGCCCCTCCGTTACGCTGAGGGTACCGAGATAGCCGAGGACGAGGAATGCGATGACGAACAGCGCGAGCGCGACCTTGACCAGGGGCCCCTTGTAGCGGATCGACTTGACCGGGCTCTGGTCGAGCCACGGCAGGAGGAAGAAGACCAGCGTCGCCGCACCCATCAGCACCACGCCCCACACCTTGGGATCGAAGGTGAAGAACCCGGCCAGCAGCACGGCGCCGGTCACCGCGATCGCGACTCTCACCACCGTGTTTTGCACCGCCAGGATAACGAGGGCCGAGTAGGCGATCAGCGCCGCGGCGAGCACCCACATGAAATCTTCGGTGACCGCGCGCAGGATTGAGTAGTACGGCGTGAAGTACCACACCGGCGCGATGTGCGCAGGGGTCTTGAGCGGGTCGGCCGGGATGAAGTTGTTGTACTCCAGGAAGTAGCCGCCGAATTCCGGCATGAAGAACATGATCACGCTGAACACGATGAGAAACACCACCACGCCCAGCGTGTCTTTCACCGTGTAATACGGGTGGAACGGGATGCCGTCAACCGGGTGGCCGGTCTCCGGGTCCTTCACCTTCTTGATCTCGACGCCGTCCGGGTTGTTGGAACCCACCTCGTGCAGCGCCATGATGTGCGCGGCGACCAGCCCGAGCAGCAACAGCGGGATCGCGATGACGTGGAACGAGAAGAAGCGGTTCAACGTCGCGTCCGACACCACGTAGTCGCCGCGAATCCAGAGCGACAGGTCGGGCCCGATCAGCGGAATGGCGTCGAACAGGTTGACGATCACCTGCGCGCCCCAGAACGACATCTGGCCCCACGGCAGCAGGTAGCCGCAGAACGCCTCCGCCATGAGACCAAGGTAGATCAGCATGCCGAAGATCCAGATCAGCTCGCGCGGCTTGCGATAGGAGCCGTACAGGAGCCCGCGGAACATGTGGAGGTAAACGACGATGAAGAACGCGGAAGCGCCGGTCGAGTGCAGGTAGCGGATGAGCCAGCCCGCCGGCACGTCGCGCATGATGTACTCGACCGAGGCGAAGGCCTGGGCGGCGTCGGGCTTGTAGTGCATCGTGAGAAAGATCCCGGTCACGATCTGCAGCACCAGCACCAGCATCGCGAGCGAGCCGAAGTAGTACCAGAAATTGAAGTTCTTCGGCGCGTAATACTCGGCGAGGTGGTCCCGCCACAGCGACACCAGCGGGAAGCGCTGGTCGACCCAGGTAAGAACGCCGCTTATCACGCCGTTGAGCGGGCCGGCGCAGGTCACCGCGACCGGCTGTTTTTCCGCGACCGCCATGCCTATCGATCCCCGCGCAAATGCCCCACGAGGCAATTGCGCCTCGAATCCCCCCTCTCCGCTCGGGAGAGGGGCGGGGGTGAGGGTTGAGCGTCGCAGGGAACTCTTTTGACGCTCATCACGCTCCCTTCTGATCCACGCCGATCAGGAGCTTGGTGTCGGAAAGATAGATGTGGGGCGGAACCTCGAGATTGTCTGGCGCCGGCTTGTTCTTGTAGACGCGGCCCGCGAGATCGAACAGCGAGCCGTGGCAGGGACAGTAGAAGCCGCCCTTCCAGTCGGCCTCGAACGGTTCGGCCTGGGCCTTGAACTTGTCCACCGGCGAGCAGCCGAGATGGGTGCAGATGCCGACCACCACCAGGTACTCGGGCTTGATCGAGCGGAATTCATTGCGCGCGTACTCCGGCGTGAGCTCCATCTTGCGCTCGCTCCGGGGATCGGCGACCCTGGTGTCGTTCTGCCGGACCGTCTCCAGCATCTCCGGCGTGCGCCTCACGATCCACACCGGCTTGCCGCGCCACTCGACGCGCGTCATTTCCCCGGGGGCGAGATTACCGATGTCCGCCTCGACCGGCGCGCCGGCCGCCTTGGCGCGCTCCGAAGGCCACATGCTGGCGACAAACGGCACCGCGGCGGCAACGCTGGCGATGCCGCCCGCGACGCTCGTGGCGGCCACCAGAAAACGCCGCTTGCCCTGATCCAACGCTTTGTCCGCCATGCGCTTATGCCCCACTCCGGAAATCTCGCCATTCTACACAAAGGCCCTTGGGGATTTGAAGCGAAACGTGAGAAAACATCAAACGATCAATGTGTTACAAGGGTGTGCCCGATTCGGGGTTGCGGCGCCGCGCGCCACCGCGGCCCGCGCCCGGAGCCCGCGGTCGCATTTTGCTATGATTCGAGCAGAATAATTTTTCCCGAAGTCAGCGGCGTCCCCGCCCACCGTTTCCCATGCGGAAGTTCTGGCTCATCTTCGCGCAGACCGCGACCGTCTGCCTGGCCGTGCTGTTCGTGGTTTCGACGTTGCGCCCCGACGTCCTCACCTGGAATATGCGCGGCGACATCGCGCCGGTGAAGAAGCCGCAGCCGGAGACCCCGGCGCGCGCGGTCGCGTCCTTCCGGGACGCGGCGCGCCAGGCCATGCCCGCGGTGGTCAACATCTTCACCAGCCAGGAAGTGAAGCGGCCCCGTCCGCCGTTCATGGATGATCCCCTGTTCCGCTATTTCTTCGGCGACCCGCAGGACGCGGGGCCGCGACGCCGGGAAGGCCTGGGCTCGGGCGTGATCGTGAGCGCGGATGGCTACGTTCTCACCAACCATCACGTGATCGAATCCGTGGACCAGATCGAGATCGCGCTCGCCGACTCACGCAAGGTGAGAGCGCGCGTCGTCGGCACCGATCCCGAGACCGACCTGGCGGTGCTCAAGATCGAGCTGGAGAAGCTGCCGTCCATCCGCTTCGCGCAGCCCGAGCAGCTGCGCGTGGGCGACGTGGTGCTCGCCATCGGCAATCCCTTCGGCGTGGGTCAAACCGTGACCATGGGGATCGTGAGCGGGCTCGGGCGCAGCCATCTCGGGATCACCACGTTCGAGAGCTTCATCCAGACCGACGCCGCGATCAACCCCGGCAACTCGGGCGGGGCGCTGGTGGACGCGGACGGCAGCCTGGTCGGCATCAATACCGCCATCTACTCGCAGACCGGGGGCTCGATGGGCATCGGCTACGCCATCCCGGTCTCCATCGCCCGGCTGGTGATGGAGCAGATCGTCCAGAAGGGCTCGGTGACGCGCGGCTGGATCGGGGTGGGCGTCCAGGACATCACGCCGGAGATTGCGCAATCATTCAACCTGCCCGCGACGCGCGGCGTGCTGATCACGCAGGTGGAGCGCGGCAGCCCCGCCGACAAGGGGGGAATCAAGCCTGGCGACGTGCTCAATTCCGTGAATGGTCGGCCGGTCGGCGACACCACCACCATGCTCAACCTGATCGCCGCGCTGCCGCCGGGTCAGAAAGCCGCGATCAAACTCACGCGCAATCGGGCCGAAACCGAAACGACCGTCGTCATCGGTCGGCGGCCCCCACCGCAGAAGCGCAAGTAAGCGCTGGCTCAGGGCCCGCGCTCGCCTTCAGCCTCCGGGAGTTTTTCTTCATCGTCCCCGGGCCGCCGCGGCCTGCCGAATATTCGCGCGGCGAACATCCCGACTTCGTAGAGCACGCACATCGGGATCGCAAGCAGCAGCTGCGAAATCACGTCGGGGGGGGTGACGATCGCGGCGACCACGAAGGCGCCCACGATGAAATAGGGACGGATGCCTGCGAGCTGTTCGATCGTGACCACCCCCATGCGCGTGAGGATCAGCACCACGATCGGCACCTCGAAGGTCGCCCCGAACGCAAGAAACAGCGTGATCACAAAGCTGAAGTAGTTCTCGATGTCGGGCGCGACGGAGATGCTCTTGGGGGCGATCGAGTAGACGAAATCGAAGACGACGCCGAACACGAAAAAATAACAGAACGCGACGCCCACGAAGAACAGCAGGGTGCTCGCAAACACCAGCGGCACCACCAGGCGCCGCTCGTGGGCATAGAGGCCGGGCGCGACGAACGCCCAGGTCTGGTAGAGCACATACGGCAGCGCTACTGCGAACGCCACCAGCGCGGCAACCTTGACCGGTATCAGGAACGGCGCGACGACGCCGGTGGCAATCATTTTCGCGCCCTCCGGCAGCGCGCGCATCATCGGGTACGCGAGCAGGTCGTAGAGGTCTGACGCGAACGGGAACAGGCAGACGAACACCACGCCCACCGCGATCAGCACGCGCAACAGCCGGTCGCGCAGCTCGATGAGGTGGGAAATAAAGGTGTCTTCCGTCATGCCGGATGAAGCGTGACTCGCGCCTCGTGACTCGTGACGGGTAGTCCGTGTCCTGACCCGCCGCTCCGCACTGCGCCGGGCAATTGCCGGGCCACCCATGCCGACGCGGGTCGCATGCTCTTACGCCTTGTCGTGCGCAGGCGGCTTCTGGTTGGTGTCCAGCGCCAGCTCGCGCTGCGCCGGCGCGGCTGACGCAGGCGGCTCAACCGGGGCCGGGGCTTCGGCGTAGGCGTCCGCCGCCGACTGCGTATCCTGCGCCAGCCGGTCCATCTCGCGCTCGGCCTCGCCGACGCCCTGGTTGACGGAACTCTGGAAGGAGCGGGCCGCGTCTTCCATGCTCGACTGCATCTTCCTCAGCTCGTCGAGCTCCATCTCGCGGGAGATGTCGGCCTTGACGTCGTTGACGTAGCGCTGCATGCGGCCGAACAGGTGCCCCAACGTGCGTGCGACCTTGGGCAGGCGCTCGGGGCCGATCACGATCAGCGCCACGACCGCGATGAGGAGCAGCTCCGAGAAACCGATATCAAACATCGGGGGAGAGAGGGGTGAGGACTGAGGCGTAAACCCGGGACCGGGAGTCGTCGTTTCGGCGCGCCTCACGCCCCCCGCCTCACGTCTTGGGCGTTTCCTTCTTGGCCTGGCCCTCGATGGTTTCGCCGGTGGAAGCGGGAAGTTCCGCCTTGGCCTGCGCGGACTTGTCGTCCTCCGACTTCATGCCATCCTTGAAGCCCTTTACCGCGCCACCCAGGTCGGTGCCGATATTGCGCAGCTTCTTGGTGCCGAAGATCAGCACCACCACCAGCAGCACGATCAGCCAGTGCCAGATGCTCAACGAGCCCATCGTCCTTTTCCTCCAGAAGTCCCGGTC
Source organism: Burkholderiales bacterium (assembly GCA_036397875.1). Taxonomy (GTDB): domain Bacteria; phylum Pseudomonadota; class Gammaproteobacteria; order Burkholderiales; family SG8-41; genus SG8-41. The sequence continues at coordinate 7,203 of DASWIC010000124.1, forward strand.
ACCCGCGGGACTTCTTCTCCTCAATTCCGGAAATGCCTTCGCGGCGCCGCAATTCGGCGAGCACGTCTTCGGGTGCGAGGCCATGCCACGCCAGCAGCACCATGCTGTGGAACCACAGATCGGCGGTTTCGCGCACGACCTGCAGTTTATCACCGCCCTTGGCGGCAAGCACCGTCTCGGCGGCCTCCTCGGCGATCTTCTTCAGGATCGCGTCCTGGCCCTTCGCGAACAGGCTCGCCACGTAGGACGTGGACGGGTCGTCCCGCTTGCGCTCTGCGATCACTTTTCCCAGCCGGTGAAGAAGATTGGCGTCGATCATCGCTGGTAAATGTCCCGGGGATCCTTGAGCACGGGCTCGGTCACCACCCACTTCCCGCCGTCGAGCCGCCGGAAAAAGCAGCTGTGACGACCGGTATGACAGGCGATGCCGCCGTTCTGTTCCACTTCCAGCAGGATCACGTCCTCGTCGCAGTCGAGGCGGATGGCCCTCACCTTCTGGACATGGCCGGAGGTTTCGCCCTTGCGCCACAGTTTTCCGCGCGAGCGTGACCAGTAATGGGCTTCCCCGGTCGCGACCGTCTTGCCGAGCGCCTCGCGATTCATCCACGCCACCGTGAGGACCTTGCCGCTGCCGGTTTCCTGCGCCACCGCCGGCACCAGCCCGTCGTGCGCCCAGTTGACCTTGTCGAGCCAGTCGTCGTTCACGAATTGCGGGTCTCAGGTCTAAAGTTTCAAGTTTAAGGTATACATCGCGTTAGCCGCATAGTATGCAACTTTAGACCTTAAACTTTAAACCTGAAACTAGATTCTGACCTCGATTCCCCGCCGCGCCATATGCTCCTTGGCCTGGCGCACGGTGTACTCGCCGTAGTGAAACACGCTCGCGGCGAGCACGGCGTCGGCGCGGCCCTGCAGGATGCCCTCGGCGAGATGATCCAGGTTGCCGACCCCGCCGCTCGCAATCACCGGGATCGCGAGCGCATCGGAAAACGCGCGGGTAAGCTCGAGATCGAAGCCGCTGCGCGTGCCGTCGCGGTCCATGCTGGTGAGCAGGATTTCGCCGGCGCCGGCCGCTTCCATGCGGCGGCCCCATTCCAGCGCGTCGAGCCCGGTCGCCGTGCGGCCGCCGTGCGTGAAAACCTCCCACCGCGGCGCACCCGCGCCCGCCGCGCGCTTTGCGTCCACCGCCACCACGATGCACTGCGAGCCGTAGCGCCCGGCGGCCTCTTCGACCAGTTGCGGCCTCTGCACCGCTGCGGTGTTGATGCTCACCTTGTCGGCGCCCGCGTTAAGCAGCCGCCGCACGTCCTCCACCGAGCGCACGCCGCCGCCCACGGTCAGGGGGATGAAGACCTGGGCCGCGACCGCCTCGACCACGCTCACGATCAGGTCGCGCCCGTCGCTCGAGGCGGTGATATCGAGAAACGTGAGCTCGTCCGCGCCTTGCTCGTCATAACGCCGCGCGATTTCCACCGGATCGCCGGCGTCGCGCAGCCCGACGAAATTGACCCCCTTCACCACGCGCCCCGCCGTGACGTCGAGGCAGGGGATGATGCGCTTGGCCAGGCCCATCCGGAGTGATGAGTAATGAGTGATGGGTGATGGGTGACAGACCGGAAGCAAACCGCTACTGCCCGTTACCCATTACTCATTACCCTCGCGTTTCTTCGAGAGCTCGTCGGCCAGCTTCTGGGCTTTCGCGAAATCCAGCCTGCCCTCGTAGATGGCGCGTCCGGTGATGGCGCCGGTGATGCCTTCGTGCTCGACTGCGCAGAGGGACTTGATGTCCTCCAGGCTGGTGATACCGCCGCTCGCGATCACCGGCACCGTGAGCGCCTTGGCCAGCGCCACGGTGGCGGCGATATTGACGCCAGTCAGCATCCCGTCGCGCCCGATGTCGGTGTAGATGATGGCCTCCACGCCGTAATCCTGGAACTTCCGGGCGAGATCGAGCACCTCGTGTCCGGTCATCTTCGACCAGCCGTCGACCGCCACCTTGCCATCCTTCGCGTCGAGCGCAACCAGCACGCGCCCGGGAAAAGCCGTGCACGCGTCGTGCAGAAATCCCGGCGTCTTCACCGCCGCGGTGCCGATGATGACGTAACTGGCGCCGGAATCGAGCAGCTGCTCGACCGTGTCGAGATCGCGTATGCCCCCGCCCAGCTGTATCGGCAGCTTGTCGCCCACCGCGGACGCGATCGCCTTGATCGCCGGCTCGTTCTTGGGGCGGCCGGCGGCGGCGCCGTTCAGGTCGATGACGTGCAGCCGGCGCGCGCCGAGCTTGAGCCAGCGCTCGGCCATCGCCGCCGGATCGTCGGAGAAGACGGTGGACTTGTCCATCGCGCCCTGCTTCAGGCGCACGCACTTGCCGTCCTTCAGATCGATCGCGGGAATGAGGAGCATGACGTCACGCGGCCGGCGATGCCGCGGCACGCCGCGTGGTGCGCAGCGCCGCGGGCTGCCATTCCACGAAATTGGCAAGCAGTCTCAGGCCGGCCTCGGCGCTTTTTTCCGGGTGGAACTGCACGGCAAAGACGTTGCCGCGCGCGGCCGCGCACGTGAACGGCACGCCGTAAACGGTCTCGCCGGCGGTCAGCTCGCGGTCGCCGGGCACCGGGAAATAACTATGCACGAAATAGAAGCGGCTGCCCTGAGCGACCCCCCGCCACAAGGGATGCTCGACCGTCTGCCGCACCTCGTTCCATCCCATGTGCGGCACCTTGAGGCGGACGCCGCGGCTGTCCACCATGCTTGCCGCCGGAAAGCGCCGCACACGACCCGGGAGCAGGGCGAGCCCGGGCGTATCGCCCTCCTCGCTGGCCTCGAACAGCATTTGCAGGCCGATGCAGATGCCGAGGAACGGCTTCGCGCCCGCGGCCTCCAGCACCGCCTCGCGCAGCCCGCGCGCGTCCAGCTCGCGCATGCATTCCGGCATCGCGCCCTGGCCCGGAAAGACCACGCGCGCCGCGCGCATCACCTGCCGCGCATCGCTCGTCACTTCGACCGAGAGCCCGGGCGCGACATGCTCGATCGCATTCGCGACCGAGCGCAGGTTGCCCATTCCGTAGTCGACGACGGCGACGTCACTCATGAAATAACGGTCTGAAGTCTAAAGTTTCGGGTTTAAGGATTGATGCGAATAGCAGCGGCGCTTTGACTTTAAACCTTGGACCTTAGACTTGAGACTACAGACTGCCTTTGGTGGAAGGCACGTCCATCACGCGCGCATCGGGCTCGAGCGCCATGCGCAGCGCCCGCGCGAATGCCTTGAACGCCGTTTCCGCCTGGTGGTGGGCGTTCGTGCCCTTGAGGTTGTCCACATGCAGCGTCACCTGCGCGTGATTGACGAAGCCCTGGAAGAACTCATGCACCAGGTCGACGTCGAACTCACCGATCCGCGCGCGCGCGAAATCGATGTGGTACTCGAGGCCGGGCCGCCCGGAGAGATCCACCACCGCCCGCGACAGTGCCTCGTCGAGCGGCACATAGGCGTGCCCGTAGCGCCGCACGCCTTTCTTGTCGCCGATCGCCTTGGCAAATGCCTGCCCGAGCGTGATGCCCACGTCCTCCACGGTGTGGTGCGCGTCGATCTTCAGGTCGCCGTCCGCCGACACCTCGAGGTCGAACACGCCGTGGCGGGCGACCTGCTCGAGCATGTGGTCGAGAAACGGCACCCCGGTCGCAATGCTCGCGCGTCCGGAGCCGTCGACGTTCAGCTTGACGCCGATGCGGGTCTCGTTCGTGTTGCGGGTGACTTCGGCTTTACGCATGGCCGTGCTGACAGCGGGGCGGGCGCGCCGCGCGCGAGACGGGCGTGGAGTTCAATCGTCGAGGGTTTGCGTCAATGCGGTGAGAAAGGCGGTGTTCTCATCCGGCGTGCCGACCGTCACCCGCAGGCAGTCCGCGAGCAGGCGATGAGAACCGTGGAGACTCTTGATCAGTACTCCGCGTCGTTTCAGTCCGTCGAAAGCGCGCTCCGCGTGGCTGACTCTGAACAGTATGAAGTTGGCGTCGCTCGGATACGTCGTCACACCCGGCACCCGCCGCAACTCGGCGAGGAGGCGACCCCGCTCAAGCTTGATCGCCGTGGCCTGTTCTGTCAACACCGAGCCGTACTCGAGCACCACGGCCGCGATGAGCTGCGTGAGCGTGCTCACATTATAGGGCAAACGCAGCTTGTCGAGCTGCCGGATCCAGCGCGGCGCGCCCAACAAGACGCCCAGCCGGAGGCCGGCGAGCCCCAGCTTCGACAGAGTGCGCATCACCAGCAGGTTCGGGTAGCCGGCAAGGCGGGGCAGGAAGCTCTGCCCGGCGAATCCGTGGTACGCCTCGTCGATCACGACCAGGCCCGGTGCCGCCTCGATGACCCGCTCGATCATTCCGGCGTCGAACAGGTTGCCGGTCGGATTGTTGGGGTAGGCGATGAAGATCAGGGCCGGCGCCTGCCGTTCAATTTCGCTCAACAGCCGCTCGATGTCGAGCGAAAAATCCTCGCGCAAATCCATGCCGACGTAGCGCGCTCCCGCGTACGTCGCGATTCTTCGAAACATCACGAATGAAGGCTCCACCCCGAGCACAGCCGCGCCGGGCCGCGCACCCGCCAGCGCGAGCACCTGAATCAGCTCGTCGGACCCGTTGCCCAGCAGCACTTCGATGCCCTCGGGCACGCCGAAGGCCCGGCGCAGCCGCTCCTTGAGCGCGGGTGCGGACGGATCCGGGTAGCGGTTCAACGCGGCGTGCTCGACGAGCCGCGCGATGCGGCCGCGCAGCTCCGGAGGCAGCGGGTACGGATTCTCCATGGCATCGAGCTTCACCATGCCGGTCGCGTCCGGTACGAGGTACGGCTTCAGCGCGAGGATCTCGTCGCGAATAATCTCTTCAGGTGTCTTCGGCATGTGGAAATTCTTGACGCAAAGACGCCACGGCGCAAAGGAATCTCGATATGAACAGAAACTCCTGCTGTCCCATTGGAATTCTTTGCGTCTTTGCGCCTTTGCGTCTAGCTCTTATTCCGCTTCATACGGTATTCGGCCGACTTCGCGTGCGCGACGAGCCCCTCGCCGCGCGCGAGCGTCGCGGCGACCGCGCCCAGCCCGTGCGCGGCTTCGCGCGAGACGCGGATCACGCTGGAGCGCTTCTGGAAATCGTAGACACCGAGCGGCGAGGAGAAGCGCGCGGTGCGCGAAGTGGGCAGCACGTGGTTCGGGCCCGCGCAGTAGTCCCCGAGCGCCTCCGAGCTGTAGGGCCCAAGAAAGATCGCGCCAGCGTGGCGGACCTTCGGCAACAGTTTGTCCGGGTCCCGGACGGACAGCTCAAGATGCTCCGGGGCGATGCGATTCACCAGACGGCACGCCTCGTCGAGGTTGCGCACGCGTATGAGCGCGCCGCGCCTGGATAGCGCGGCCGCGATCACCTCGCTCCGCGGCAACGCGGCGAGTTGGCGGGTCATGCTGGCGGCGACCGCCTCGATGAACCTGGCATCGGGGGTGATGAGTATCGCCTGCGCCAGCTCGTCGTGCTCGGCCTGGGCGAAAAGATCCATCGCCACCCAGTCGGCATCCGTGCTGCCGTCACACACCACGACCACCTCCGACGGCCCCGCGATTATGTCGATGCCGACGACGCCAAACACGCGCCGCTTGGCGGCCGCGACATAGACATTGCCGGGGCCCACGATCTTGTCCACCGCGGGAATCGTCGCGGTGCCGTAGGCGAGCGCGGCGATCGCTTGCGCGCCTCCCACGCAGAAGACGCGGTCCACGCCGCAGATCGCGGCTGCCGCGAGCACGAGATCATTGCGCTCGCCGTCAGGCGCCGGCGCCGCCATGATGACCTCGCGCACGCCGGCCACCCGAGCGGGCACCGCGTTCATGATGACCGACGACGGATACGACGCCTTTCCGCCCGGCACGTAAATACCGACACGATCGAGCGCGGTTACGCGCTGGCCCAGCACGATGCCGGCCCGTTCGCGATAGCGCCATGAGGCCGCCAGCTGCTTCCGGTGATAGGCGCGCACGCGCCGCGCCGCCGTCTCGAGCGCGATCCGGCTCGCTGCCGGAACCCGGGCACGGGCCCGCCTGAGCTCCGCGCGCGGCACCTCGAGCGCGGCGGCCGAGTCCGCCGAAGCGCGATCGAACCGCCGCGTGTACTCGAGCACCGCGGCGTCGCCGCGTGCTCTCACGTCGGCGAGGATGGCCGCGACCGTAGCCTCCACCGTCGGGTCCTGAACCGACTCGTAGGCGAGCAGCTCTGCGAGGCGAGCCTCGAAATCGGGCTGCGTCGAGGCGAGGCGCCGGATCTGGATCATCGCGCCGCCCGCGCAAACGCCTCGAGCAGCGGCTGGATCGCGGCGCGCTTCAACTTCAGCGCCGCCTGATTGACGATCAGGCGCGCGCTGACCGGGGCGATTTCCTCCACCACCTTCAGGCGGTTGGCGCGCAGCGTCCGGCCGGTGTCCACGAGATCGACGATGGCGTCTGCCAGGCCGGTCAGCGGCGCCAGCTCCATCGAACCGTAGAGCTTGATCAGATCGACGTGCACGCCTTTCAGGGCGAAATGCTCACGCGCGGTCTGCACGTACTTGGTCGCGACGCGCAGCCGCGCGCCCTGGCGCACCGCGCGCCGGTAGTCGAATCCGGCCGGGGCCGCCACCACCATGCGGCAGCGGGCAATACCGAGGTCCAGCGGCTGGTAGAGCCCCTGCCCGCCGTTCTCGTCCAGCACGTCCCGGCCGGCCACGCCGAGGTCGGCTGCGCCGTACTGCACGTAAGTCGGCACGTCGGACGCGCGCACGATGAGTAGCCGCACGTCGGCTCGATTGGTGCGCAGGATCAATTTCCGCGATTGCTCCGGATCGTCGCGCGCGACGACGCCCGCGCGCCTCAACAACGGCGCGGTTTCGTCATAGATGCGGCCCTTGGACAGGGCGATCGTGATCACGGCAATTCCTGAAAAAACAGCATTTTACCGCAACTCTCACCGCCGGGAACGCAGAGGAAAATCAGCATGAACCGCCAACAGCGCCAACGTCATCAGGACCAAGGCACGGATAAGGTTTGTTTTCCTTTGCGCCTTTGCGCCTTTGCGTCGAGATTCTCAGCGCACGCGCCTGATGCGCGCGCCGAGCTTCGAGAGTTTTTCCTCGATTCGCTCGTAGCCGCGGTCGAGGTGGTAGACGCGCTCCACCGTGGTGACGCCGCGTGCGATCAATCCGGCAAGCACCAGGCTCGCCGAAGCGCGCAGGTCCGTCGCCATCACGGTGGCGCCGTCGAGATGCGCCACGCCCTTCACCACCGCGGTATTGCCGTCGACCTCGATTTCGGCGCCGAGGCGCTTCAGCTCCTGCACGTGCATGAAGCGGTTCTCGAAGACCGTCTCCGTCACGCGCGCGGTGCCGCGCGCGATGCTGTCGAGCGCCAGGAACTGCGCCTGCATGTCGGTGGGGAAGGCGGGATACGGCGCTGTGCGCACGTTGACTGCGCTCAGCGCGCCGTTGGTCTCCAGGGCGATCCAGTCCGGGCCGGTGGTGATATGGGCGCCGGCTTCGCGCAGTTTCTCCACCACGGCGTCCAGGATGTCGGGCCGCGCCCCGGTCAGCCGGATGCTGCCTCCGGTGGCCGCGGCCGCCGCGAGATAGGTGCCGGACTCGATCCGGTCGGGCATCACCCGGTAGCGCGCACCGTGCAGACGGTCAACGCCCTCGATCGTGATGACGTCGCTGCCCGCTCCCCGCACGCGCGCACCCATGACATTCAGGCAGTTGGCGAGGTCCACCACCTCCGGCTCGCGCGCCGCGTTCTCGATCACGGTCGTGCCGCCCGCAAGGGTTGCCGCCATCATGATGTTCTCGGTGCCGGTAACGGTGACGAGGTCCATGCAGATGCGCGCGCCCCTCAGGCGTTTCGCGCGCACCGAAATGTAACCCTGCTCGATCGCGACCTCGGCGCCCATCGCCTGCAGGCCCTTCAAGTGCTGATCCACCGGCCGCAGTCCGATGGCGCAGCCGCCGGGCAGCGACACGCGCGCCTCCCCGCAGCGCGCGGTGAGCGGCCCCAGCACCAGCACCGAGGCGCGCATGGTCTTCACCAGCTCGTAGGGGGCCACCGGCTCCGCAATACGCGCGGCAGTCAGCTCCACGCCGAGCTTCTCGTCGATCGAGACCGCAACGCCCATCTGCGCGAGCAGGTTGAGCGTGGTGGTCACGTCGCGCAGATGCGGCACGTTGGAGACGGTCAGCGGCTCGGTCGTGAGCAGCGCGGCGGTGAGTATCGGCAGCGTCGCGTTCTTGGCGCCGGACACCGCGATTTCACCCGCAAGCGGCACCCCGCCCTCGATGACGAGCCGGTCCATGCTGGCTACCGGCTCCTGGCGGCCCAGTCTTCGGGCGTGAAAGTCTGCATCGAGAGCGCGTGGATTTCCCCGCCCATGCGCGTGCCAAGCGCCGCGTACACCTGCTGGTGCTGCTGCACGCGCGTGCGGCCGCGGAACGCGGGACTGACGATCACCGCCTCGAAATGATGCCCGTCGCCCTGCACCGCCACGTGCTCGCAGGCGAGCCCTTCCTGGATCCAGCGCCGGATTTCGTCAGGATCGATCATGGGTGTTTCATCAGTGTGCCCGGCAAGACGGGAGTTCGAATCACGAATCACCACTCACGAATCACGCTTCTCAAAGTCAGTGCCTGAGCTTGTAGCCGGAGCGCAGCAGCCACAGGTTGAAAAATGATAAGGCGAACAAACTGGTGCCGACAATCGCCAGCGAGAGCCAGGGCGAGACGTCGCTCGCCCCGAAGAAGCCGTAGCGGAACCCGTCCACCATGTAGAAGATCGGATTCAAGTGCGATGCCGCCTGCCAGACCGGCGGCAGGGAGTGGATCGAGTAGAACACGCCGGAGAGGAAGGTCAGCGGCAGGATGATGAAGTTCTGGAACGCGGCCAGCTCGTCCACCTTCTCCGAATGGATGCCGGCGACGATGCCGAGCGCCCCCATCACGCCGCTGCCCCCCAGCGCAAACGCGGCCGCCCACAACGGGTATACGAGCTTCAGGTCCACGAACCACACCGTGGCGACGAGGACGCCCGCGCCCACCACCATGCCGCGGGCGACCGCCGCGAGCAGATAGGCGCCGAAGAACTCCTGGTGCGACAGCGGCGGCAGCAGCACGAAGACGATATTGCCGGTCATTTTCGACTGCATCAGGCTGGAGGAGCTGTTGGCGAAAGCGTTCTGCAGCACCGACATCATCGCCAGCCCCGGCACCAGGAACGCGGCATAGTCCACGCCGGGAAAGACGTCGACACGCCCGCGCAGTGAATAGGCGAAAACGACCAGGAACAGCAGCGCGGTCAGGATGGGCGCGAGGATGGTCTGCACGCTCACCCTCCAGAACCGCAGCCACTCCTTGCGATACAGCGTCCAGAACCCGGTGACGGGTGACGAGTGAGGAATGGCGGGCAGCCTGCCGGGCGCTGCGTTCTGATCAAGACTCGTCACTTATCACCCATCACTCGCCACGATATCAAGACTTGCGCATGATCTGGACGAATATCTCCTCCAGGTCCGGTTGCAGCACTTCCAGTTCCTGAATCGAGATCCCGGCGGAACGCAACTCGGCGATCACGCGCTCGACCTCGGCGTAATCGCGCAATCCGAGGCGATAACCGCCCTCGCGGCGCAGCGTGACGAGCGCGGCGAGCGATTCCGGAAGGCGATCCGGCTGCAGCCTCAACTCCAGGTAGCATCCCAAATGCAGGCGCAGCAGGTTCTGCGTGGTGTCGAGGGCCACGATACGTCCGTGCTTGAGCATTGCGATGCGGCTGCACAATGCTTCCGCCTCCTCCAGGTAATGGGTGGTGAGGACTATGGTGTGCCCGTCGTGGTTGAGCCTGCGGACGAATTGCCACAGGGCCTGCCGCAGCTCCACATCCACCCCGGCGGTCGGCTCATCGAGCACGATGACCGGCGGCTTGTGCACCAGTGCCAGGGCAACCAGCACGCGCCGCTTCATCCCGCCCGAGAGCGCGCGCATGTTGGTGGACGCCCGCTCGGCCAGGTCCAGGTGGTGCATCACCTCCTCGATCCAGTCGCGGTTGTTGCGCAGGCCGAAGTAGCCGGACTGGAAATCGAGCGCCTCGCGCACCGTCAGGAAGGGGTCGAACACCAGTTCCTGCGGCACCACGCCCAGAGCGCGCCGCGCCGCGCGGTAGTCGGCGACCACGTCGTGGCCCAGTACCCGCGCCGAGCCGCTCGAGGCGAGCACGAGGCCGGCCAGGATGTTGATGAGCGTGGTCTTGCCCGCCCCGTTCGGGCCGAGCAGGCCGAAAAACTCGCCCTGCCCGATCGTCAGGCTGACACCGTCGAGCGCCCGTATGCCGTCGTAGTGCTTCGAAACCCCGTCGAGCTGGATGGCCGGAATCATCGATGCGCGAGCCGCGAAACGGTCGTGCGAGGCGATTGGAAAATCCCCCGGCTTCGCCGCCTCCCATGGGACAGGAGGGGAAGGGGAATGCACCTCGCGGCTCACCGCTTACGCCTCACCGACCAGCTCGGTGACGCCATAGAGCTCGGCAAGGCTTTTCAAGCTGACGGGCAGATTGCGAAAGCGGATCTCCCGGCCGTTGCGGACCGCCTCACGCCTCCATTCGAGCAACAGGCTCAGCGCCGAGGAGTCCACCTCCGTGACGCCGGAGAGGTCGACCGTCACGCTCGGCCCCGTGAATCGCTGCGCGCCTTGCGCCAGCAGCGCAACCACGTTGTCCGCGGTAACCGGTCCCTGCAGGCTACAGCGCTCCCCGTCGCAATCGATCATTGCCGGGAGACGAGCTGCTTGTTCTTCTCGGTGAGCGCCTTGACCAGCCCGTCGATACCGCCCTTCTGCACCTCGCTGTTGAAACTGCCGCGATAGCTCTGCACCAGGCTCAGGTCCCCCACCACGACGTCATACACCTTCCAGCCCGCGTCGCTCTTCTGCATCTTGTAATCGACGCTGACAGGCCTGCCGCCGGACTGGTTGATCAGCGATTTCACGACGACGTCCGTGTCCTCGGGCTGCATGCGCAGCGGCCGATACTCGATGCTCTGGTCGCGGTACGCCGCCAGTGTCGCCGCGTAGGTCTGCACCAGCAGCGTCCGGAACTCGTTCACCAGCAATTTCCGCTGCTCGGCGCTTGCCTCGCGCCAGTGCCTGCCCACGGCGAGCTGCGTCATGCGGACGAAATTGAAATGCGGCAGCACCTTGGTCTCGACCAGGTCTACCACCTTCTTCTGATTGCCGGACTGGATGTCCTTGTCCGCGCGCAGCACGGCCAGCACCTCGTCCGTTACGCTCTTCGCCAGCGCATCCGGCGGCGTCATGCCCTGCGCTCCCGCCGGCAGCGCCGCCGCATAGAAAATCGCCATCCATCCGATCAACAGGCTCTTGGTCATCGTGTCTCCCATTGCCGCGCCGCTCGTCGCTCGCGCGGAGTCAAACCGGCGCAACGCGTCCGGCTTTAACATTACTTTGACCCGCCTTCAGCCGCTTTGTTGTAGAGAAACTGGCCGATCAGCTTCTCCAGGACCACCGCGGACTGCGTCAGCTTCACGGTATCGCCTTCCTTGAGCATGGCGCTGTCCCCGCCCGCATCGAGACCGACATACTGCTCCCCGAGCAGGCCCGAGGTCAGAATGGAGACCGAGGTGTCCTTCGGAAATTCATAGCGCTTGTCGATATTCAAGGTCACGCGGGCGGTGAACTTCTTGCCGTCGAACTGGATGTCGTCAACCCGCCCCACCACGACACCCGAGCTCTTCACCGGCGCGCGCACCTTGAGGCCGCCGATGTTGTCGAACTCGGCGACGATGCTGTAGGTGGCGCCGGTATTGAACGTCGTGCTGGCATTGCCCACCTTCAAGGCAAGCACGAAAAGTGCCGCGATCCCGCTGGCGACGAAGATGCCCACCCACAGGTCGAGGAGCGTCCGATCCATGGCTATATCCCTTTGAACATGAAAGCGGTTAGGACGAAGTCGAGCCCCAGTATGGCAAGCGAAGAAGTGACGACCGTGCGGGTCGTGGCTCCCGACACGCCCTCGGCGGTCGGCGGCGCGTCATACCCTTCAAACAATGCGATCGCGGTGATCGCCACGCCGAACACGACGCTCTTGATGACTCCGTTCACGATATCCTGCCGGAAATCCACCGCGCTCTGCATCTGGGACCAGAACGCGCCTTCGTCCACGCCGATGACAACCACGGCGATCAGGTAGCCGCCGAACACGCCCACGGCGCTGAACATCGCGGCCAGCAGCGGCATCGAGATCACCCCGCCCCAGAAACGCGGCCCGATCACGCGCGCGATCGGATCCACCGCCATCATCTCCATGGCGGAAATCTGCTCGGTGGCTTTCATCAGTCCGATCTCCGCGGTCATCGCCGAGCCGGCCCGGCTTGCGAATAACAATGCCGACACCACCGGGCCGAGCTCGCGGGTAAGCGAGAGCGCCACCAGCGTGCCGACCGCTTCCGAGGAGCCGTACTTCTGAAGCGTCTCGTAGCCCTGCAATGCCAGCACCATGCCCACGAACAGGCCGGATACGCTGATGATGATGAGCGAGAGCACCCCCGCGAAGTAGATCTCCCGGAACGTCAGGCCGCGGAAGCGGCGGAAGCTGGTAGCCGAACGCGCGAGCGTGAACACGAAGAAGCGGGTCGCGAAGCCGAGCCGCCAGATCCCGTTGATGACCCGGTGGCCGACGATGCGCAGGCCCTTCCGAACATGCTCAGCCACGGGCAGCCTCCAGCTCGAGGTCCGCGCGATACGGCGCGCCCGGATAGTGAAATGGCATGGGCCCGTCCATCTCGCCCCAGACGAACTGGTGGACGAACGGCGCGTCGGAGTTGCGGATCTCGTCCGGCGTGCCCTGAGCCACGACGACTCCATCCGACATGAAATAGACGAAGTCGACGATCTTGAGCGATTCCTGCACGTCGTGCGTGACCACGATCGAGGTCGCCCCCAACGCGTCGTTCAGCCGCCGCACCAGGTTGCTGATGACGCCCATCGAGATCGGGTCGAGCCCGGTGAACGGCTCGTCGTACATCATGAGCATGGGGTCGAGCGCGATCGCGCGGGCGAGCGCCACGCGACGCGCCATCCCGCCCGAGAGCTCGGAAGGCATCAGGTGCTGCGCGCCGCGCAGTCCCACGGCGTTCAATTTCATGAGCACGAGGTCCTGGATCATGGCCTCCGGCAGATCGGTATGCTCGCGGATCTGGAACGCTACGTTCTCGAACACGGTGATGTCGGTGAACAGGGCGCCGAACTGGTAGAGCATCCCCATCTTGCGCCGCATCCGGTAGAGGTCTTCCTGGTCGAGTTGGTTCATGACACGGCCGGCAACCGTAACCGTTCCGGCACCGGGCCGCAACGCGCCGCCGATCATGCGCAGCAGCGTGGTCTTCCCGCATCCCGATAGCCCCATGATCGCCACGACCTTGCCGCGCGGCATGGTCATGTTGATGCCCTTCAGCACCGGGCGAACGTCGTACGCAAAGCTGACGTCCTTGATTGCAACGAGATTTTCCATCGGAAGGGCCGCGGGCGCCAAGGGTCGTAGATTCTAAACTACCCCTCACAGCACAACAATCGAATTTAGACCCGCAATTCGAACCATGATTCATGACGCGCGCCCGGCATCTCCCACCCGTGCGAGCGAGTTGTGACATCTCCGCCTTTGGGATAATTTAGTCACTCGCTATGAGCGAGTTTGCGTTGCGATTTGCGCGGGTCGAGAAGCGCTACGCCGGCGAGCCGGTCGTGAGCGGGCTGTCGCTGGAGGTGCGCCGCGGGGAGTTTTTCGCGCTGGTCGGCGTCAATGGCGCGGGCAAGACCACGCTGATCAAGTGCCTGCTCGATTTCTGCGACACCGACGGCGGCGCGATCGAGATTTTCAACGTCCCGCACACGACGACCTCGGCGCGCGCACGGATCGCGTACCTGCCGGAGCGCTTCAATCCGCCGTTCTATCTGACCGGGCGCGACTTCCTCCAGTACATGCTCGGTCTCTACCGCGCGCGCTTTGACGATGCCGAGGTCGCGCGCGTTTTCGACGCTCTCGGCCTGGAACCGTCCGCGCTCGATCGCCCCGCGCGGGCCTATTCCAAGGGCATGACGCAGAAGCTGGGCCTCGCCGCCTGCCTGCTCTCCGGCAAGGATCTCTTCGTGCTCGACGAGCCGACCGGCGGGCTCGATCCCCGGGCCCGGGCGTTGCTGAAGCGCGAGCTCAGCGCGTTGCGGCGCTCCGGACGGACCATTTTCTTCACCTCCCACACGCTGGCGGATGTCGCCGACCTGTGCGACCGCCTCGCAGTGATGCATGCCGGCCGGCTGCGCTTCGCCGGCAGCCCGGAGGAGCTGATCGGTCGCACCGGCACGTCGAGCCTGGAACCGGCCTTTCTCGCCTCCATCGCGGAGTAAGCCGGCCGCGGCCGGCCGTAATAAACCTTTGTTATACAATTGCAACCATGCAAAACATGGTACGCTGGATTAACCTGACGGGCGCCCGCGCACGAAGACCGGCATTCAACGCCCAGGAGAGGACTGACTGACTTGGTGTCGCAGCCAAAGCAAGCTGAGCCCGCCAAGCCCGAACTGCTGATCGTCGACGACGATCCGCTGATCACGGACACGCTCAACTTCGTCCTGAGCCGCGACTTCACGGTGTACGTCGCGGACTCGCGCCAGCGCGTTAAAAGCCTGCTGCGCCAGCTGGACAACGCGCCGCAGCTCGCGCTGATCGATCTCGGGCTGCCGCCCACGCCGCACCGGCCCGACGAGGGATTCCGGTTGATCAGCGAGCTGATCGCCTATTCCCCCGGGATCAAGATCGTGGTGCTGTCGGGCCAGAACGACGAGACGAATGCCCGCCACGCGCGCACGCTCGGCGCGATCGAGTTCGTCGCCAAGCCCTGCGAGCCGGACGCACTCAAGACGCTGCTCATGCGCGCCCTGGAGGTGCGCGAGGCCGAGCTCGGGGAGCCCGTGGAAGGCGGGCTGCTGGGCAAGCATCTCCTCATCGAAAAGCTGCGCCAGCAGATCGTGCAGTTCGCGAACGCACCCTTCCCGGTGCTGATCGAGGGCGAATCCGGCAGCGGCAAGGAGCTCGTCGCGACCGCCCTGCACCGCACGAGCCAGCGCGCTGCCCACCCGTTCCTCGCGCTCAACTGCGCCGCGATCTCGCCGAATCTGGTGGAACCCACGCTGTTCGGCTACGCCAAGGGGTCGTTCACCGGCGCGACCAGTGCGCGCTCGGGCTATTTCGAGGACGCCAAGGACTCGACCCTGTTTCTCGACGAGATCGGGGAGCTTCCGCTCGAGCTTCAGGCGAAGCTCCTGCGGGTCCTGGAAAACGGCGAGTATCAGCGGGTCGGCGAGACCCAGAGCCGCGTTTCGAATGCGCGGGTCATCGCCGCCACCAATCGCGACATGCGGCAGGAAATCCGCGCCGGCCGGTTTCGGGCCGATCTCTACCACCGCTTGTCGGTGTTCACCATCGGCGTGCCTGCGCTGCGCGACCTGGGAGAGGACAAGCGGGTCCTCCTCGATCACTACCGCGAGTTCTACGCGCGCCAGGCACACGTGAATCCGTTCGAACTCGACGCCGATGCGCTGAAGGCCTGGCTCGATTACGGCTTTCCGGGCAATGCGCGGGAGCTGCGCAACATCGTGATCCGCCTCACGACCAAGTACGCGGGCCGGCGCGTTACGACGGTCGAGCTGCAGCCGGAGCTCGACCTTGAGAATCTCGAAGTCGAATTGCCGGGCCTGGCGGTCGGCCAGGACTTCAAGGTGGTGCTGGACGCGGCCAAGCGCCACCTGCAGCTGCACAAGAACTTCAGCCTCGACAATACGCTCGCCCAGTGGGAGCGCGGCTACATCGAGGCGGCGCTGATGATCACGCAGGGCAACCTGACGCAGGCCGCGAAGATGCTCGGCATCCATCGCACCACCCTCTACAGCAGGATGCAGAGCTACGGCGAGCCGGAGGACGCGGCGAAGGCGCCACGACCGGCCGCCAAGAGTCCATAGCAGCCAAGACGGCGCGGCGCGGCCTCGATGCGCGCAGCCCGGGGGAATAACGATGTACTACAGCCATTTCGGACTGAGCCAGGCGCCGTTCAAGATCACCCCGAACACCGAATTCTTCTTCACCGGCGGCAATCGCGGGCCGATACTCGAGGCGCTGATCTACGCCGTCACGCACGGCGAGGGCATCATCAAGGTCACCGGCGAGGTCGGCAGCGGCAAGACCATGCTGTGCCACATGCTGCCGACGCGGCTGCCGCCGCACGTCGTGACCGTGTACATCGCCAACCCGAGCGTTTCGCCCGAGGAAATTCTGCACACCATCGCCATCGAGCTCCAGCTCCCGGTGGCCCGCAGCGCGCCGCGCCTCGAAATCATGCAGGCGCTCCACGATTTCCTGCTCAAGCGCCATGCCGAGGGCAAGCGCGTCGTGATATTCGTCGAGGAATCGCAGAGCATGCCGCTCGCCACCCTGGAGGAAATCCGGCTGCTGTCCAATCTCGAAACGCGCAATGACAAGCTGCTGCAGATCGTGCTGTTCGGCCAGCCCGAGCTCGACGAAACGATGCGCCAGCCCCAGCTGCGGCCGCTGCGCGAACGCGTCACCCACAGTTTTCGTCTCGATCCGCTCGGCGCGGGCGAGATTCGCGAATACCTGATGTTCCGCCTGCGGACGGCGGGCTACCGCGGGCCCGACCTGTTCGCGGATGTCGTGGTGAAGCAGGTTGCGCGCGCCTCTCTCGGTTTGACCCGACGCGTCAACCTGATCGCCGACAAGGCCCTGCTCGCGGCATTCGCGGAGAACACGCACACCATTCGTCCCAGGCACGTTGAGGTGGCCGTGCGGGACAGTGAGTTCAGCCAGGAACCTGGCCCGCAATCCCGTCCGCGCTTGCTGTGGGGAGCCGCGGTGTTTGCTGCTGGCGCATTACTCGGCATCGGGGGTTACCTGGTCCTCGGGCCGGGCATCGAGCGGCCCACCCGTCCGCCCATTGCCGCTGGCGTCGCAGCACCCGTGAGCGGTCCCGCCGCCCGCAGCGATGTGCTACCGAGTCCGCCGCCGTTTGATGTTACTCAACGCATTGAATCTACAAAGAAAATACCTGTCAGCACACCCTCAGGGGCACGGTCGGCAGCAGCCGCGGCTCCATCCCCTCCTCCGACCGACCGGCGTGGGGGTGAGGCGTCAACCGCCGAACGGGCAGCCGTGACCGATATCACAGCACGAGCGGAGCCTGACGTGCTCGAATCCCGGCTGGCGGCGACGGAAAAGTGGCTCGCGACGGAGGCCGGCGATCTGTACATCATTCAGCTGCTTGGGACAGTCGACGCAACACAGCTAAAGCTGCACCTCAATGACTTGGCCAAATCCATTGAAATGAATAAGCTTTTTGTGTATCGTACCGTGGCAAACGGGCGCCCGTTGCTGACGGTGCTTTACGGCACGTTCAGCGACCGCCGCTCGGCACAGGATGTGCTAGATAAGCTACCGGAGGGCCTCAAGGTCAACCGGCCGTTCTTGCGCACGGTGGAGGGCATCCGGGACGAGCTCAAGCGTAAGCAGGCGTCTTGAGTTCAGCGTCGTCGGATCGGTGAGGGGGTAAGTGGGCTTCGACCAGGGAGACGCGATGGATCCGACAACTGCTTCACCACGTGCCGGAAGAGTGGCGCGTCTCCTGCCCGCGTGCGCCGATCGCGTGTTCGCGCTGGCGGTGGTCGTGACCGTCGCCGGCTGCTACAACATCAAGCCCTATGTTCCGCCCTCCGAGGGGCACATTTCCAAGCCCCCGGCCGCGGCGCAGGCCGCGCCCGACAGGGCCATCCCGCCGCCCGCCCGCGTCAGCGATCTCGTGCCTCCGCCCAAACCGGCGGCCAAAGTGCAGACCTACAGCGTGGTGGTCAGCGAGGTTCCGGTCAAGGACCTGCTGGTCGCGCTCGCGCGCGACACCAAGCAGAACATCGACGTGCATGCGGGCATCAGCGGGCTCGTCAGCTTGAATGCCATCAACGAGACCCTGCCGGCGATCCTCGAGCGCGTCAGCAAGCAGGCCAACATGCGCTACCGGACGGAGGGCAACACGATCGTGGTGTCGCCCGACACCCCCTATGTCAAGACCTACCGCGTCAACTACGTGAACATGGCGCGCGAAACCAGCTCGACCATCGGCGTCTCGGGCGAACTGAGCGTGGTCGGGGGCGCGGGCGCGGCTGGCGGTGCCGCCGGCGCGGGTGCCAGCAGCGGGTCCAACACGGTGGTGCGAACCGTTTCCAAGAACGATTTCTGGGACCAGTTGCGCGACAACATCCGCTCCATCCTCAATTCCACCCGGCTCCAAAGCCTGACCGCCGAGGCCAAGGGCGAGCGCCTCGCGCTGATCAAGCAAGAGCAGGAGATGCGCGTCAAGCAGATGGAGGCGGCGAGCCGCGCCGGGCAGGGCGCTCCCTCCCTTGCGTCCTCGGTGGTTTCCTCGTCCGGCGGCGCCCAGCAGCAGGCTTCCCTGCTTCCGGACGACGTGGTCGTGAATGCGATCTCAGGCACGGTGACCGTCAACGCGACCGAAAAGCAACAACAGCTGATTCAGCAACACATCGACAGCATCATCAACGCCGTGCAGCGCCAGGTGCTGATCGAAGCCACCATCGTAGAGATCGTGTTGAGCGAGAAGTATCAGGGGGGCGTCGACTGGAGCCGGCTGCCGGTCACCGGCGGGCCGAGCCTCATCCAGAGCACGCTCGGCGGTTTCGGCACCGGTCTCACCCAGGCCGGGACCAATTTCTTCCAGATCGGCTATCTCAACCCGGCGACCACGGTCGGCAACATCAGCGCGACCGTGAAGCTTTTGCAGGAATTCGGCAACACGCGGGTGCTGTCGAGCCCCAAGCTGATGGCGCTCAACAACCAGACCGCGCTGCTCAAGGTGGTGGACAACATCGTGTATTTCGAGGTCAGCTCGTCGACCTCCCAGGGGGTGCAAGGAAGCACGCTGGCAACGTTCACGACCACCGCGAAGACAGTCGCGGTCGGCGTGGTGATGAGCGTGACACCGCAGATCAACGACGACGGACGGGTTTCCCTGACCGTCCGGCCGACGGTGACGCGCTTGAACCCGGAAGCGAATTTCGTCAATGACCCGAATCCGGCGCTGGCAAATCCGTGCGGCATAGGCGTGGCAAACTGCAATATTCCGAGGATCAACAACCCGGTTCCTCAGGTACAGGTGAGGGAAATGGAGTCGGTGCTGCAGGTTGGAAGCGGCCAGACGGTCGTCCTTGGCGGGCTCATGCAGGACGCGGCGCTGCGCAATCGGCAGCAAATACCGGGTGCGGACGAGCTTTCAGCGGCGGGCGAGCTGTTGCGCTTCCGTGACGAGCGCGTATCCAAGTCGGAACTGATGATCTTCCTGCGCCCGATCGTCGTCGCCAACCCGTCGCTCGAGAGCGACGAGCTCAAGTTCTTCCAGCGCTTCCTGCCGCAACCGGAACCCCCTCCAGCAAAGACCAGCGCCGCGCAATGAGCCTCTTGATGAAGGCCTTGGAAAAGGCCGCCAAGGACCGGATGGATGCGCGCGTCGAGCCCGTTGCGGCCGAATCCGCCGCGGCGCCGGCTCCGGCCTCCAAGGAGCTCACGCTCGAGCCCATGGCGGCGGAATCGCCCGCGGCATCCGCAGGGACCAGGGCAGACGCTGCGCCGCCGCGCCCGGTTGCCGCCGCCGCCGCGCCCGCCCGCGAGCAGGCGCACGCCAGCACCGTCATGCAAGCGAGTGCCTCCAGCCGGCCCGCCAGGGGTGGAGTGGGCGCTTACGTGCGCACGCACCCGCTGCCGGTACTGGGAACGATCGCCGGCCTGTTCGCGCTCGGCTTCGGAACCTACGTCTACCTGCAGATCGCCCATCCGGGGCTCTTCATCGAGCGCTCGCCGCTTGCGCCCGCCAAGGGTCCGGTCACGCCGCTGGTCCAGGCGCCCGTGGCCCCCGCCGGCGCGCTGCCTGCTGGTCCCCTGCTGAAGGAAGCCGCTGCGGAATCCGCGGCGGCAGCCCCGGCCCGGCGCCGAAAGCCGGCGGCCGCACCCGCCGTACCTGAGGAACCGGCGTCGCGCAGCACGATCGTGGTCAGCCCGGGTGACGCCGAGCCGGTCCTGCATCCGATGCTTCCCCAGGCGTATGCCGCGCTGCAATCGGGGCAGCTCGAGCAGGCGCAGCGCCTCTACCAGGACGTGCTCGGCGCCGAGCCGAAGAACATCGATGCCCTGCTCGGGCTCGCGGCGATCGCGGTGCGACAGGGCAACAGCGAGGAAGCCACGCGCCGTTACCTGCACGTGCTGGAGCTTGAACCTCGAAATGCCCTGGCGCAGAGCGGGCTGATCGCGCTGCTCGGTCGCGCCGACCCCGTCGCCGCGGAATCACGACTCAGGCAGCTCATCGCGCGCGAGCCCTCCGCCCATCTCTACTTCACACTGGGCAATCTCTACGCGGACCAATCGCACTGGGCGGCGGCACAGCACGCCTATTTCCAGGCACATCATCTCGAGCCGGCCAATCCCGATTACGCCTACAACCTCGCGGTCGGGCTCGAGCACGTGAGCCAGCCCAAGCTCGCGCTCGGCTACTACCAGCGCGCGATGCAGCTTGCGGCCGTCAGGGGCCGCGCAAATTTCAACCTTGCACAGGCCCAGGAGCGCATCGGCAAGCTCGTCGCGCAGGTAGAATAGCCCGCTCGGCGACACGGGCCGTTCCGCATCATGGCCGAACAGCGCAAAAAACTCCGCCTCGGCGAGTTGCTGGTGCAGCAAGGGCTGATCACCACCGACCAGCTCTCGATCGTCCTCGCCGAGCAGCGCCACAACAACATTCCCATCGGCCGCCTGCTGGTGCGGCTCGGCTTCGTCACGGAAAGCGCCATCCGCGACATCATGGCGCGCACCATCGGCCAGGAGGCGATCGACCTGGCGCAGGTCGTCGCCGACCCGGAGGCGCTCAAGCTCGTTTCGCAGGATTTCGCGCGGCGCAACCGCGTGCTGCCGATCGCCTACGATCCCGCGGATCAGGTGCTGACGGTCGCCACCACCGAGATCTTCAACGTGGTGGCGATGGACCAGCTGCGCGCGATGCTGGGCCCGCAGATCGAGATCAAGACCCAGCTCGCGAGCGAGGCGCAGCTCGAGGACTATACCGACCATTTCTACGGCTACGAGCTCTCGGTCGACGGCATCCTGAAGGAGATCGAGACCGGGGAGATCGACTACGAGAGCCTGCAGGCGGCGGGCGGCGGAGACGAGTACACCCAGCCGATGGTGCGGCTCGTCAACGCGCTGCTGGTGGACGCAGTCAAGCGCGGCGCCTCCGACATCCACTTCGAGCCCGAATATGCCTTCCTGCGGATCCGCTACCGCATCGACGGCGTGCTGGAAACCGTGAGAAGCCTGCACAAGACCTACCTGCCGGGGATCACGGTGCGCGTGAAAGTGGTGAGCGCGATGAACATCGCGGAAACGCGCGCGCCGCAGGACGGACGGCTGTCGCTCACGTTGAACGGCCGGCCGATTGATTTCCGGGTGTCCACCCAGCCGACGATCTACGGCGAGAACATCGTGCTGCGCGTGCTCGACCGCGAAAAATCGATCATCAGCCTCGACCGCATGCGGCTGTCCAAGCCGGTGACGGAAAAGATCAACCTCATGCTGGCGCGCCCCGAAGGCATTCTCATCGTCACCGGTCCTACGGGCAGCGGCAAGACCACGACGCTTTATTCGCTGCTGGCGCAGGTGAACGACGAGACGGTCAACATCATGACGCTGGAGGACCCCGTCGAGTACCCGCTAACGCTGATGCGGCAGACTTCAGTGGGCGAGGTCGCGCGGATGGATTTTGCAGACGGCATCCGCTCGATCATGCGCCAGGATCCGGACATCATTCTGGTGGGCGAGGTGCGCGACAAGGAGACCGCCGAGATGGCGTTCCGCGCCGCCATGACCGGCCACCAGGTGTTCACCACCCTGCACACGAACTCGTCGCTCGGCGCCTTCCCGCGCCTGCTCGACATCGGCATTCAGCCGGACATCATGGCCGGCAATATCATCGGGGTGATCGCGCAGCGCCTGGTGCGCGTGCTGTGCACCCACTGCAAGGAAGCCTACGCGCCGTCCCGCGAGGAGCGCCAGCTGCTCGGGCCCGGGGGGGACAAGGTTTCGTTCCTGCACCGCCCGGTAGGCTGCAAGCAATGCGACAACAAGGGCTACAAGGGCCGCAGCGCAATCATGGAGCTGCTGGTGATGGACAGCGACCTCGACGAGCTGGTGGCGCGCCGTGCCACGGCCAAGGAGCTGCGCGCGGCGGCCATGGCCAAGGGTTTTCGCTCGCTTTCGGACGAAGGGCTGCAGCGAGCGATGGACGGCACGACCAGCCTCGCCGAGGTGGCCCGCGAGATCGATCTCACCGGGCGCTACCGCTAGCGTGCCATCCTACGAATACAAGGCAATCGACAAGACCGGCCGGCCGGCGCGCGGGGCGCTCGAAGCCGTCAACGAGGTCGACCTCGAGCTGCGCTTGCGGCGCATGGGGCTCGACCTCATCACCTACCGGCAGGTCGAGCGCCAGACCCGCATTTTCGCCGGCGGCAAGATCACGCGCCAGGATCTCATCAACTTCTGCTTCGACATGGAGCAGATGGCGCGCTCCGGCATTCCGATCCTCGACGGCCTGCGCGACATGCGCGAATCGATCGACAACCCGCGCTTCCGCGACGTGCTGACCGCGATGACCGAGGACATGGAGGGCGGCAAGGTGCTTTCGCAGTGTATGGCCAACCATCCGGCGGTCTTCGACAACGTGTTCGTCAGCCTGGTCCGGGCGGGCGAGCAGTCCGGCCAGCTGCCCGAAGTGTTCAGGAACCTGGCGGACAACCTCAGGTGGCTGGACGAGCTCATTTCCCAGACCCGCCGGCTGTTGATCCTGCCGTTGATTACGCTCGTCGTCGTGCTCGGCGTGCTGACTGCGCTCCTGATCTTCCTGGTGCCGCAGATCGCGCAGCTGTTCAAGACCATGGGCCTCGCCCTTCCCACGCAGACCCTGGTGCTCATCGCGGTATCGGAATTCATGACGAAATATTGGTACGTTGTTTTCGGGCTCCCGGTGGTGGTGTTCGTCGCCCTTGCTACGGCGGTGCAGCGCAGCCCGCGGGCCGCATACATGTGGGACTATGCGAAGCTGCGCCTGCCGCTGATCGGGCCGACCCTGCTCAAGATCATCCTGTCGCGCTTCGCGAACGTCTTCGCGCTCCTCTACCGTTCGGGCATCACCGTGCTGGATTCCATCAAGACCAGCGAGGACGTCGTGAACAACCGGGTCATATCGGACGGCCTCGTGCGGGCTGGCCAGCAGATCACCGCGGGGGAAAGTCTGAGCGAGACCTTTAAGAATCTGGGGGTCTTCCCACCGCTGGTCATTCGCATGCTGCGGGTGGGCGAGAACACCGGTGCGCTGGACACCGCGCTCATGAACATCACCTACTTCTACAACCGCGACGTCAAGGAATCGGTGGACAAGGCCCAAAAGGCGCTGGGGCCGGCGCTGACCGTCATTCTCGGGGGATTGCTCGGCTTCGTCGTGTGGGCCGTACTCGGACCGGTGTATGATATTTTGGGCAAGATTAAGTTCTAACGCATTGAATCATGAGCGTAAAATATGGTCCGTGACGGTATTCCACTGCGTGGGCCACACGACCATTTACCATTTGCGATTCGACCCTGACAGGACTTGAATGGCGGACAAGCTTCTCATCGGCATCTCGGCCCCGGTGGTGACCACCGCCCACTGGCGCAGCGGCAAGATCGGCGAATGCCTGACCTTCGCCCATGACGAGGGCGGCCAGGCGGACTTCAAGGAGTACCTCGCCCGGCTGCCCGACCTTCCCGCCCACATCATGGTGGATGCCGTCGAGGAGGAATACCGCTTCGAGACCCTGCCGCACGCGTTCGGCAGCGACCGCACGGACATGGTCGCCCGCAAGCTGAGGCAGCATTACCGCAACACGCCCTACATGGCCGCGACGCTGCTCGGCCGCGACACCGGCAAGCGGCGCGACGACCGCTATCTCTTCTCGGCGCTCACCAATTCCGACCTGATCACGGACTGGCAGCAGGCCGTGGCTGCGCGCGGGCTGCCGTTGGCCGGGATTTACCTGTTGCCGATGGTCAGCACGGGTCTGCTCGAGAAGCTTGACGTAAAAGCCGCCAACCTGCTGCTGGTGGCACAGCATGCCACCGGCCTGCGGCTCACCTACCTTCGCGACCGCCAGTTCCGGCTGAGCCGGTTGACGCGCGGGGAAAGCGGCAGGCTGGAGAATCGCGCCCGTTACTTCACCGAAGAGATATCCAACACGCGGCTGTACCTGCACGCGCTGCGCACGATGACGCTCGACGAGCATCTGACGGTGCTGCTGATCGACCGCGCGGATGAGCTCCAGGACGAGGCGGCGGGAATCGCACGCGATAACCCGAGCCTCGATTGCGTGCGCGTCGGTCGCGGCGAACTCTCGAGCCGGCTCGGTATCGACGAAACGCTGCTCAATGCCTCGCCCTACGCGATCTACCTCCATCTGCTCGGGCTGAAGTCGCCGCAAAGCAACCTCGCGCCGGCGAACGCGATGGTGGGCTACAAGCGCTTTCAGGCGCGACGCGCCATTTATGCGGGGTGCGGCGCGTTGGCGGCCGCCGCCCTCGTCTGGACCGGCGCCAATCTTTACAACACGGTAAAGCTGGGGTGGGACTCGGCAGACGCCGGACGCCAGACCGATCTGCTGCGCGGCCAGTACAACGAGATCACGCGCCAGTTTCCGCGGGCACCGACCTCGGCCGAAAACCTGAAAAAGACGGTCGAGATCGCGCAGCGGCTGCGGGCGTCGGCCCACTCGCCGCAAAAAGTGATGGCGCTGCTTGGGCGCGCGCTCGGCACCAGCCCCACCATCGTCATCAGGGAGTTCGGCTGGAAGTTCGACGTCTCGGAGATTCGTGTCGAAGGCTCGGGTTCCCGCGAAATCGCACCGGCCGAGCGGGCGCCTGCCGGGCCGGGATCGGCCGGGCAACGCAAGGAAAGCGCGTTGATCGCCGGCGAGGTCCGGCCATTCCGCGGCGATTACCGCAACGCCATCGACACCATCAACGGTTTCGCCGACCGGCTGCGCGACGAGCCCGAAGTATCCGAGGTGCGGGTGGTGAAATTGCCGCTCAACGTGAATCCCGCGCTGTCCCTTTCGGGCAACACGCTCGATAATCCGGAGCAGGGCGGCACGGCGGATTTCAGGCTGCTGCTCGTGCTCAAGGCCACCCGATGAACCAGGCCGACCTCCAGGCGCTGCGAAATCCGCTGCTTGCGCTCGCGGCCGTGGCGCTGCTCGGCGCGCTCGCCGTTTACTATTCCGGCCGCCTGATGATCGCGGCGCGCCAGCAACTCGCGCAACAGCAGGTCCAGCTCAAG
Source organism: Burkholderiales bacterium (assembly GCA_036397875.1). Classification (GTDB taxonomy): domain Bacteria; phylum Pseudomonadota; class Gammaproteobacteria; order Burkholderiales; family SG8-41; genus SG8-41. The sequence goes on from DASWIC010000124.1 coordinate 32,739, forward strand.
GACGCGCGGACCCGGTTGCAGAAATCGGGCGAGGAAAAAGACATCATCGTGCGCTATATCGACAGCTTCCGCCAGCTGGAGCGCAACGGATTCGTCGGCGAGGAGCAACGCATCAACTGGCTCGACGGGCTGCGGCTCGCCAACCAGCAGACAGACCTGTTCGGGGTGGATTACCAGATTACGGTTCAAAGGCCTTATGCGTTCGCCTCCGAATTCAGTCCGGGACCGCTCGCGCTCAACCAATCGGTCATGCGGGTCCGGTTCCGCCTGTTGCACGAGGGGGATCTCGCCCGGTTTTTCGATTCGCTCGCGGGCCAGGGGACCGGAATCTTTACCGTCGACGAGTGCCAGTTGCGGCGCATCGACACCGGCGGCGTGATCCGCTACCAGCCGAACGTCAATGCGGAATGCGACCTGTCGTGGATCACCGTCAAGGTTGGCGCGGGCGGAGAGCAGAGAAAACCGTGAACCGGCGTCCC
>DASWIC010000125.1:0-2461 GCA_036397875.1 Burkholderiales bacterium
CGCTTGAGCCGCCTCGACACGCCCGGCCGCGGGCTCCTGCCGCCGGCCAAGCCCAGGGAGCGCTCGGACGCGTGCGGCGAACCGCTGCCTGCGGGCGTTGGGCCACCGCGACGCTGAGTCGCGTTACCCCCGGTCCTGTCCGGGCCCTCAGCTCAGATTGTTGACGAATATGACGTGGGGGGGAATGACGCCCCCGGAGTAGAGAGCAGCTCCGTATGCGCGCCAGACGCGATGCGCTTCCGCATGCTCGCCCGCGACCTGCGCGCCGAGCATCGCGGTGAGAAGCAGAAAGCGCCCCCAATCGTCTCCGCCATCGGTCGTTCCTCCCTGCTCGAGCAATGCACGCGCGCGGGCGAGCATCGCCGGCGCGTCGCGCGCTGCGATAGCGGCATAGATCTCCAGCCGCTCTCGCACCCGGGGCGAGAGCTTGCCGGGCGCGCAGCCGAGCCAGCGCCTCTCGATCCACAGCGCGCGCCGCAGGTCCGGCGCCAGTTTCGCGAGCGTCAGCTCCGCCGCGCGGTGCAGGTGCTCGATGGCGGTCTTCGATACCGCGGCGCCGCACAGCGCGCCGGGCCGCTTCAGCGCAAGCAACGTGTTGACCACCCTGTCCCCGGCGTCAAGGGGCTCGGATGCGCGTTGAAGAAGGCCACGCGCTATCTCCAGCGCCGCAGACTGGGTCCGCAGGTTGAGGGATGGAACGTATGCGGGTAGCGGCTCGCGCAGGTAGGTCACAGCCGCCCCGTTGGCCATTTCGCGGATTGGCAATGGCGACGTCACAAGGGCGGAAACGGCGGTTGCATAGCTACCGCGGAAGCGCGCACGCGGCGCCTCGAGCTGCACGATCGGGCGGTAGTCCGAGTTGACCGGCGAGGCAAGCGGCGCAAATAACGGCGCAATTACGCTCTTGGTGCCGACGCTCATCGCCGCGATCTCCTCCGCACGCGTAATGCCGAGGCGCTTCAGCTGGTCCATGAACGCCGCTTCCTTGATCGGCAGCGGCCCGGGGCGTGGAACGCTGCCCTCGGCGACGGCAACCAGAATCAGGTCCACGGCGTTCGTCTCGTAAATCTCGTAATCCGCGAAGTTCTCGTTCAGCGCCATCAGGATGGAACCGAGCAGCCGGTCGTTGAACTCGTAGGTTTGCAGCCACTGCACCAGCAGGCCGCCCGGCGCGAGGTAGCGCTTCACGTCGCGGTACCACTCGGTCGTGAACAGGTTCGCGACGCCGTTGACCCACGGGTTCGAAGGTTCGGAGATGATCACGTCGTAGCGCTTGCCGTGGCGCGCAAAAAAGCTCTTGGCATCCTCGATGACGATGTTGCTGCGCCGGTCGCGGTAGGGCCGGATAACGCGCGGGATAAAGGAGCGCGCCCCGGACACCATTGCCGGCTCGATCTCGATCGTGTCCACTTCGCGCGGACCGCTGTGCGAAAGCAGCGCCTCGGCCGTAAGTCCGGAGCCGAAGCCGATATTGGCATAGCGCGTTGCGTCAGGCTTCATCAGCAACGGCAGCGCGGCGGCGACGACCATGGTGTACTCGTCGTGGCTCGGCTCGGCATTCGGATCCATCTGGATGCTCGCGTCCGGCTTGCCGTTGGTGATGATCGCGACCCTATTGCCGGCGTCGCGCTGCACCGCGACTGAAGCTGTCTTGCCGTCGCGATAGAAGAACACCTCGCTATCTGCTCGTACCACGCGGCCGTAGCGGAACACGCCGGATGAGAGCCGCTCCTGCTCCAGCACGCCGGCGCGGGCGGTGGCGCTTGCGGCGAGCATGCCGGCGATGAGCGCCGCGAACGCGTGGGTGCGCCGGAATGCCGCCTGCGAATAGCGCAGCAGCCATGCGCCGAGCAGGATGTCCGCGGCAGCGCCGAGCACCAGGGTGAGCTTGACGCCGGATTCAGGCACCAGCAGGTGCACGGCCACCAGCACGCCCGCGATCGCGCCGAGCGTATTGGCGGAGTAAATCTGGCCGATCGCGCGCTCGCCGTGCCCGCCACGCATCAGGACGTGGGTGAAAAGCGGCAGCGTCATGCCGGCGAGGAAGGTCGCCGGCAGCATCACGGCAAACGCAATGGCGTGGCTGAACAGGTTGAAGAGCGGATACGCTTCCTCGCCGCGCTGCAGGACATGCAGCACCCACGCCATCCAGTCGAAGCTCTGGTGGTAGACGAATATGGTGGCAAGCGCCGCCAGCCCCATGGCGAGCTGCACCATGCCCGCGAAGCGCACCGGGTCGGCGATGCGGTCGATGCGGCGGCGGATCCACAATCCGCCGAGCGCGAGACCGGTGATGAAGGCCGACAGCATCAGCTCGAAGGCCTGGAACGAGGAGCCGAGCACGAGCGAGAGCATCCGGATCCACGCGATCTCGTAGATGAAGGAGGCCGCCCCGGTGACGAACGCCGCGGCAAGGAATAACCGTACCAGGTAGGCGCTGGCAGGGGCCGCGCCAGCGGCC
>DASWIC010000126.1:0-4420 GCA_036397875.1 Burkholderiales bacterium
GGTAGTCCAGTCCAGCATTCCAATACTCTACTTTGAACGCGTCCGTGGAGCAATGAAGGTACCGTTGAAAACCCATTGACGCAGGCGGGCTTGGTCTATCTTGTTGGTGCCGGCGAGCGGCAGCTCCTTCAGGAAGAACACGCGTCGTGGGTGCTGGTAGGCCGGGCCGTTCGCGAGCACGAACTGCTTGAGCTCGTCCTCAGTGATATTGGCGCCGACGCGCGGCACGACGAATGCGTACGGCACCTGGCCCTTCAGCTCGTGGTCGAACGGCATGACCAGCGCCTGGTGCACTGCCGGATGGCGTTGGAGCAGTGTTTCGATTTCGCCCGGGTAGATGTTTTCCCCGCCCGAGACAAACATGTCGTCGGTGCGGCCGACGAAAAAGTAAAAGCCGTCGGCGTCGCGGCGGCAGACGTCGCCCGTGTAATACCAGCCGTCGCGCAGCCGCTTCGCGGTCTCCTCCGGAAGATTGTGATAGCCGAGGAGGTTGCCCGGATTCTTCAGCACGAGCTCGCCTTCGTCGGGACTCGATCCGCCAACGAGCTTTGCTTCGGTGCCGGGATAGGGCACGCCAAGGGAGCCAGGCCGGCGCGGCTTGCCCTCGGGGTGAGGTCCGAGCGGCACCGGCCCGCCCTCGGTGACGCCGTAGACTACCAACGGTTCGGCGTTCGGAAAGGTCGTGCGCAGCTCCTGGATGAGCTGCGGCGAGGAGGGCGCCGAGCCCATCATCACCGTACGCACCGATGTCGTGTCGATCTTTGCAAGGAGATCCTTGCGCGTAAGCATCATCGCCATCATGGTCGGAACGCCGGAGATCACCGTGCAGCGGTAACGGCCGATCGCTTCGATGTAGCGCTCGATGTCGAATTGCGGCAGCAGCGGGAGAGTTGCGCCGGCGGTAAGACCCTGCTTGATCGCGTTCAGCGCATTCTTGTGATAGAGCGGCGCGGCGACCAGGATCACGTCCTTCTCCGTCGTGCCGCGGGTGTGCGCGAGAATGCGCCGGCTCCAGTTCTGGCCGTAGTGCGTGAGCAACACGCCTTTGGGACGGCCGGTCGAGCCCGAGGTATAGGGTTGAATCGCGACCGAGTCCGGCGCGGGCTCGAACGCCGTGAACGGTCCGGGATCGACGAACTGCTCGAATTCCCGTCCGAATTCCACGACGCGCATCCCGGCCGCGATCAGCCGCTTTGCATCGCGTTCCGCAAACACCATGCGCGCACCCGCGTCGTTGAGGATGTAGGCAACGGCGTCGGGGGCGAGCTTCACGTTGACCGGCACCGGCACGATGCCGGCGCGCATGGCGCCAAGCAGCGTGCTCACGAACTCCACGCGATTGAGCGAGAGGATGCCAATGCGGTCGCCGGGTTTCAGGTCGGCTCGCATGAGGCCCCGCGCAACGGCGTTGCAGCCGGCATCGAGCTCGCGGAAGCTCATCGGCCGCGGTTGCTTCGGGTCGCGCAGCTCGATGATCGCAGGCCGATCGGATTGCGCGTGCTCGCTAAACAGGAGCCCGAGATTACCGGAGTATCCGCGCGGCTCTGGCCTGGCTATCGTCATGAACGCGTGACGGCTGACGAGTGACGAGTAACGGTGACTAAGGCGTGACAACAACCTTGCCGAAGACCTCACGGCACTCGATCAGGCGCAGGCCCTCGACCGCGCGCTCGAGCGGCAGCACTTCATCGATTACCGGCTTCATGTCGCCCTTCTGGATCATGTCCATGAGGGCCTTCAGGTTCTCGTCGTAGAAGCTGTTCGAGCCGATGACCTGCAGCTCGAAGCTCCAGATGTAGCGCAAATCCTCCTTGGGGTCGTAGCCGGCGGTGGCGCCGCAGACCAGGATCTTGCCGCCGCGCTTCACGCATCGGAGGGTCGGCGCCCAGGTGTCGCCCCCCGTGAAATTGATGACGACGTCGACGCCTCCTTCGTAGTTGCGGCGTTGCGGCTTGCCGTACTTTTCTACCGCCCACTTCGAGAAATCGGTCTCCTTGTAGTTGATGACATGATCCGCCCCGAGGTCCTTCAGCCGCTTGATCTTGTCCTCGCTGGAGGCGCAGGCGACGACTTCCGCGCCCCGCAGCTTCGCGAGCAGCACGCTGCCGGTGCCGACGCCGCCGCTCGCGGCGAGGATCAGCACTTTGTCGCCCTTCTTGATCGTATCGTGCGTGACGATCATGCGGTGAGCGGTGCCATAAGCGACGGGAAGGGATGCGGCCTCCGCGAAGGTCACCTTGTCGGGCATGCGGATCAGTTGATGCTCGGCGACCAGGCACTTCTCCGCGAGCCCGCCGTGCATCATCTCGCCCATCAGCCCCTTCTGCTTGTTCAGCGGGTTGACGAGCACGCGGTCGCCTTTTTTCCAACCGCTCACGCCCGGCCCGGTTTCGAGAATCTCACCGGCCATGTCGAGGCCGATGATCATCGGCAGCGGCACCTTGATGCCGGGCATGCCGCGCACGGTGAACACATCGTGGTAGTTGAACGAGGTCGCCTTCACCCGGATCACGACGTGCCCGTCCACCACCTTCGGATCGGGAAAGTCCGTCACGAGCTTGAGCGCGTCGAGCCCGCCGTGCTTTTCGAGAATGACAGCCTTCATGTTCTTGTGCCTTCTTGTTTATAGCCTTGACCCCCCATCCTAGCCTTCCCCCGCAAAGGGGAAGGAACATGGGGCTTCAGGAGTAGATCCGATTGACACCGGTGGCGATTCGATCCGCGCCGACGCCGTAGACATGGAGCGAGATCGCAAGCACGCCGCTGTAGTTGCCTATGCGATGGATACCGGCCCCGGAAGGATCAAAAGTCGATTCGCCCACGGCGTGACGCGCGCTGCCGATTTCCTCGAGCGCCTCCCCGTCCGTGCCTTCGCGATAGCAAGTCTCCGTGAGCAGCCCACGGTAGACCCCGACCGCGCACCAGCAGTAGTGGGCGTGAATCGGGCTCATCTGACCGCGGTCCCAGACCAGGGCGAGAATCGAGAACCGATCCCCCGCATCGGCGTAGATCAGATGGCGCGCGTAATGCTCGTGGCTCGCGCGGCGCCGCTCGGGCGGGAGCCAGCCGGATTCCACCGTCGCGGCGCGCAGCGCCGACTTGACCTCGCGGGCCATCGCCTCGGGAGCAAGCGTCACCGCGCTGCCGACTTGATCGGCAAGACGCTGCAGTTGCTGCGGCACGGCGCTCATGGCGGCCCGTCGGCGCCGAGCGCAAGGCTCATGACCGAGCCGGAAGTCAGTATCGCGGACAGCACCATGTTGCGGGCTGTCTCGATCTGCTCGCGGCAGATGCGCTCCGCCGCGTCGCCGTCCCCGCGGCCGAGGGCCTTGACGAGGGCGCGGTGCGCGCGCGCGAGCTCCTGCGAGCGGTCGCGCAGCGCGAGCCCCAGGTGCAGCAGCCGCGTCATCTCGTCGAGCAGCCGCTCGATGGCCTCGGCAAGCCGCGCGTTGCCGGTGGCGCGCGCGATCGCCACCTGGAACGCCTTGCTGGCTTCCAGGAAGCGCGCGGTGCTCCGGGGATCGCCGGGCTCGTAGCCGGAGCGCGAAAGCTCGTCGAGCGCGCGCAACCGCTGCGCGCCGACCTTGCCGGCCGCCATGCGCGCCGCCGCGGGCTCGAGCATGAGGCGCAGCTCGAACACGTCGTGGACGTCCTTCACCGTCACCGGCGTCACCCGGTAGCCGCGGCGCGGAATGGCCCGCACCAGCCCGTCGTGCGCAAGCCGGTTGAGCGCCATTCTCACGGGCGCCTTGCCGATCTTGTAATGCGAGCAGAGCTGGGCTTCCGAGATCTCGGTGCCGGGCGCCAGCACGCAGCTGATAATGTCGCGCCGGATGCGCTCGTAGGCGCGGTCCGACAGCAGGGGCATCGCGCGGATTTCGGCCGGGATGCGGCCGGGCAGGGGATGGGCCATCAACGGAACGCGGTGGGTTCCTTGAAATTCTATGAACGCGCCGGTGACATGTCAAAATGTCGAATGGCCGCGCATCCCGTTCCGGCGTGGTTTGTCGTGCTGGTGACGACCGCCGCGCCGGCCTCGCGCTCTCGCACGTCGGCCTCATCGCGCTGGGTCGCTGTTCGTCGGCACCGGGGTGGACATGCTTAACAAGCAGGCCCCGTTCCCGGTGGCGGCCCCGCATCAGGTGCCCCGCACGCGCGCGGGGAACTGCTTTAGAGGAAGAGGACGGCGGGGAAGGTCGCAACAGCCAGCAGCAGCACCAGCCACTCAAGATTGTTGCGCTTGAGCCAGCCCGTGAAGTGCAGGATCAGGATGATCAGCGCGACGACGTAGAAAGCGTAAAAAAGCATTTACCACTCTCCCTGGTTACCCCCGGGGCCTCGCGAACAAAGTGTTCGGCACGGCACTGCACCGATGATTCTAGCGATATTGCCGCGCACAATAAAGAGGCGGTCCGCAACG
>DASWIC010000127.1:0-5683 GCA_036397875.1 Burkholderiales bacterium
TGGGACGACCACGAGGTGCAGAACGACTACGCCAATGACCGGTCGCAGTATCTCGACGATCCGTGGATCTTTCTCGAGCGCCGCGCCGCCGCCTACCGCGCCTATTACGAGCACATGCCGCTGCCCGCGCGCATGCGGCCCAGCGGACCGAATATGCGCATTTACGCCCGCGCGCAGTTTGGCGCCCTGGCCACATTCCATGTCCTCGACGACCGCCAATACCGCTCCCACCAGGTGTGCCCGCGACCGGGACGCGGCGGCAGCAACGTCGTGGCGGTCGCGGATTGCCCGGAGCGCCTCGACCCGGCGCTCACGCTGCTCGGGCCGGGGCAGGAGCAGTGGCTGCGCGAGGGGCTCACCGCCTCCCGCGCGCGCTGGAACGTGATCGCGCAGCAGACCCTGATGACCCAGGTGGACCGCACGCCCGGAGCAGGGCAGTCGTTCTGGACCGACGGCTGGGACGGCTACCCGATGGCGCGCGCGCGGCTGCTGCGCGGCGTTGCCGAAAGCGGGGCTGCCAATCCGATCGTGATCGGAGGCGACGTGCACACGTTCATCGCGGCCGACCTGAAGGCCGACTTCAACAACCCCGCCGCCCCCGTCGTGGCGACCGAGTTCGGCGCGAGCTCCATCACCTCGCAGGGCCCTTCGTTCAAGCAGACGCAGGCGTGGCTCGACGAGAACCCCCACCTCCGATTCGCCAGCGGCACGCGCCGCGGCTACGGCGTGCTCGAGTTGGCGGCAAATCGCTGCGTTGCCCGCTTCCGGACGGTGGGCGACGTCACCGATCCCCGGTCACCGGTGCGCACGCTTGCCAGCTGGACCGTGGAAGACGGCCGGCCCGGCGCGCGGCGCGGCGCCTGAGTTATTGCCGCCGGTTTGATCTAGCGCAAGTTGCACCCCTTCACGCCGGACTAGATTGAAGGCTGTTGGCCCGCCGCGGGCTACCTATTCCGCACGGGGCTGCCGGAGGAGGCTGGTGTTCCAGATACGACTGCACGGGCGCGGGGGTCAGGGCGTGGTGACTGGCGCCGAGATGCTGTCTATCGCCGCGTTCGTCCAGGGGCGGCACGCGCAGGCGTTTCCCAGCTTCGGCTCGGAGCGCACGGGGGCGCCAGTGGTCGCGTTCTGCCGCATCGACGACAAGGAAATCCGGCTGCGCGAACCCATCATGGAGCCCGACGCGCTCATCATCCAGGACCCCACCTTGCTCCACCAGGTCGACGTGTTCAGCGGGCTGAAGCCGCGTGACGGCTGCATCCTTATCAACACCACGCGCAGCTTCGACGAGCTCGGCATCGGCGAGTTCGCCTCGGGGTTCCGGCGCGAGCGGCTCCGCACCGTGCCCGCAACCGAGCTTGCCCTGAAGCACGTCGGGCGCGCGGTGCCGAACGCGGGACTGCTCGGCGGGTTTGCGGCCGTGACCGGCATCATCAGCCTCGAATCGGTCGCCGCGGCGATCCGCGAGACGTTTTCGGGAAGGATCGCCGAGGGCAATATCGCCGCCGCGACAGCGGCGTACGAGATCGTCAAGCGGGAAATAAAGGAGACGGCCGCACATGCTCAAGCAGGTTGAGGGCTCGCGCGGGGTCGCGGAAGCGGTCGCGCTGTGCCGCCCTGAGGTGATCTGCGCCTACCCGATCTCACCCCAGACCCATATCGTCGAGGCTCTCGGCGAGATGGTCAAAGCAGGCGAGTTGAGCCCCTGCGAATTCATCAACGTCGAGTCCGAGTTCGCGGCGATGAGCGTCGCGATCGGCGCGTCCGCCGCCGGCGCGCGTGCCTACACCGCCACGGCGAGCCAGGGCCTGCTCTACATGGTCGAGGCGATGTTCAATGCTGCGGGACTGGGGCTACCGGTCGTCATGACGGTCGCCAACCGCGCGATCGGCGCGCCCATCAACATCTGGAACGACCACAGCGACTCCATGTCGCAGCGCGACTGCGGCTGGATCCAGCTCTTCGCCGAGAGCAATCAGGAAGCGATCGACCTGCACATCCAGGCGTTTCGCCTGGGCGAGGAACTCTCGCTGCCGGTGATGGTGTGCATGGACGGCTTCATCCTCACCCATGCCACCGAGCGGCTCGACCTGCCGACCCAGAAGCAGGTCGACGCCTATCTGCCGCCCTACGAGCCGCGGCAGGTGCTCGATCCGAGGGAGCCCGTCTCGATCGGCGCGATGGTGGGGCCCGAGGCCTTCATGGAGGTCCGCTACCTTGCGCACGCCAAGCAAATGCAGGCGCTCGAGCTGATCCCCAGGCAAGCGGCCGAGTTCCAGCGGATCTTCGGCCGCGATTCGGGCGGGCTCGTGCGCGGCTACCACACCGAGGACGCGGCCACCATCGTGGTCGCGCTCGGCTCGGTGCTCGGCACGATCAAGGACACCGTGGACGAGATGCGCGGGCAGGGTCACCGGATCGGGGTTCTTGGCGTCACCTCGTTCCGTCCGTTTCCGCTCGCCGAGGTGCGCCGGATCCTGGCGCCCGCGCAGCGCGTGGTGGTGCTGGAGAAAGCCCTCGCGGTCGGCGTCGGCGGCATCCTTTCGGCCAACGTCCGCATGGCGCTGTCCGGCGTGCAGCTGCACGGTTACACGGTCATTGCTGGCCTCGGTGGACGGCCGATCACGCGCAAATCGTTGCACACGCTCTTCCGCGAAGCGGAACGGGACAAGCTGCAGCCGCTCACCTTTCTCGATCTCGACTGGAACCTCGTCAACCGCGTGCTCGAGCGCGAGAAGCAGCAGCGCCGCTCCGGCCCTATCGCCGAAACCATTCTGCGCGACGTCGGCGTAATCGCAGCCCGCGTGGCGTGAGCAAGCCCCATGGCATTCCAGCCCATCAAGTTCTACCAGACCGGCACCTTCACCGTCGGCAACCGCCTGCTCGGGCCGGACGAGCGCTCTGTGCAGGCCAATATGGAGCGCACGAATTCGCTCAACTCGGGCCACCGCGCCTGCCAGGGCTGCGGCGAGGCGCTCGGCGCGCGTTACGCGATCGACGCGGCCATGAACGCGACCCGCAACCAGCTGATCGCGGCCAATGCCACCGGCTGCCTGGAGGTGTTCTCCACGCCCTACCCCGAAACGTCCTGGCAGATCCCCTGGATCCACAGCCTGTTCGGCAACACCGCCGCGGTCGCCACCGGCATCGCTGCGGCGCTGAAGGTCAAGGGGCGCCGCGAGGTGCGGGTCATCGCGCAGGGCGGGGACGGCGGCACCACCGACATCGGCTTCGGCTGCCTTTCGGGAATGTTCGAGCGCAACGACGACGTGCTCTACATCTGCTACGACAACGAGGCATACATGAACACCGGCGTGCAGCGTTCGTCGGCAACGCCGCCCGCGGCGCGTACCGCCACCACCATGGCGGTCGGACGGGAGCCGGGCAACGCGTTTGGCCAGGGCAAGAACCTGCCGCTCATCGCCATGGCGCATGCCATCCCGTACGTCGCGACGGCGACCGTCGCGGAATTGCGCGATCTGGAGGCGAAAGTGCGGCGCGCGATGGAAATCCGCGGCGCGCGCTACATCCACATCTTCGTGCCCTGCCCGCTCGGCTGGGGCCATGAAGCGCACGACACAATCCGGATCTCCCGACTCGCCAAGGAAACCGGGCTCTTTCCCGTGTTCGAGGCCGAGCACGGGGAGGTCACGAGCGTGTCGAAGATCCGCCGCCAGCTGCCGGTGGAAGAGTACCTCCACCCGCAGAAGCGCTTCGCCCATCTGTTCGGCACGCCCCCGCGCCTGGACACGATCGCGCACATCCAGGCCTACGCCGATCGCAACATCCACCGCTTCGGCTTGCTCGAGGAGGGCGCTCACTAATGGAGAAGCCCTTTGCCATCACGCTCGACGTCGGCTCCTCGCTCGCCAACCGCACGGGATCCTGGCGCACCAATCGGCCCCTTTACGTCGACCGGCTGCCCCCGTGCAATCATGCCTGCCCGGCCGGCGAAAACATCCAGGCCTGGCTCTTCCACGCCGAATCCGGCGACTACGAGTCCGCGTGGCGCCAGCTGACGGCCGACAACCCTCTACCCGCGGTGATGGGACGCGTTTGCTACCACCCCTGCGAAACCGCCTGCAACCGCGCCAGCATCGACGCCCCGGTGGGCATCAACTCGGTGGAGCGTTTTCTCGGGGACGAGGCGATCCGTCGCGGCTGGAGATTCGATCCGCCCGCGCACGAATCCGGCAAGCGGGTGCTGGTCGTCGGCGCCGGTCCTTCCGGGCTTTCCGCCGCCTACCACCTGCGGCGCCTGGGCCATTGGGTCACGATACACGAGGCGGGCCCGTTCGCCGGTGGCATGATGCGCTTTGGCATCCCCAAGTACCGACTGCCACGCGACGTGCTCGACGCGGAAGTGCAGCGTATCGCCGACCTCGGCGTCGAGCTCAAGCTCAATACCCGGGTGGACAATATCCTCAGCTCCATGCGCACGGGCAATTTCGACGCCGCGTTCCTCGCGGTGGGCGCGCACATTGGGAAGCGCGCCTACATCCCGGCGGGCTCTGCGGCCCGGATGCTGGACGCGGTGTCATTGCTGCGCGGCATGGAAGGCGAGGAACGACCGTTGCTGGGCCGGCGCGTCGTCGTCTATGGGGGCGGCAATACCGCGGTCGACGTTGCGCGAACCGCCAAGCGGCTCGGTGCCACCGAGTCGGTCATCGTCTATCGCCGCACGCGCGAGAAGATGCCGGCGCACGACTCCGAGGTTGAGGAGGCGCTGCAGGAAGGCGTGATGATCAAATGGCTCTCCACCATCCGGGAGGCCGGCGAGGGCTCGATCACCGTGGAAAAAATGGTCCTCGACGAAAAAGGCTTCCCGCAGCCCACCGGGGAGCTGGAGCAGCTGGAAGCGGATTCCGTCGTGCTCGCGCTCGGTCAGGATGTGGATCTGAGCCTGCTGAAGGGCGTGCCGGGTCTCGTGATCCGGGACGGCGTGGTGCAGGTCGCCCCGAACATGATGACCGGGTACTTAGGCATCTTCGCGGGCGGGGACATGGTGCCTTCCGAGCGCACCGTCACGGTCGCCGTCGGCCATGGAAAGAAGGCAGCCCGCCACATCGATGCCTGGCTGCGGGGGACCCGCTACGCCGCGTCCCCCAAGCACGAGTTGGCGACCTTCGACAAGCTCAATACGTGGTACTACTCCGACGCCCCCAAGACCGTACGCCCGACACTCGACATTGTCCGGCGCCAATCCACCTTCGACGAGGTGGTGGGCAGCCTCGACGAGTCGAACGCGCTCTACGAGGCGCGGCGGTGTCTTTCGTGCGGGAATTGCTTCGAGTGCGACAACTGCTACGGGGTGTGCCCCGACAATGCCGTCGTCAAGCTCGGTCCGGGCAAGCGCTTCGCATTCAACTACGATTACTGCAAGGGCTGCGGGTTGTGCGCGGCCGAGTGCCCGTGCGGCGCGATCCAGATGGTGCCCGAGAAAATCTGATTACTTCCAGCCGATGACGTCGTAGCCCTTCTCGCGCAGGCAGCGCTGCACGAAGCCCTTGTAGACCGAGCCCGGCTCGCCCGACCGGATCGTACCGCGCGCGACACCGGCCGCTGCGCCGGCGGCCGCGCCTACCCCTGCGTCATGGCCTACGCTTCCGCGCACCGCGCCGGCGCCCGCACCGGCCGCGCCGCCGATGACCGCGCCGGCCGCGCCGCCGCGCGCCACATTCCC
>DASWIC010000128.1:0-2097 GCA_036397875.1 Burkholderiales bacterium
CTGGACGTGGCGGGCCGTTTCCTGCGCCAGCGCTACGGCCGTACTGCCAACGTCGCTCTTCTTCTTGGCCCCGTAGGCCCAGTAGCCGAGCGCCACCGCCACGATGAGCGCGACCGCGGCGATCACGTAGGTTCGGGATCCGGTCATTCTGGAGTGCCTCCGGTTGCCTTATGGTACGGCGATCACCCGCACCGGGAAAAGCATTCGGTCACTTGCCCTCCCTTGCCCGGGAGTCGCGCAGCGTCACCGCCCGGTTGAATACCGGGGCGCCGGGCTTCGAGTCCTTCAAGTCGGCTATGAAGTAGCCGTGCCGCTCGAACTGGAAGCGATCCCCGCGCTGCGCGTCCCTCAATGCCGGCTCGAGGCGGGCCGTGATCCTCCGCACCGAATCCGGATTGATGTCCTCGAGGAAATCACGCTCCATGCCGGGTTGCGGCACGCGGAACAGGCGGTCGTAGAGGCGCACCTCGCCGGGGATGGCGTGCTGCGCCGAGAGCCAGTGGATGTTGCCCTTCACCTTGCGCATCTCGGCGCCCGGCGTACCGGATTTCGTCCCGGGATCGTAGGTGCAGTGCACGGTCGTGATGTTGCCCGCCGCGTCTTTCTCCACGCGGGCGCACTTGACCAGATACGCGTAGCGCAGCCGCACCTCGTTGCCGGGAAAGAGCCGGAAATAGCCCTTGGCCGGCTGCTCCATGACGTCTTCGCGCTCGATCCAGAGCTCCCTCGAGAACGGGACGGCGCGGGTGCCGAGCTCGGGCCGCTGCGGGTGGTTGGGTGGGTGGCAGTCCTCGCTGCGCCCCGCGGGGTAGTTGTCGATGACGAGCCTGACCGGATCGAGCACGGCGGCGCGGCGCGGCGCGACCTCGTTCAAGTGCTCGCGCATGCAGTCCTCGAGGACGGAATAATCGATCCACGAGTCGGCCTTGGCGACGCCGATGCGCTCGGCGAAGCGCCGGATCCCCTCCGGCGTGTAGCCGCGCCGGCGCGCGCCCACGAGGGTCGGCATGCGCGGATCGTCCCACCCGGAGACGTGCCCCTCCTCGACCAGCTGGATCAGCTTGCGCTTGGAGAGCACGACATAGGTGAGGTTCAGCCGCGCGAACTCGATCTGCTGCGGCGGCGGCCGCTGGAGCAGCCCGCCCGCGGCGAGGCGCTCGAGCAGCCAGTCGTAGAACGGACGCTGGTCCTCGAATTCCAGCGTGCACAGCGAGTGCGTGATGTTCTCCAGCGCGTCCTCGATCGGGTGCGCGTAGGTGTACATGGGATAGACGCACCACTGGTCGCCGGTGCGGTGGTGCGAGGCCTTGCGGATACGATAGATCGCGGGGTCCCGCAGGTTGATATTGGGCGAGGCCATGTCGATCTTCGCGCGCAGCACGTGCTCGCCTTCCTTGAACTTGCCCTCGCGCATCTGGCGAAAGAGCTTCAGGTTCTCGGCGGCGCTGCGGTCGCGGTAGGGGCTGTTCCTGCCGGGCTCGGTCAACGTGCCGCGGAGCGCCCGCATCTGCTCGGCGTTGAGGCTGTCCACGTACGCGTGCCCGGTCTCGATCAGGTGCTCGGCCGCGCGGTACATGAAATCGAAGTAGTCGCTGGCGTAGTAGAGATGCGGCCCCCAGTCGAAGCCGAGCCACTTCACGGCGGCAATGATGGAGTCGACGTACTCCTGCTCTTCCTTCTCCGGGTTGGTGTCATCGAAGCGCAGGTGGCAGGCGCCGCCGTACTCGAGCGCGAGCCCGAAATTCAGGCAGATAGATTTCGCATGGCCAATGTGAAGGTAACCGTTCGGCTCCGGCGGAAAGCGCGTGCGGATCCGCGCCGGATCTGGCGGCGCGCTTTCGTGGACCTGCGCCGCGCCGGGCGTGCCGCCCCACCTGCGCGCCGCGTATTTCCGGCTCGCGAGATCGGCCTCGATCGCGGCGCGGATGAAGTTCGACGTCGACGGCGCCTGCGCCGCCGCGCTCTTCGATTTCGCTGGGGTCGACATGGGCGCTATTCTAGCGGAGCGCCCTCGGTGCGCCGGAACACCGCAGGGTAGGTGCGCAGCCTGCCGATATCCGAGATCAGGATTTCCCGGCCGTCCACCTGGATCAGGCC
>DASWIC010000129.1:0-15824 GCA_036397875.1 Burkholderiales bacterium
TCGAACAGGATGAACAGTATCGCCACCAGGTAGTAGCGCACGTCGAACTTCATGCGCGCGTCCTCGAACGCCTCGAACCCGCACTCATAGGGCGAGAGTTTCTCGGCGTCCGGGCGATGCACGCCGAGGAGCCGGCTCAAGCCTCCGCCCAGCATGACCGGTACCACGCCGAGCGCGATGCCCACCAGGATGAACATCAGGATCGGAAAGTAGTTCTCTAGCATGCAAATAAGTGGTGCCGACGGTGAGATTCGAACTCACACGGCTTGCGCCGCCACCCCCTCAAGATGGTGTGTCTGCCAATTCCACCACGTCGGCCACTAATCCCGTTTACCCATTGCGCTACTTCGGTACGTCCTGAACCTTCGACCCCGGGTCTCCCGCGGCAGCGGGCGTAGCCTGGCCCGCCGGTGACGGTGCCGCCTGCCCCGCAGGGACCGTCGGCGGTATCTGCGCCGGCAGCGACTGCGCCGGGGCCGCCGGCTGCGTCGCCATCACGCCTTTGTGCTCGGTCTTCCGGCCCGAGAAATAGGTCAGCCCGAGGCTCGTCACGAAGAACACGACCGCGAGGATGGCCGTGGTGCGGCTCAGGAAATTCGCCGACCCCGAAGCGCCGAACACGCTGCCGGAGGCGCCGCTGCCAAAAGCCGCGCCCACATCGGCCCCCTTGCCGTGCTGCAGCAGGACGAGTCCCACGAGCGCGAGCGCGGCCAGAACGTGTAACACCAGAACCAGGGTTTCCACTTAGCTATTCACCGTTTCCCGCGCCGCCTGCGCGGCAGCGCAGATCGACACGAATTCCTCGGCCACCAGGGAAGCGCCCCCGATCAGCCCTCCATCCACATCCGCCATCGCGAACAGCTGCGCCGCGTTGCCCGCCTTGACGCTGCCGCCGTAGAGGATCAGCAGGTGTTCCGCCAGCCGGCGGTCGGCAGCGGCGATGCGCCCGCGAATGAACGCATGCACCGCCTGTGCCTGTTGCGGGGTCGCGGTCCGCCCGGTCCCGATCGCCCATACCGGCTCGTACGCGATGACGCCCTGCGCGAGCGCCGCCACACCGCAGCGCTGCGTCACGGCGTCGAGCTGGCGCGCCACCACCGCCTCGGTCGCACCCGCCTCGCGCTCAGCCAGTGTTTCGCCCACGCACAGGATCGCAGTGAGCCGGTGTTTCAACGCCTGCGCAACCTTGAGCGCGACCGTGTCGTCGCGTTCTTCGAACACGCTGCGCCGCTCTGAATGGCCGACGATGACAAACCGGCACCCGCAATCCACCAGCATCGCGCCCGACACGCCCCCGGTGTAGGCACCATCGTCAAACTGGCAGAGGTCCTGGGCCCCCAGTGCCACGTTCGATCCCCTGAGCGCCTGGCCCGCAGCGGCCAGATACGGGAACGGAACGCAGACCGCGTAGCGGGCCCGGTTGAAACTCGAGAGCTGCGGCAGGATCGCCGCCAACAACGCCTGGCCGGCGGCCAGGTTGCTGTTCATCTTCCAGTTGCCCGCTACCAGCTTGACGCGCATCCCGCCCGGCCATCCTAAACCATTGAATTTTACAGGCGAGCGGCTCGGAGGGTCAAACCTGCGCGAAGGGTGTGCGCCGCAGCAAACCGTTGAATTCAGGCGCGTCCAAATGAATCACTCGGCGTGGCCGGCAGGCCGCCGCCGAGAATGCTTCAGGCGGCCTTGCCGACCGCCGACGCGATGTGGTTCGCCCAGCGCCGCACCACGCCGCCGTCTCGACCTTCCACCATGACGCGAATCACCGGCTCGGTGCCGGAGCGGCGCAGCAGCACGCGGCCACCGCCATCGAGTTCCGCCTCCGCCTGCCTGACCGCCCGCTTGACCCCGGCGCTGGACAAGGGGTCGCGCAGATTCTTGTTCGAGACATTCACCAGGATCTGCGGATAGAGCGTGAGCGCGCCGGCGGCTTTCGAGAGCGTCGTGCCGCTCTCCACGAGCGCGCGCAGGACCTGCAGCGCCGAAACGATGCCGTCGCCCGTCGTGTGCTTGTCCAGGCATACGATATGACCGGAGTTCTCCCCACCCAGCTGCCAGCGGCGCTTGAGGAGCATCTCCAGCACGTAACGGTCGCCCACGGGCGCGCGTGCGAAGGGCACCTTGAGCCGGGCCAGCGCGTGCTCCAGCGCAAGATTGGTCATCTGCGTGCCGACCACGCCGCCGGCGAGCTCGCCCTTGCTCTTGCGGTGGCGCGCGATGACGTAGAGCAGCTGGTCGCCGTCGAACAGCCGGCCCGCGCTGTCGACCATGATCAGTCGGTCGCCGTCGCCGTCCAGCGCAATGCCGAGATCGGCCTTGTGGCGCTTGACCGCGGCCTGCACCGCCTGCGGCGAGGTCGCGCCGACCCGTTCGTTGATGTTGAAGCCATCTGGCTCGACGCCCACCGTCTCCACGTCGGCGCCGAGCTCGTGAAACACGTGCGGCGCGATGTGATAGGCCGCGCCGTGGGCGCAATCGACCACTATTTTCAGGCCGCGCAGGTGCAACTGCGGCGGAAAGGCGCTCTTGCAGAATTCGACGTAGCGCCCGGCCGCGTCGTCGAGCCGGCGCGCCTTGCCGAGGCGCAGCGACGGCATGCACTTTAACGGTCGCGCGAGCTCGCGCTCGATCGCGTTCTCCGTCGCGTCGGGCAGCTTGAAGCCGCTGCCCGAGAAGAACTTGATGCCGTTGTCGTCGTACGGGTTGTGCGAGGCGCTGATCACGATGCCGGCCGAGAGCCGCAGCGCGCGCGTGAGATAGGCCACGGCGGGCGTGGGCATCGGCCCCACCAGCAGCACGTCCACGCCGGCCGCGGAGAGCCCTGCTTCCAGCGCCGATTCCAGCATGTAGCCCGAAACCCGGGTGTCCTTGCCGATGAGCACCGCCGGGCGCTCGACGCCCTTGCGCGGCAGACCCGCCAGCACCTTCCCGGCCGCGTAGCCCAGCCGCATCACGAAGTCGGGCGTGATCGGCTCTTGCCCGACCTTGCCCCGGACCCCATCAGTCCCGAAATATTTCCTGCTCATTCAATCTCAAATCCTAGACGCAAAGGCGCAAAGACGCAAAGAAGATCAAGTATCAAAACGGGTGCTTGGGAGCAATGGGTTGGGGAGCGGGTGCTCGAGTGAAGATGCGACTTCCTCGGTCACCAACGCAGGCTCAATCGCTGCCGCGCATCTATTCCTCTATTGCTTTGCGCCTTTGCGGCTTTGCGCCTGATTCTGAACCCTTGACCGCATTCCAGACGGCGAGCGCATCGCGGGTGGCGGCCACATCGTGCACCCGCACAATGTGCGCGCCGTTCTGCACGGCGAGCAGCGCGGCAGCCACGCTCGCATGAACTCTCGCGCGCGGCTCCCGTCCGGTCAACGTGCCGAGCATCGCCTTGCGCGACAGTCCCGCCATCAGCGCAACGCCGAGCGACCCGAACTCGGCGAGCGAACGCAGCAGGGCGAGGTTGTGCTCGACCGACTTGCCGAACCCGAACCCGGGATCCGCCACGATGCGTCCGCGCGCGATGCCCGCCCGCTCCGCGGCGGCGACGCGCTGCGCGAGGAAGTCCCGCACCTCGCGCACGACATCCTGGTAGGCGGGGTTCTCCTGCATCGTCCCGGGTTCGCCCCGCATGTGCATCAGGCACACGGCGACCGGCGCCGGTGCCACCGCCTCCAGCGCCGCGGGCGCGCTGAGGGCGGTGACGTCGTTCACCATATCCGCGCCGGCTGCGATCACCTCGGCCATGAGGCCGGGCTTGCGAGTGTCCACCGAGACCGGGACGCCGCAGCCGGCAAGGGCTTCGAGAACCGGCAGCACGCGCCGGCGCTCGTCCTCCAGCGCGACCGCCGCCGAGCCCGGGCGTGTGGATTCGCCGCCGATGTCGAGAATATCCGCGCCCTCCTCGATCAAGCGCCGGGCGTGAGCCACCGCCTGCTCCGTGCCCGCGTACAGTCCGCCATCGGAGAACGAGTCGGGCGTGACGTTGACCACGCCCATCACGAGCGGCTGCTCAAGCGACAGCTTGAACGCGCCGCACTGCAGAAAAGTCGGGGGCCGCGAGGTGAGAGGCGTGAGGCGTGTTGCTTTCGGCATGAGAGCTCGCGCGGACGGGGAGGTCTGCGGCCCCCCTCACCCCTCCCACCTCACGCTTTCAGGCGCTTTGCTGCGGCGTGGCGGTTGCCGCAGGTGCCGGCTGTGGTCCGGTGTCCCGCGGCTGCGAAGGCGGCTGCGCCGGCTTGGGCGGGCGTGGCGCGCGGCCCTCCATGATGTCGTTGATCTGGTCGGCGTCAAGCGTCTCCCAATCGAGCAGCGCCTTGGCCATCGTCTCGACCTTGTCGCGATGGTCCTCGATGAGCTTCCGCGCCAGCGCGTACTGCTGGTCGACGATGCGGCGGATTTCCGCATCCACCTTCTGCATCGTGGTCTCGGACACGTTTTTGTGCACTGTCACCGAGCGGCCGAGGAAGACCTCGCCCTCGTTCTCGCCGTAGATCATGGGTCCCAGCGCATCGCTCATGCCCCAGCGCGTCACCATGTTGCGCGCAATGTCGGTGGCGCGCTCGAAATCATTGGAGGCGCCGGTGGTCATCTGGCCCATGAACACTTCCTCGGCGATGCGGCCGCCGAAGAGCACCGCGATGTTCTGGAGGAGCATCTCGCGGTCCATGCTGTAGCGGTCCTGTTCCGGGAGCTGCATCGTGACGCCCAGCGCCCGCCCCCGCGGGATAATCGTCACCTTGTGCACCGGGTCGGTCCTCGGCATCAACTTCGCGACCACTGTATGACCGGACTCGTGATACGCGGTGTTCTTGCGCTCGTGCTCGGGCATCACGAGGGAGCGCCGCTCCGCCCCCATGATGACCTTGTCCTTGGCGCGCTCGAAGTCGTCCATGTCGACGAGCCGTTTGTTGGCGCGCGCGGCGAACAGCGCCGCCTCGTTCACCAGGTTCGCGAGGTCGGCCCCGGAAAAGCCCGGCGTGCCGCGGGCGATGATGTCGGCCTTGACGTCCGGCGCCATCGGCACCTTGCGCATGTGTACCTGCAGGATCTGCTCGCGCCCGCGGATGTCTGGCAGCGGCACCACCACCTGGCGGTCGAAGCGTCCCGGCCGCAGCAGCGCGGGGTCGAGGACGTCCGGGCGGTTGGTTGCCGCGATGACGATGACGCCCGAGTTGGTCTCGAAGCCGTCCATCTCCACCAGCAGCTGGTTCAGCGTCTGCTCGCGCTCGTCGTTGCCCCCGCCCAGCCCCGCGCCGCGCTGGCGTCCGACGGCGT
Organism: Burkholderiales bacterium; assembly: GCA_036397875.1. Taxonomy (GTDB): domain Bacteria; phylum Pseudomonadota; class Gammaproteobacteria; order Burkholderiales; family SG8-41; genus SG8-41. The sequence continues at coordinate 5,269 of DASWIC010000129.1, forward strand.
CGATCTCGTCGATGAACACGATGCACGGCGCGTGCTTCTTCGCCTGCTCGAACATGTCGCGCACGCGCGCGGCGCCCACGCCGACGAACATCTCCACGAAATCGGAGCCCGAGATGGAGAAGAACGGGACCTTGGCCTCGCCCGCGATCGCCTTGGCGAGGAGCGTCTTGCCGGTGCCGGGGTTGCCGACCATCAGCACCCCGCGCGGGATGCGCCCGCCGAGCTTCTGGAACTTGGACGGATCGCGCAGGAACTCGACGAGCTCCGCCACTTCCTCCTTCGCCTCCTCGCAACCCGCGACGTCGGCGAAGGTAATGGTGTTGTTCGATTCGTCGAGCATGCGCGCCCGGCTCTTGCCGAACGAAAACGCGCCGCCGCGGCCCCCGCCCTGCATCTGGCGCATGAAGAAAATCCACACGCCGATGAGCAGCAGCATCGGGAACCACGACACGAAGATGTTCATGAGGAGCGAAGGCTCCTCGTCGGGCTTCGCCTCGATGATCACGCCGTTCTTCAGGAGATCCGACACCAGCCACGGGTCGGACGGCGAATAGGTGGTAAAGCGCTCGCCGGATGACTTCACGCCCTTCAGGACGCGGCCTTCAATGGTGACCTTGGCAATGCGCCCCTGCTTGACCTCCTCGATGAACTGGGAGTATTCGATCGCCTTCTGGACGGTCTGGCGCGTGCTGAACTGGTTGAATACCGTCATCAGCACCAACGCGATCACCAGCCAGATCGCTATATTTTTCACGAGGTTATTCAAGGACACTCCTCAATCAACCATCCAATTCTAGACTCTTTCCAGACTCTTTACACGTGCGGTCGGGCGGACGCCGCCGCTCAGCGGGCCGGCGTTTCCCGCAGTCCCTTCGCCAGCACGTACACCTCGCGCGAACGGCTTCGGGACGCCTCGGGTTTGCGCACGGCCACCGTGCGAAATTGCCTGCGCAGCGCTTTGACGAATTCGTCGAAACCTGCTCCCTGGAACGCTTTGACCAGGAAATTACCCCGCGGTTTCAAATGGTTCAACGCAAAATCGAACGCCAGCTCGGCCAGCGCCAGCGCGCGTGCCTGATCCGTTGCGGCAATACCACTCAAGTTGGGGGCCAGGTCCGAGAGCACAAGGTCCGCCTTGCGGCCGGCGAGCGTGCGCTTGAGCGCCTCGGTTGCTTCGTGGTCGCGGAAATCTCCGTGGATGAATGTCACGCCTGCAAGCGCCGCCATGTCGAGAAGATCGAGCGCGATCACCTGTCCGTCCGGCGCGACCCGCTGCGCCGCGACCTGCGACCAGCCCCCGGGTGCGGCGCCCAGGTCCACCACCCACATGCCCGGAGCGAGCAGCCGGTCGCGCTCGGCGATCTGCTCGAGCTTGTACGACGCGCGCGAGCGCATGCCTTCGGCGCGCGCGCGCCTCACGTACGCGTCGGCGACATGCTCCTGCATCCACCCTTTGCCCCTGACTCGCCCCATCAGGTGGACCCGGAAAAGCGGTAAGCAGCAAGCAGCGAGCGCGAAATGCGTGGCCACCTGCAATTAGGGTTACGATTCACCATTCACGATTCACGACAATGAAAGAACTGACGCCGACTGAGCGGCGCGCGCTGCGCGCGCGGGCCCATCATCTTCACCCGGTCATCATGATTGGCGAAGCCGGCCTTACGCCGGCGGTCCTCAACGAAATCGATATCGCGCTGAAAGGCCGCGAGCTCATCAAGATCCGGGTGCTGGGCGACGACCGCACCGCACGCGAGACCCAGCTCGGCGCCATCTGCGCGGCCCTTCACGCGAGCCCGGTACAGCACATCGGAAAAATCCTGGTTGTTTTCCGGCCTCGCCCCGAACCCGCCGCGCCGAAGCCCGCGCCGCGCCGCGGCAGAAAGCGGCGACACCTTCCCAAGCGCCGCTTCCAGAATTAGATATATTTCACGTCGAGGATCTCGTACTCGCGCACGCCGCCCGGGGCCTGGACTTCGGCAACGTCCCCCGGATACTTGCCGATCAGGGCGCGCGCAAGTGGCGACCCGATCGAAACCCTGCCCTGCTTGATATCGCCCTCGTCGTCACCGACGATCTGATAGGTCACCACTTCGCCGCTCTTCATGTCTTCGAGGTCCACGGTCGCGCCGAACACGCAGCGCCCGTCCGCGTCGAGCAGCGCGGGATTGATGATCTGGACGTTGGCGAGTTTCGCCTCCAGCTCGGAGATACGGCCCTCGATGAAGCCCTGCCGTTCCTTGGCGGCGTGATACTCCGCGTTTTCGGCGATATCACCGTGGGAGCGCGCCTCGGCGATGGCGGTGACGATCGCCGGCCGCTGCACCGTCTTCAGCTCCTGGAGCTCGGCGCGCAGCCTCTCCGCCCCGGTAATCGTGATCGGGATCTTGCCCATTACGCGGTCTCCAGCAGGCGGGCGTGCAGCCCCTGCATCACGTACGCGCGCAGCTCGGTCCCCTGCTCGATCCCGGTGCACGCGGCGCGCGCGCCGTCGAGCGTGGTGAAGATCGGCACCCGCTCCTGCAGCGCGGCGCGGCGGATGGCGTAGGAGTCGCGCACCGCGACCCGCTTCTCCTCGACCGTGTTGACGATCAACGAGATCTCTCCGTTCTTGATCATGTCCACGATGTGCGGGCGCCCTTCCTGCACCTTGTTCACGGGGGTCACGCCGAGGCCCGCGGCCGCGAGCGCCGCCGCCGTCCCGCGCGTGGCGACCAGCGCGAAGCCGAGGCTCGCGAGCTTACGCGCGATCTCGATGGTGCGCGGCTTGTCCTCGTCGCGCACGCTGACGAACACTTTGCCGGTCGTGGGCAGATCGTCCCCCGAGGCAAGCTGCGACTTCACGAAAGCCTCGGCGAACGTCAGGCCGACCCCCATCACCTCGCCCGTTGACTTCATTTCCGGGCCCAGTATGGTGTCGGCGCCCGGAAACTTGATGAACGGGAAGACCGCCTCCTTGACCGAGTAATACGGCGGCACGACCTCTCCCGCCAGTCCCAGCTCGTCGAGCCGCTTGCCCGCCATGCAGCGCGCCGCGATCTTTGCCAGCGGCACGCCGGTCGCCTTGGACACGAAGGGCACCGTGCGGGACGCGCGCGGATTGACCTCCAGCACGTAGACCACCCCGTCCTGGATCGCGAACTGCACGTTGATCAGTCCCACCACCTTCAACGCGTGCGCCATCGCGACGGTCTGGCGCTTGAGCTCCTCCTGCACCTCCGGAGCGAGGGAATAGGGCGGCAAGGAGCAGGCGGAATCGCCGGAATGCACCCCGGCCTGCTCGATATGCTCCATCACGCCGCCGATGATCACCTGCTTGCCGTCGCACACCGCGTCGACGTCCACCTCGGTGGCGTCGTTGAGAAAGCGGTCGAGCAGCACCGGCGAATCGTTCGATACCTTGACCGCCTCGCGCATGTAGCGCTCGAGGTCGCTCTGCTGGTAGACGATTTCCATGGCGCGCCCGCCCAGCACGTAGGAAGGGCGCACCACCAGGGGGTAGCCGATCTCCTCCGCCACCGCGAGCGCCCGCTGGGCGCTCCGTGCCGTGCGGTTGGGCGGCTGCCTCAGCTTCAGCCGGTTGAGCAGCTTCTGGAAGCGCTCGCGGTCCTCCGCCATGTCGATCGAGTCCGGCGAGGTGCCGATGATGGGCACGCCGTTCGCCTCCAGGTCGCGCGCGAGCTTGAGGGGCGTCTGCCCGCCGAACTGCACGATCACGCCGAAGGGCTTCTCGACGTGGACGATCTCGAGCACGTCCTCCAGCGTGAGCGGCTCGAAGTAGAGCCGGTCGGAGGTGTCGTAATCGGTCGAGACCGTCTCCGGGTTGCAGTTGACCATGATGGTCTCGAACCCGTCCTCGCGCAGCGCGAGCGCGGCGTGCACGCAGCAATAGTCGAACTCGATGCCCTGGCCGATGCGGTTGGGCCCCCCGCCCAGCACCATCACCTTCCTGCGCGTGCCCGGCGCCGCCTCGCATTCCTCCTCGTAGGTCGAGTAGAGGTAGGCCGTGTGAGTGGCGAACTCGGCCGCGCAGGTGTCCACCCGCTTGAATACGGGCCGCACCCCGAGCTGGTGGCGCCGAGCGCGCACTTCCTCTTCCCGCGCCTTCAACAGGTGCGCGAGCCGGCGATCGGAAAAGCCCTTGCGCTTGAGATCCCGCATCCACCCGGCATCGAGGTCGGCGAGCTTGCGGTCGTCGAGCTCCATCTCGATGTCCACGATCTCCTTGATCTGGGCGAGAAACCACGGGTCGATGTGGGTCAGCTCGCTCACCTCCTCCAGGGTGAACCCGTTCTCGAACGCATCGCCGACGTACCAGATGCGCTCGGGGCCGGGGTCGCCCAGCTCTCTTTCTATCGTCTCGCGGTCCCGCGTGCGCTGGTTCAGGCCGTCCACCCCGACCTCCAGGCCGCGCAGCGCCTTCTGGAACGACTCCTGGAAGGTGCGGCCGATTGCCATCACCTCGCCCACCGATTTCATCTGCGTCGTCAGGCGGTCGTTGGCGTCGGGGAATTTCTCGAATGCGAAGCGCGGCACCTTGGTCACGACATAATCGATCGTGGGCTCGAACGAGGCCGGCGTCGCGCCGCCGGTAATCTCGTTCCTCAGCTCGTCCAGCGTGTAGCCCACGGCGAGCTTGGCGGCGACCTTGGCGATCGGGAAGCCGGTCGCCTTGGAGGCGAGCGCGGAGGAGCGCGACACCCGCGGATTCATCTCGATGATCACCAGGCGCCCGTCCTGCGGGTTCACCGCGAACTGCACGTTCGAGCCGCCGGTGTCCACGCCGATCTCGCGCAGGCAGGCGATCGACGCGTCGCGCATGATCTGGTATTCCTTGTCGGTCAGCGTCTGCGCCGGCGCTACCGTGATCGAATCGCCGGTGTGCACGCCCATGGGGTCGAGGTTTTCGATCGAGCACACGATGATGCAGTTGTCCTTGCGGTCCCGCACCACCTCCATCTCGAATTCCTTCCAGCCGATGACCGACTCCTCGATCAGCACCTCGCGCGTCGGACTGGCGTCCAGCCCGCGCTCGACGCCGGCGATGAACTCGTCCTTGTTGTAGGCGATGCCGCCGCCGGTGCCGCCGAGCGTGAACGAGGGCCGGATGATCGTGGGAAAGCCCACCATCGCCTGCACCTGGAGCGCTTCCTCCATGCTGTGCGCGAGCGCGGAGCGCGGGCTCGCGAGCCCGATGCGCTCCATCGCCTGCTTGAATTTCTCGCGGTCCTCGGCCTTGTCGATCGCCTCGCGCGTCGCGCCGATCATCTCGACGCCGTATTTCTCAAGCACGCCGTTCCGCGCAAGATCGAGCGCGCAGTTGAGCCCGGTCTGGCCGCCCATGGTCGGCAGCAGCGCGTCCGGGCGCTCGGCCGCGATGATCTTCTCCACCATCTGCCAGCTGACCGGCTCGATATAGGTCGCGTCCGCCATCTCCGGGTCGGTCATGATGGTGGCGGGATTGGAGTTCACGAGGATGACGCGGTAGCCCTCCTCCTTCAGCGCCTTGCACGCCTGCGCCCCGGAATAATCGAACTCGCACGCCTGGCCGATCACGATCGGCCCGGCGCCGATGATCAGGATGCTCTTGATGTCGGTGCGCTTGGGCATGCTCAGCCGAGGGATGAGGGATGAGGGATGAGGGATGAGGGATGCGAACCGTCAGATGTCGCCGTGACGGGCTGCTTCTCCCTTCTGACTTCCGCCTTGGAGTGCTGCTCCATCAGCGTCACGAACTTGTCGAAGAGGTAGTCCACGTCATGGGGGCCCGGGCTCGCCTCGGGGTGGCCCTGGAAGCAGAACGCGGGCCGGTCGGTGCGCATGAAGCCCTGCAGGCTGCCGTCGAAGAGCGACACGTGCGTCACGCGCGCGGTCTGCGGCAGCGTCGACGCGTCGACCGCGAAGCCGTGGTTCTGGCTCGTGATCATGACCCGACCGGTCTCCAGGTCCTGCACCGGGTGATTCGCCCCGTGGTGGCCGAACTTCATCTTGATGGTCCTCGCGCCGCTCGCCAGGCCCATCAGCTGGTGCCCGAGGCAGATGCCGAAGGTCGGGATGCCGATGTCGAGGAACCTGCGGATCGCCTGGATGGCGTAGTCGCAAGGCTCGGGATCGCCCGGGCCGTTGGAAAGAAAGATGCCGTCGGGCTTCAGCGCGAGCGCCCTGTCGGCGGGCGTCTGCGCGGGAACGACCGTCACGCGGCAGCCGCGTGAGACCAGCTTACGCAGGATATTGCGCTTGATGCCGAAATCGTAGGCGACGACGTGGAAGACCGGCTCGACGAGGCGTCCGTAGCCCTTCCCCAGCGCCCACACGCCCTCGTCCCATGGATACGGCTCGGCGCAGCTCACGACCTTGGCGAGGTCCATGCCGACGAGCCCGGGAAATCCGCGCGCGGCCTTGAGCGCCTCCGCTTCGTCCACCGCGCCCGCCATCAGGCAGCCGTCCTGCGCCCCCTTGTCGCGCAGGATGCGCGTCAACTTGCGGGTGTCGATGCCGGCGATCGCCGGCACGCCGTGCCGTTTCAGGAAATCCGGAAGCGTCCATTGGCTGCGCCAGCTGGACGCGAGCAGCGACAGGTCGCGGACCACGAGCCCGGCGGCATCGATCCGGTCCGACTCGATATCCACGGCATTGGCGCCCGTATTGCCGATGTGCGGATACGTGAGGGTGACGATCTGGCGGCAATAGGACGGATCGGTAAGGATTTCCTGGTAGCCGGTGATGGCGGTGTTGAACACCACCTCCCCCGCGGCCAGGCCCTCGGCGCCGATCGAGGTTCCGCGGAAAATAGTGCCGTCTCCAAGCACCAGGATGGCGGAAACCGGCGGCACGCTAACCCCTTGATTTCAAGTGTAGATACACAAAGCGGGACGGGCTTCACAGCCCCTCCCGCTGAACCGGTCGAATTATACTTTACGCGACGCCTGGCAGCAATCGCGCGGGGCCGCGTTGGGGTGATGGGCGATCCCAAGGCAGAAGTCAGAAGGATGGCCTCCGCGGTGCGACAGGACGAAGTTCGCCGGGTCTGCCTTCCGCCTTCTGACTTATCCTTTCAGTCCCAGGACGTCGGCCATGTCGTAGAGGCCGCTTTTCTGCGAGGCGACGAAGCGCGCGGCGCGCAGCGCGCCGTTGGCGAAATTGGCGCGGCTCGAGGCGCGGTGGGTGATCTCCAGCCGCTCGCCCGCACCGATGAACATCACGGTGTGATCGCCGACCAGATCGCCCCCGCGCACGGTCGCGAAGCCGATGGATTCGTCCTTGCGCTCGCCGGTGACACCCTGGCGTCCATAGACCGCGTGCTGCTTCAAGTCCCGGCCGAGCGCCTGCGCCACCACCTCCCCCATGCGCAACGCAGTGCCGGAAGGCGCGTCCACCTTGTGCCGGTGGTGCGCTTCCACGATCTCGATGTCGTAGCCCTTGCCGAGCGCCCTGGCCGCCGTCTCGAGCAGCCGGAACGCGACATTGACGCCCACGCTGAAGTTCGGTGACAGGACGATCGCAATATCGCGCGCGGCCGCGGCGATCTCCTTTTTTTGCGCCTCTCCAAAGCCGGTCGTCCCGATCACCATGTTGACGCCCTGCTTGCGGCACGCGGCGAGGTGCGCGATCGTGCCCTCGGGCCGCGTAAAATCGATGAATACGTGAGCGCCCGCGATCGCCTTCGCGACATCGTCGCCGATCCGGACGCCGCCCGGCATGCCCATCAGCTCACCGGCATCCTTGCCGACATGGGCATTGCCTTTCTGCTCGAGCGCCGCCGCGAGCGTCAGATCGGCCGCGCCCAGCACCGCCTCGACCAGCGCGCGACCCATGCGCCCGGAGCTGCCCGCCACGGCCAACAGGATCTGTGCCATATACCCCTCTACCTTTCCGCCTGGTGCGCCGATTGGGCGCCGCCCGCCGATGGCGCGGGCTTGTCCGTACCCGCTTTGCCGGCGCCGGCAGGCACCACGTCGCCTTCGACGCGAGCGAGCTTGTCATCCTTGAACACCACCACGATCCGCCGCTGCTCCGTCACGACGCCCTGCTTCATGTACACGTAGACGTAGTCCCAGCGATCGGCGCGGAACGGATCCACGACCAGCGGCGTGCCCAGCGTGAAGCGCACCTGGGCGCGCGTCATGCCGGGCTGCAGTCGCGCCAGCATCTCCTGGGTGACGACATTGCCTTGCTGGATATCGATCTTGTACGGGGTCAGCAGGGGCACGTAGGTGCAGCCTGCGACGAGCCATGTGACAAGGAGAACTGCGCGCGAAGACATGGATGACACCTGCGGTTTGCAAGGTGGAGAAATGCGAATATGATAACCGACGCTCGCTCAACCCGACAGGACGCGCGGTGAGTTCCCCGAATGATCTCAAGACGATAGGCCTCAAAGCGACACTGCCGCGCCTGCGCATCCTCGAGCTCTTCGAGAAGAGCACGGTGCGCCACCTCTCGGCCGAGGACGTCTACCGGATTCTCGCCAAGGATGGCACCGACACCGGGCTCGCAACGGTCTATCGCGTGCTCACCCAGTTCGAGCAGGCCGGCCTCCTCATCCGCCACCACTTCGAGTCCGAGACCGGCAAGGCGGTGTTCGAGCTCAACCGGGGCGGCCATCACGATCATCTCGTGTGCGTGCAGTGCGGGCACGTGGAAGAGTTCTTCGATGCCGAGATCGAGAAGCGGCAGGAAAAAATCGCAAGGGACCGCGGCTACCGGATACACGATCATTCGCTGCACATCTACGCCGACTGCGTCAGGGAGAAGTGCCCCTACCGAAGCAAGGAGGCGTGACCGGTGGCCGGTGGCTGCCCTGGGCACGGACGAAGGGACCGGTGACCCGCTCCGGTGGACCTCCTCAGGCAAATAACCCGGCAGATTGAAATCGGATGGGCGCATGTCTGGTCGTGCCTGAGCGGGCCGTTCCCGGCGCCGGCGTGCAAGACGGTCTGGACCTGGACAACGATTGCCGCGATCGCCGTTGGCCTGTTCGTCCTCTGGAAGATTCTCGCGTGGCTGCTGAGGCCCCTGCGCTTCTGGCTCGAGGACAGGAGGATGCGTGTCCGGGAGCGGGAAGTCGCCGACCCGGATACGATGGCCCGCTACAAGGTGGACGACAACAAGCTGTTCTCGGGCCCGGGGGAGGACAACGTGGCGCAGCAGATCCGGGACGCGCTGGACCGGAAGAAAATTGACGAGAAGCAGCAGCGCCACCATCAGACCCTGGGTGACAAGAAGCTCTGAGTGGTCCCCGCGGGCACGGAGTGCAAGTCTCCCACATCAGGCAGATCAGGATACCGGTGCTTTGGGTGCTTCGTCGGCATGGAAGCCAGGACCATCAAGGCGATACGGTCCTGGATCCGCACCGGGACCGTGCCGGGCGACGTCTCCGATTGGGAAAAATCGAAAACCTGACGCTGTATGGCTTGGCCGGTGTGGTAGCATCACTCGCGCCGATCTCGAGCCGGAATCCGCACGACGCACGATAACAATGCCGATCGCAGAAATCGGGGGAATCAAGACCCGCTACGAGGTGCTGGGCGCAGGGCCGCCATTGCTCTTGCTTGCGCCCGTGGGGTTCGACGATCCCATCTCCCGCCGGTGGGCAGACCGGGTATGGCGCGGGTTCCGGCCCCTGGAAGCGTTGGTCCCCCATTTTCAGCTGATCGTGTACGACCGCCGCGAAACCGGCGGCTCCGGCGGGAGCATCGAGCCGCTCAGCTGGGCGCTCTGCGCGCGGCACGCCAAGGGGCTGCTCGACCATCTCGGCGTCGATCACGCGTTCCTGCTGGGCGGCTGCGTGGGCTGCTCGGTGGCGCTCGCGCTCGCGGCGGAATTTCCGGAGCGCTGCCGGGCGCTTCTCCTACACTGGCCGGTCGGGGGCTTCCATTGGCTGAGCAGGGGCCGCGCCAATTTCGACCGCCATATCGCGTTCGTGCGCGAGCACGGACTGCAAAGCGTGGCCGCGCTTTCCCGGCGATCGAGCGTGTTCTGGAGCGATCCGGATGCGGGACCGTGGTCGTCCATCATCGCGTCCGATGACGGATTCGCCGAGTCGTTCGTGCGCCAGGACCCCGACCAGTATCTGAGCATCGTCGAGCAAAGCCGCGACAACCTCTTCAGCGACACCCTGCCCGCGGGCGCCAGCTGCGATCAGCTGGTCGCCATGAACGTACCGGCCTTCGTCATGCCGGGCAATGACGTCCTGCACACGGCGTCCTGTGCGCATACTCTGCGCGAGCTCATGCCGCAAGCGACGCTGTCGCCGTTGAAGCCATCGCAGCAGAACGCCACCACGATCGCAAACTGGATCTTGGAATCAGCCGGCATCACGCGCGCGGCAGCGCAGCCAGGCATGGCCGCCTGACTTCCAGCGGCAAGTGTTTGAGCAAAGTACCGCATCGGCTTCAGCGGTATGCGTCGGGATTCCACGTGTGCGTTTCATCCTGACCTTCCTTGCACCAGGCGTAGAGGGCGTCGTACATCACCATGCCGTGCTTGAGCATCTCGTGATCGTCCCTGAAATTCCGGGACAGTCCCAGTGACACCGCGAGCAGCCCCGCGGCCTGCGG
>DASWIC010000130.1:0-6906 GCA_036397875.1 Burkholderiales bacterium
GGCACGGTGATCATGTCGCACATGGCGGTGTTCCAGTTCGGCCCCGCCGGCCTCACCATCGCGCATCCCTACGCGCCGGGTCCGGCAGCCGATGCGCTGGAGCGGCGCGGCGAGGGCCCCTTCCAGGCGCTCTACCGCACCACCAGCATGGGCGCGGCCGCGCGCTGGATCGAGAAGCACGGCCTGCCGCCCCCCGCGCGCGGCGTGCGCGACACCGGCGAGCACGCCATGCTGGTTCCTCCCGCCGACGCCTGCGGCGCCTACATCGGCTTCGTCGGCCCGGAGTAAAGCCGACTAACGGCTCTTGCGAGTTGCTTCGATTGCGGCCCGGCCGAGTTCGGAGGAGGGTGCGTTGAATGCCGCCCGCATGCCTTTTCTTGCTCTCGGCGTCTGCATTAGACGCAACATCGGGTCGTGACTCGCACGCAGGGCGTCTTGGATGGTGCGGCGGAAAGAGCTCTTCTTCATGACAATAATGATAACGCCATTCTGATCGCCTGCAATCGCTCGAAACCGGCGGCCGCCTCGGTCGCGCATCATCAGTTATAGTCATCTGCATGACCGCCGAGCTCGAGGTTCTGCATGACGCCGTTACGCGCCTCGAGCATGCCGGCATTGCCTACATGCTGACCGGCTCGATCGCGCTGAGCTATTACGCGGAGCCGCGCATGACGCGGGACATCGATGTCGTCGCCGAGCTGTCCGGCCGCGCCGCGAAGTCCATCGCCGCGCTGTTCACGCCGGACTACTACGCATCCGAGGCGGACATCACCGCCGCGGTCGCTAGCGACGGCATCTTCAACGTTTTGCACCTCGCCAAGCTCGTCAAGCTCGACTTCATCGTACGCAAAGATACGCCATATCGTCGGCATGAGTTCGAGCGACGGCGGCGCGTCCGCCTGCCGGGCTTCGAAGCCTGGATCGTGAGCCGGGAGGACTTGATTCTTTCGAAGCTTGCATGGGCGAAGGATTCTGGCTCCGAGCTGCAACTGCGCGACGTGCGGGCGCTCCTAGCGGGCGGGGCGGATCGGACGTATCTTGAGTGCCTGGGCGAAAGAGCTCGAGGTAACGGAGATGCATGGGGATATGTTTCGATGAAGGACACGACGTCTGAATTCCGGAAGCTGGTGCGGGAGGGCTACGCTCGCATGGCGCCGGAAGACCGCGTCCGGGTCTGCACGGAGATGTTCGATACCGCGGTCGCCGTCGCGGCGGCGTCTCTACCGGAGGATCTCGATCCCGCCGAGCGGCGCTTCCGGCTCTGCGAGCGGCTTTACGGCGATCTTGCCGCGCGCGCCCTCCCGCGACGCTAGCGCCCCTTTCCATGGACCTCAAGGAACAGAGCAGGGACAGCCGCGCCCGGTCGTTTGCCGAAGCGCGTGCGGATCACCCGGCAACGATGACCGGCGCACTGGAGATCATCGAGCGCGCAGATCGGTCGCACCAGGTCGAAGTGGGCGTCACTCGAGCGCGATCCCGGACGCCTTCACCACCTTCGACCATTTCGCGATTTCGCCCTTGATGTAGGCGAGGAACTCCTCGGGCGAGGTGGTGGCGGGGTCGGCCCCGACGGCCGCGAGCTGCGCCGCCACCTTGGGATTGGCGACCGCCTTGACGATCTCCGCGTGCAATCTCGAGATGATTTCTCTTGGCGTCGTGGCGGGCGCCAGCATGCCGAGCCATTGCGTGACGGCGTAGCCCGGCAGGGTCTCGCCGATCGTCGGCAGCTCGGGATACGATCTCGAGCGCCGGGCGCCGGTCGTCGCGATGAGGCGCAGCTTGCTGGAATTGCGGTACGCGGCAATGGTCGGGGCGCCGCCGAAATACATGGACACTTCCCCGGTGAAGCTCGCGACGATGGCGAGCCCGCCGCCCTTGTAGGGGACGTGGACCATGTCCACCTTGGCGACCTGCTTGAAAAACTCGGCTGACATGTGCGCGACGGAGAAGATGCCCGCGGAAGCGAAGGTGAGCTGACCCGGATTCTTCCGTGCGAGCGCAACGAGGTCCTTCACGGATCTCACCGGCAGCGACGGATGCGTGACGAGCACGTGATCGGAATGGCCAACCAGGGTGATCGGGGCAAAGTCCCGCACCGCATCGTAGGGCAGTTTCGAAAACGCGCCGGGAAGGATGACGTTCGGCCCCGCGCTCCCGAAGAGCAGGGTATAGCCGTCGCCCGGCGCCTTGGCCACGAGCTCGGTGCCGATGCGGCCGGTCGCGCCGGGCCGGTTGTCCACCACGACCTGCTGCCCCAGGCTCTGGGACAGCGCATGCGCAACGATGCGCGAGGTCGTGTCAGTCGCGCCGCCCGGAGGGAACGGCACGATCAGGCGAATGGACCGGGAGGGGTAGGGCTGGGCAGCGACCGTTGCCGGCAGAATCGCCAGCGCTGCCGGAAAGAGCAGCAATGCAATCGCGAATCGAAGTGTTTTCATGAGGCCCCCTCATTCCTGTAACTCCCACCACCCCCGCCGCATTGCGGCGACCCCTCCTCCGGCAGGAGGGGAAGCTTCCAGCTCACCCTTCTGCTTTGCATTACTTGCGGGCGTCGCGAATCGCGCGCCAGACGCGCTCCGGCGTCGCCGGCATCTCGATGTGCGTCACGCCGAGCTCCGAGAGGGCATCGACCACCGCGTTGATCACGACGCCGAGGGCCGGGGTCGTGCCGCCTTCGCCGGCCGGGCGCATGCCGAGCGGGTGCGTCGCGCAGGGCACCTCGCTGATCTCGGTCGCGAAGAAGGGGAAGCAGTCGGCGCGCGGCATCGCGTAGTCCATGAACGATGCCGACAGGAGCTGGCCGGTGTCCGGGTCGTAGTAGCACTGCTCGAGCAGCGCCTGCCCCATGCCCTGCGCGATGCCGCCATGGACCTGGCCGTGGATGATCATCGGGTTGACGGCGCGGCCCACGTCGTCGACCGCCGAGTGCCGGACGATCTCGATCGTGCCGAGCTCGGGATCGACCTCGACTTCGCACACGTGGCAGCCGTACGGAAAGCTCGCAACATTGACGGTCTCGTCGGAAAAGGCGCTGAGCGGGCCGCGCAGGTCTTCGGGCAGGTCGTTCAACTTGAGCGCTGCCGCTGCGACTTCGAAGAGGCCGACCGCGCGGCCGCTTTCCTCCAGCGTGAAACGGCCGTTCTGGAACTTGATGCCGCTCGGGTCGCACTCGAGCAGGCGTGCCGCGATGCGCGTTGCCTTCTCGAGGATGGCCTTCGAGGAATTCCAGATGACGATGCTGCCGAGCCGCATGCCGCGGCCGGAATGCGTGCCGCCGCCCACCTTCACGATGTCGGTATCCCCGGTGATGATCCGGACGCTCTCGATCGGCACGCCCAGAAACTCCGTCACGAGCTGCGCAAAGCTCGTCTCGTGGCCCTGGCCGTTCGAGACCGTCCCGATGACGACATCCACGCGGCCCTCCGGATGCACCGTCACTTCCGCGCGCTCGCGCGGGGCCCCGCTGGCGGTGTCGACGTAATTGGCGACGCCGATGCCGCGGCACTTGCCGCGCTTGCTCGCTTCCGCCCGCCGCCCGGGAAAGCCCGCCCAGTCGGCGAGCTTGAGCGCCTTCTCCATGACCCCGGGGTAGTCGCCGCTGTCGTAGACCATGCCGAAGGGGTTGGTGTGCGGCAGCTCGGCCGAAGTGAGGAGGTTCCGCCGCCTGATCTCCACGCGGTCGAATCCGTGTTCCCGCGCGGCAAGGTCGATCAGCCGCTCCATGACGAACATGACCTCCGGCCGGCCCGAGCTCCGGTACGGCCGCGTCGGGGCGGTGTTGCTCACCACCGCGCGCGCCCGGAAGCAGGCGGCGGGAACGCGGTAGATGCTCGTCATGATCTCGACGCCTTTCTGGAGCGGCGAGAAGCGCCCGGTGTGCGCGCCGGCGTTGCCGATGTTCGATCCGCGCATGGCAAGGAACACACCCTGCGCGTCGAGCGCGAGCTCCGCCTCCACCGCGAGGTCGCGGCCCTGGTAGTCGCTCAGGAAAGCCTCGTGCCGCTCGCACGTCCACTTCACGGGGCGCCCGACGCGCCGCGCCGCCCATGCCACCAGCGCGAACTCCGGATAGATCATGCCGCGGGTGCCGAAGTTGCCGCCGACATCGCGCATGACCGCGCGCACGGTGGCGGGGGGCACGTTGAGCATGGTCGCGAGATCGTTCTTCAGCCGCACCGCGCCGCCGCTGCCGGCATAAAGCGTGTAGTGGCGCGCTGCCGGGTCGTAGACGCCGAGCGCGGCGCGCGGCTCCATCGGGACGCCGGTCACGCGCCGCACCCAGGTCTTGAAGGTCACGACGTGCGCCGCGCGCGCGAAGGCCGCCTCGGTCGCTTCGCGGTTGCCTACTTCCGCGTCGAGGCACACGTTCGAGGAGTGCTCCTCCCACACGCGCGGCGCGCCGGGCTGCGCCGCCTCCACCGTCGCCGTGACCGGCCGCAGCACTTCGTAGTCCACGTCCACGAGCTCCGCGCCGTCGCGCGCGGCCGCCAGCGTCTCGGCGACCACCATCGCCACGGGTTCGCCCACGTAGCGCGCCTTGTCGGGAGCCAGCGGATATTGCGGCGCGACGAATATCGGCGAGCCGTCCTTGTTGACCAGGGGCTTGTCCGCGGGATGCATGACGAAGAGGTTGTGCGGGATCGGTTTCAGGCCGTCGGCCAGCATGTCCCGTCCCGTCAGCACCGCGAGCACCCCGGGACTCGCGAGCGCCTTCTCGATGCCGATGGCGCCGATGCGCGCGTGAGCATGCGGCGAGCGGACCATGCAGGCATAGGCCTGTCCCGGCACGTTGAAATCGTCGCTGAAGCACCCCGCGCCGGTGATGAGCCGCAGGTCCTCCCTGCGCCGCACGGGCTCGCCGATACCGGAACCGCGGGCGATCGATGACATGGGGGCGCTTTCCCGGGATGGCGGATTACGCGCCGCTCGCGCGGGCGGCCGCCACGGCGCGCCGGGTCAGCACCTTCACGCAGTACGCCCGGTATTCGGCGCCCGCGTGAATGTCGGAGTTGAGCCCGTCCGGACGCAGCTCGATGGAATCGAGCGCGGCGGCATCGAATCGCTTCGTGAGCGCCGCCTCCGCGTCCCGGAACCGGAACACCGAGGGCCCGGCGCCGGTGACCGCGACGCGCACGCCGCCGGCCGCCTGCGCCACGAACACGCCGACGAGCGCGAAGCGCGAGGCCTGCTGGGGAAACTTGCAGTAGGCGGCAGCGCGCGGAACCGGAAAGCGCACCGCGGTGATGATTTCGCCGGGCGCGAGCGCCGTCTGGAACAGTCCGAGGAAGAACTCGTCGGCGGCGATCTCGCGCCGGTGGGTCACCACGGTCGCCCCCAGGCCGAGCACGGCCGCGGGATAGTCGGCGGCGGGATCGGCGTTGGCGATGGAGCCTCCGAGCGTGCCGCGATTGCGCACCAGGGGATCGCCAATGCCCTCGGCGAGCGCCGCGAGCGCCGGGATCGCGCGCCCGGCCTCGGCGGAGGCGGCGACTTCCGCGTGCGGCGTCAAGGCGCCGATCACGATCGCGCCGCCTTCGCGCCGGATGCCCTTCAGCGCCTCGAGCGCGCCGAGATCCACCAGGCCCGCGTAGCGCGCGAGGCGCAGCTTGAGGGCAGGGATGAGGCTCATGCCGCCCGCCACCAGCTTGAACTCGTCCTGCCCCGTGATCAGCCTGGCGGCTTCATCGAGGCTTGCCGGCCTGTGGTAGGAAAAATCGTACACGTCAGGATGCTCCTCCGCGCCGACTCACCCGCGCTTCATGGCGGCGGCGCCGGCCTGGATCGCCTTGACGATGTTGTGATAGCCGGTGCAGCGGCAGAGGTTGCCCTCGAGCTGCCTGCGCACCGTGCGCTCATCGAGGTCGTGGCCGTTGCGGCGCACCATCTCCACCGCCGACATGATCATGCCGGGCGTGCAGAACCCGCATTGCAGCCCATGGTGCTCGCGGAACGCTTCCTGCATCGGGTGGATCTTCCCCTCGGGCGCGAGCCCTTCGATGGTGGTGACGGTCGCGCCCTCGCAGGAAAGCGCGAGCACGGTGCACGACTTCACCCCCTTGCCGTCGAGGTGCACGGTGCAGCAGCCGCACTGGCTGGTGTCGCAGCCGACATGCGTTCCGGTGAGGCCCAGGTGCTCGCGCAGCAACTGCACCAGCAGCGTCCGGCCTTCGACCTCGGCGCTGGCGGCTTTTCCGTTGACGGTCAGGGAAACGCGCGGCATCAGCGGCCTGCCGTTCTGAAGAGCGACTCGGCGGTATCGGACACGATTGTCTTGCGGGACTTGGCGTCGATGCCGGTGGCGTCGAGGGACTCGGTCAGCTTGGGCCCGGGGCGCTCGACGGGACCGGCGGCGTAATCCGAGCCGATCATGACCTGTCCCGTGCCCACCAGGCTGAAGAGAAGCTGGAGCGCCGGCGCCGACATGAACACCGTGTCGTAATAGAAGCGCTTGACGAAATCGGAGGGCGGCTTCTTGTCCTTCGCCCCGAATTCACGGTCGAGGCGCGCGGTCTGGTAAGGCAGGAATCCGCCCCCATGCACCAGGACGAGCCGCAGTTTCGGAAAACGGTCGAACACGCCGGCGAGGATCAACTGGGTGGCGACGATCGTGGTGTCGATGGTGCGTCCGTAGAGATTCTTGAACCGCGGCAGCTGCTGGAACATGCACGCGGCCGGCCCGTCCATCAACGGGTGCAGCACGACGGGAATGTTCAGCGATTGCGCGGCTTCCCAGAGCGCGTCGTAGCGGTTCTCGTGGAGCGCGCCGCCCGGAAGATCCGTCGGGATCATGCAGCCCGTCATGCCGAGCTTCGTCGCGCAGCGCTCGAGCTCGCGCGCGGCGGCTTGCGGATCCGCCAGGTGCAGCGTGGCGTGGGCGAGCAGCCGGCGGCCGGAACCCGCGATCGA
>DASWIC010000131.1:0-4100 GCA_036397875.1 Burkholderiales bacterium
TCCTTGCCGCGTTGGAGGTACAGGACCGAATTCAGATGGAGCCGGTGCGGCGTGTCCCAGGTGCCGAAGTCGATCTCGTAATGCATCAGTCCCTTGGAGCCGAACACCCGCACCGCGAAGACGCCGGGGGAGGTCCAGCACGATCCGACATATCCGATCTTGCCGTCCGCGAACTTGAGGAGCGTCATCGACTGGTCGTCCACCTCCGCGCCCACGGGCGAGAGCTTGGACGCGATCGAGGAGACTTCCGCGATCTCGCCACCCAGCAAGTGCAGCACGTCGAACTGGTGGATCGCGAGCTGCGACAGCGGGCCGCCGGGGGCGCGATCGGTGTACCAGCGCCAGGTCTGCGGCGTCAGCTCGAGCGCGCGCTCATTCGAGAAATTGGCCTCCATGAAAGCAACGCGCCCCAGCTCCCCGGCGTCGATACGCTCCTTGATGATGCGGATGCCGGCCATCAACCGCGCGCTGTGACCGACGGTGACGGTCACGCCGTATTGCCTTTCCAGTGCGGCGATTCTCAAGCCATCGTCCAGCGTCTGGGCAATCGGCTTCTCGGTGTAGACGTGCTTGCCCGCCTTGGCGACCAGTTCCGCCATCGGCAGGTGCTGCTCGTTCGGCACCGTCAGGATCACACCCTTCACTTCCCGGCTGGCGAGCAGAGTCGCCATGTCGGGCACTGCCGGCACGCGCAACTCCTTCTCGAACGCGAGGCGCTTTTCTTCGGAACGGCTGTACGCGGCGACGATCTGCAGCCTGTCGGAGTGCTCCGCCGCGCGGGCCAGGACCTTGGCCCAGCGGCCGAGACCGACGATGCCGAGCTTGACCGGGGTGCTGCTCATGGGCGTTCCATTCTCGATGCGGAAGACCGGTGATTTTACAACGTGCGCGGTCGCCATGCGTTGCGGTCCGCAGTGCGGAACCCGGGAGCCTTAATCGACTGCCCGACGGAACATTGCCGCTCGACAAAAAAACAAGGGCGGCCGCAGCCGCCCTTGATTACTGGTCACCGGCCACCGGTCACCGGGCCCTAGTTGGCAGTCAGCCCGAGCGATTTCACCAGCTTTTCGTTCGTGACCATCGATTCCTGCACGACTTTCCGGAACACCGCCGGCCCCTGAATGACGATTTCGGTAGCCTGGATGGCCATTCCTTTTTTCACGGCGGGCGCGTTCATCGCCTTCACCACCGCGGCGCGTATTTTGTCATTGACCGTTTTCGGTGTGCCCTTCGGCAGGAAGAAACCCATCCATCCGCTGTAGTCGAAGCCCGGTATGGTGTCGGCGATCGGCGGAATTCCGGGCAGCAGGGCGGTGGGCTTGGGCAGCGTATGGGCAATCGCGCGCATGCGCTTGGCGTTGACGTGGACCATCGCCGCCGGTGCGGGGATCAGCGTCCACTGGGATTCGTTGGCCACCACGGATGCGCTCGACGGACCGCCGCCCTTGTACGGCACGTGCAGCGAATTGAGGCCGGCCTGCTGCTGGAAGTACGCCCCGGCGAGATGGCTTTGCGAGCCGGCGCCGGCCGAGGCCATGTTGAACGGCGACTTTCCGCTCTTGCCGTAATCGATCAACTCCCTCGTGGACTTGATCGGGAGCGAGGGATTCACCACCAGCACGTTGAGCGTCAATGCGTACTGCGCGACGTAGTCGTAGTCATTGACGGGATGGAAGCGGGCCTTCTTCTGCAGCAGCCTGGCGATCGTGCTCGCCGCCGTCGTCGCGCTGATCAGCGTGTAGCCGTCGGGGTTCGCGTCCTTGGCGATTTCCATGCCGATGATGCCGCCCGCGCCGGCGCGGTTGTCGATGACGATCTGTTGCCCGATCGTATGGCTCAGCTCGTTGGCGACGATGCGGCTCAGCGTGTCCACCGCGCTGCCGGCGGTATTCGGCACGATCAGGCGTATCGGCCGGCTGGGATAGCTTTTCGCGGCTTCCTGCGCGGGTGCCGGCGCGGCGGCGAGCACCGTCGATGCCATGGCCAGCGAAAGCCAGACGTGGATCTTCATGATCTTCCTCCTATTCGGATTGTGCGGGCGTGAAAACGGTGTGGAATTGCGCCCTCATTTTGTCCGGTTTGCCCTGAGAACGCAACTCACGCCCCGGCCGCGGCGACCGCGGAACCGGGTCGCGGGAACCCGGGCGGGATCGCGCGTTCTGAGCAATACCCATTACAATTCCCGGCCATGGTGCACAGACTCCTCTTCATCCTGATCGCGGCGGGCGTCGTTGGCGCCTGCAGCCTGTCGCCGACAGATTACAACGGCGCCGGCGCGCCGCGCGAGGCCGCGATCCAGCCGCTGCGATCGGAGCGGCCCCTGGTCGCGCTGGCGCTGGGCAGCGGCGGCGCGCGCGGCTTCGCCCACATCGGCGTGATCAAGGCGCTGGAGGCGGCGGACATCGTTCCCGATATCGTGACCGGGGCGAGCTCCGGGGCGGTGGTCGGGGCGCTCTACGCCGCGGGCTGGAACGCGGCCGAGCTGGAGAAAATCGCGCTCGGCCTCGAGCAAGGCGATATCGTGGATTTCGCGCTGTTCGGCAACGGCTGGATCAAGGGGGAAGCGCTGCAGAATTTCGTCAACCGGCTGGTGGACGGGCGGCCGATCGAGCGGCTCGCCAAGCCCTTCGCGGTGGTCGCCACCGAGGCGAAGAGCCGGCGCATCGCAGTGTTCAACCGCGGCAATACCGGCCTCGCCGTGCGCGCCTCGGCGAGTGTGCCCAATCTGTTCGTTCCGCCCGTCATCAACGGCGAGGAGTACATGGACGGCGGCCTCCTGAGCCCGGTGCCAGTCAAGCTGGCGCGCGCGATGGGCGCGGATATCGTCGTCGCCGTGGACGTTTCATGGTTCGCCCAGACGCGCAGCCCCTCGGATCCGTCGATGAGGCAGCATGGCCGCAGCGGCCGCTACGCGCTGCACGCGGACGAGCTCGAGCAGGCCGACATCGTCATCGTGCCGCGCACCGTGCGCACCCGCATGCTCGATTTCGATCAAACGGAGACCAACATCGCCGCCGGCGCAGCGGCAGGCCGCGAAGCCGTGCCTCAGTTGCGCGAGGCGCTCGCGCGGGCGGCGGCCTCCAAACGGCGGTAACGCGCTCCTTTATCCTCTCTCCTGCGCCGGAGCCGGCGCAGACAGGGCGCGCGGCACGCGCGCCAGATCCCAGTTCTTCAATGCCCAGTCCCAGAGTTCCCTAACCGTTGCCTGCGCGAGGACGCGCGGGGGAGACTGACCGAGAAAGGACAGTGCGGCGATGAGCGCCGGCAATGGCCGCACCCGGTCCACCGGCATGGCGAGGGTCTGCTTGGAAAGCTTCTCGCCCTGCGTGTTGACCGCGACCGGGAGATGGACGTAGCGGGGGCGCGGCAGTCCGAGGAGTTGCTGAACGTAGATTTGCCGCGGAGTGGATGCCAGCAAGTCCGCCCCGCGCACGATGTCGGTGACGCCTTGCTCGGCATCGTCCACGACCACCGCAAGCTGGTAGGCGTACGTGCCGTCCGCGCGATAGAGCACGAAATCGCCGGATTCCCGCTCCAGCTCGCAGGCGATCCGGCCCTGTATCGCGTCCTCGAACACGACAGCCGCGCCCCGCGTGTCGAGCCGCAGGGCCCGCGCTGCCTTGCCCCCCGTGATGCCGCCGCGGCAGATTCCCGGATAGACGGGTCCTTCCGTGCCGGCGACGGCGGAATCGGCGATTTCGCGGCGGCTGCAAGCGCAGGGATAGACGCAGCGCAGTTCCCGCAGGCGGTGTAGGACGCAGTGGTAGGCATCGTTGCGCGCGCTCTGGTACGCCACCGGCCCATCGCATTCCAGGCCGAAGGCCGCGAGCGTGCGCAGGATGTCGTCGGCCGCGCCTGCCGCCACGCGCGGCGGATCGAGGTCTTCCATCCGCACCAGCCACTCGCCGCCGCGCGTCCTCGCCTCGAGAAAGCTTCCGACCGCAGCGACGAGCGAGCCGAAATGGAGCGGCCCGGTAGGCGAGGGCGCGAAGCGCCCACGATAGCGCACGGCGCCCTCTAGTATCGAGGCCGCGAAGGATGAAGGCGGAAGGCGGAAGGATGACCCGGTATGGCAAGGATGAAGGCGCGCAAGCACGAGC
>DASWIC010000132.1:0-3832 GCA_036397875.1 Burkholderiales bacterium
CCGTGCCGCCGCGCTTCGACGCGGCGCTCGAGCTGGCGGCCGAAGTCGCGAGCGCCGAAGTGCTGCTGTTCCCGGCGAAGCGGCTGCTGACCCAGCTTGCGGGCTATCTCGCCGCGCGCTGCGCCGGGATCCAGCGCTTCCGGCTCGTGCTCGAGCACGAGGACGCGCCGGAGACCACGCTCGAGATCGGGCTCGCCACCCCTTCGCGCGACACCGGGCGGTTCGTCGTCCTCGCGCGCGAGCGGCTGGCGGCGACGAGCCTCGCGGCGCTGGTCACCCGGGTGCGGCTGGAAGCGGGCGAAATACTCACGCTCGCGGGGGACACCGGCAGCCTCTTCCCCGACCGCATGAACGACGCGGGGGACTGGGCGCGGCTCGTCGAGCGCCTGAGCGCGCGGCTCGGGCAGGAGGCCGTGCACGGGCTCGCGCCGCGCGCCGAGCACCGGCCGGAGCGCGCGTGGCAGGCGACCGCGCCCGGCACCGGCGCCGAGCAGGCCGCGCGCCCGCCGCGCCCGCTGTGGCTGCTCGAGCGGCCGCGCCCGCTCGACGAAGTGGATTCGAAGCTGCAATACCACGACGGCCCGCTCGCGCTCATCGCCGGCCCCGAGCGCATCGAATCGGGCTGGTGGGACGGCGACGACGTGAAGCGCGACTACTTCATCGCCGAGACCGCCGATCGCGCGCTCGTCTGGGTGTACCGCGAGCGCCGTCTGCCGGGCGGGTGGTTCCTGCACGGGCTTTTCGCGTGAATCGCAAGCAAAGGAGGTCATGATGAATCCACGCATCAAAGTCATCACGCTGGGCGTCGACGATCTGAAGAGGTCGCTCGTCTTTTACCGCGACGGCCTCGGGTTGCCGACACAGGGAATCATCGGCACCGAGTTCGAGGACGGCGCCGTCGTCTTCTTCAACCTGAATGACGACCTGATCCTCGCGCTCTACCCGCGGGTTGCGCTCGCCAAGGACGCGAAGGTGCCGGTGGGTCCGCCGAGCGCCTCGGAGCTTTCCATCGGACACATCGTCGGGTCCAAAGCGGAAGTCGACACCCTCATGCGACAGGCGGAGGCAGCCGCCGCACGCGTCACCGACCCCGCGCGCGATCGCTTCTGGGGCGGGTACTCCGGGTATTTCCAGGACCTGGACGGCCATTTGTGGGAAATCGCCTGGAATCCCGCATGGAAAGTCGAGAAATAGGGACGGTGCTCCCCGCTTACGCCGAGCTCCACTGCCTCAGCAATTTCTCGTTCCTGAGGGGCGCGTCGCACCCGGAGGAGCTTGCCGCGCGCGCGGCGAAGCTGGGTTATACGGCGCTCGCCGTCACCGACGAATGCTCGCTGGCGGGGGTGGTGCGCGCCCACGTCGCCGCGAAAGAGCATGGCATCAAGCTCATCGTCGGCGCCGAGTTCAGGCTCGCGGACGGGGGAAAGCTGGTGCTGCTCGCGACCGACCGCGAGGCCTACGGCAACCTGTCGCAGCTCATCACCGCGGCGCGGCGCCGCAGCCCTAAGGGAAGCTATCGCATCGGGTGGGACGATTTCGACACCGGCGTCCCCGGCTGCCTGGTGCTACTCGTTCCCGGCGAGCAGCCGAAGCTCGAAGACGCGCAGCGCGTCGCCCGCCTCTTCCCCGGCCGCGCCTGGATCGCCGTCGAGCTCCACTGCGGGCCGGACGACCGGGCGCGGCTCGACACGCTGCTCAATCTCGGCCGCGCCGCGAAGCTTCCGCTGGTGGCGGCGGGCGACGTGCACATGCACGTGCGCTCGCGCCGGGCGCTGCAGGACACGCTGACCGCGATCCGGCTGCGCGCGGCGGTCGCGGAAGCGCGTGGCGCGCTCTATCCCAACGCCGAGCGGCACCTGCGGATGCGCATGCGGCTCGCGCAGCTCTATCCGCCCGCACTGCTGGCCGAGACCGTGCGCATCGCGGAGCGCTGCACCTTCTCCCTCGACAGCCTGCGCTACGAGTACCCGGAGGAGCTCGCGCCCCCGGGCCACACGCCGGCCTCCTACCTGCGCGAGATCACCGAAGAGGGACTGCGCGCGCGCTTTCCCGCCGGCGTGCCGGACAACGTCCGCGAGCTGGTCGAGCACGAGCTCGCGCTCGTCGCGGAGCTCACCTACGAGCCCTACTTCCTCACCGTCTACGACATCGTGAAGTTCGCGCGCGGCCGCGGCATCCTGTGCCAGGGCCGCGGCTCAGCCGCCAATTCCGCGGTGTGCTACGCCTTGGGCATCACGGAAGTCGATCCCGCCCGCATGAGCATGCTGTTCGAGCGCTTCATCTCGCGGGAACGAAACGAGCCGCCCGACATCGACGTGGATTTCGAGCACCAGCGGCGCGAGGAAGTCATCCAGTATCTCTACGGGAAATACGGCCGCGACCGCGCCGCGCTCGCCGCGACTGTCATCACCTACCGCACCAAGAGCACGATCCGCGACGTGGCCAAGGCGCTCGGCTTCGATCTCCCGCAGGTGGACCGCCTCGCCCGCTCCTTCGCCTGGTGGGACGGCCGGGACAGCGTGCGCGAGCGCCTTGCCGAAGCCGGCTTCGACCCCGCGAGCGCGCAGATCCAGCGCCTGGTCGCTTTGGTCGCCATGCTGGCGGGCTTTCCCCGCCACCTCTCGCAACACACCGGCGGCTTCGTGTTCGCGCGCGGGCTGCTGTCGCGGCTGGTGCCGATCGAGAACGCGGCGATGCCCGAGCGCAGCGTCATCCAGTGGGACAAGGACGACCTCGACACGCTGGGGCTCCTCAAGGTGGATGTCCTCGCGCTCGGCATGCTCTCCGCGATCCGCCGCGCGCTGGAGATGATCGCCGGCTGGCACGGCCGGCCGTTCGGCATGGCCGACGTGCCCCCGGAGGACCCGGCGGTGTACGAGATGATCCAGCACGCGGATACAGTCGGCGTGTTCCAGATCGAGTCGCGCGCGCAGATGAGCATGCTGCCGCGCCTGAAGCCGCGGAATTTCTACGATCTCGTGATCGAGGTGGCGATCGTGCGCCCGGGGCCGATTCAGGGCGGCATGGTCCATCCCTACCTGCGCCGGCGCCAGGGGCTGGAGCCGGTCACCTACCCGAGCGCGGCGGTGAAGGCGGTGTTGAGCCGCACGCTCGGCGTGCCGATCTTCCAGGAGCAGGTGATGCAGCTCGCGATCGTCGCCGCGGGCTTCACGCCCGGCGAGTCGGACCACCTGCGGCGCTCGATGGCGGCGTGGCGCCGCAAGGGCGGGCTCGAGCATTTCGAGCAGCGGCTCGTCTCGGGCATGCTCGCGCGCGGCTACCAGCGCGAGTTCGCGGAGCGGATCTACCAGCAGATCCTCGGCTTCGGCGAGTACGGCTTCCCGGAGTGTGTCGTCGGCGAGACGCGCGTCGTCGACGCGGACACTGGACGTTGGCGGACGATCGATGAAATTCTCGCCGGCGGCCCGCCGCTCAGGCACACGCTCGCCTGCGGCGACGATTTGCGCCTGCGGAAGCGCAAAGTACTGGGGATCGTCCGCAGTGGCGTGAAAACCGTGTTTCGACTGCGAACCGCCCTCGGGCATACGCTCATGGCGAGCGCGGAGCATCCATTCCTCACAGTGAGCGGCTGGCGCGAGCTTAGACAGCTGCGGGCGGGCGACTACATTGCGGCGGCCCGCCTGTTGCCGCCGGGAGGGCGCCGGCGGTGGTCGCGCCATCGGATCATCGTACTCGCGGACCTCATCGCAGAAGGCAACCTCTGTCATCCGAGCACCTTCTACTTCTATACCACTCAGCCACGGCATCGCGACGAGTTCGCGCGCGTGGTGGAGCGCTTCCCGAACACCCGCGCGGTCGTGGAGCGCCATAA
>DASWIC010000133.1:0-1769 GCA_036397875.1 Burkholderiales bacterium
TCTCACACGCGGAGGTGGCGAGCAGCGCGCTCCCGGCTACCGCAGGCTGAATCCCCAGGCCCTGGTGCCGGTGCTGGAGGATGGCGGGCGCGTGCTCACGCAGTCCCTCGCCATCATCGAGTATCTTGATGAAGTCCACCCGCAGACGCCGCTCCTGCCGAAGGAGCCGCTGGCGCGGGCGCGGGTGCGCGCGCTGGCGCTCGCAGTCGCCTGCGACCTCCATCCGCTGAACAATACGCGAGTGCTGAATTACCTCACCGGCCCGATGGGACTCACCGAGGACGCGAAGCAGACGTGGTACCGCCACTGGATCGCGGAGGGGCTGGGAGCGCTCGAAGCGAGCCTCGCCGGCGACCGCGAGACGGGCCGGTTCTGCCACGGCGACGCCCCCGGCCTCGCCGACTGCTGCCTCGTTCCGCAGCTCGCCAACGCCTACCGCTTCAAATGCGACGTCTCGCCGTACCCGACACTGCTGAGAATCGAGAAAAACTGCCAGGCGCTCGAGGCGTTCCGGCGCGCCGCGCCCGACCAGCAGCCTGATGCCGAGTGACCGTGCGCAAGCCGCAAAAAAAGCGCCCTCCTCAAATGGGGAGGGCGCCGGTGGCGATTGCGGGCGGCGATCGACGCCGCGCGCGGGGGATGCTTACCGCAGCGGGATGTTGCGCGATTTGATCACCTTCGCATATTTCTGGATATCACTCTCGAACTGCCGGCGCAGCTCCTCCGGCGAGCTGCCGACGGGTTCCAGCCCCTCGCGCGCGTAAAAGGCCTTGATTTTTGCATCGTCAAGCGCCCGCTTGATGACCGTGCTCAGCCCGTTGACCGCCTCCGCCGGAGAGCCCTTCGGGAAGAACATCGCGTACCAGTTGCCGATCACCAGACCGGGAACCACGGAGCTGGTCGTCGGTAAGTCCGGGAAGGAACGGTTTTTTTCCGCCGTCGTCACCGCCAGGCAGCGCACGCGGCCGGTCTTCAGGGCGGCGGCCGCAACTGGGCCCGTGGCAAACAGCATGTCGATGTCGCCCACCATCAGCGCCGTTATCGACGGGCCGCCGCCGGTGTAGGCGATGATCTCCGTCTTGATCCCGGCCAGTTGCGCCAGCATTTCCGCGGCAAGATGGCTGGTGCTGCCCGGGGTATTGACGCCGTTGTTCAATGCACCAGGCCGGGATTTGGCGAGCGCAATCAAATCCTTCACCGATTTGGCCGGCACGTTCGGGTGCACGCACAAGACGTTGGGCGCGTTCGACACCAGAGTGGACGGTATCAGGTCGGTCCTCGTATTGAATTTCAGCGTCTTCGAATAAAGCGTCGTGTTGATCGCCAAGGTCGCCGTCGTGAACAGAAGCGTATGGCCATCGGCGGACCCGTGCACGACGAGTTCCGCACCGATAAGCCCGCCCGCGCCGCTGCGGTTATCCACGATGAAACTCTGCCCGGTGATTTTGCGTAGATTATCGGCAAGCAGCCGTGCCTGGATATCGGTGCCACCGCCGGTGCCGAACGGCACGATAATGCGCACTGGCTTGGTCGGCCACGCCTGCGCAACCGCCGATTTGGGAAACGGCACCACCATGAGGACCGCGGCCGCTCCCAGCGCAAGCACCTGCGGATAAAGCCCTACGTTGCTCCATTTCATGGAATCCTCCTCGTTGTTAGTGGATGCAACCGATGTCATGTTTCCACAAGGTGGACTCGTTTTCAAGCCTGCTGCCTCATCTCCGCCCTGTCTGTTTTCCTCCGATTCTTCCCCCCAGCTTGCCGTGATA
>DASWIC010000134.1:0-9239 GCA_036397875.1 Burkholderiales bacterium
ATGTTGAACGGCGCCAGTTCCTTCGAGAGCGCCTTGGTCAGCGCCAGCCCCGCGGCGCGCGAGATCGTGGTCGGAAACGAGCCGGCGAAGGGCTGCTTGGCGCCGACCATGTTGAGGTTGATGATGCGCCCGCCGCCCTGCTTCTTCATGTGCGGGATCGCGGCGCGCGCGGTGCGGATGTGCGCGAACACCTTGATGTCGATGTCGTTCTGCCAGGCCTTGTCGTCCACGACGTCGAACGACTGCTGCCCGGTGCCGCCGGCGTTGTTGACCACGGCGTCGATGCGGCCGTAGCGCTTGACCGTCTCCTCGATGAAACGCGGCATGTCCTCCGGCTGGGCGGCGTCCGCCACGACCGTCATGACCTCGGCACCCGTCGCCTTGCGGATCGCCTCCGCCGCCCCTTCCATCACGTCGGCGCGCCGCGCGCAGATCGCCACTCGCGCGCCTTCCTGCCCGAAACGCATCGCGGTCGCGCGCCCGATGCCCTCACTGCCGCCGGTGATCGCCACCACTTTTCCCTTCAGCCCCAGTTCCACTGTGACCTCCCCATCTCGATGCGGACACGGATTTTGACACGAATCGCGGCGGACTGGCGACGGGAAAGGGTCTGCTAAACTGCGCCGGTGATCATCGCGATCCCCGACGACTACCACGGCGTCGTCCCCAAACTCGAGTGCCTGGCGAAATTGTCCGGGCACGAGGTCCGCGTTTTCCGCGATGTTGCGCCGCCGGCGGAGCGGCTGCTCGCCAATCTGCGCGACGCGGAGATTGTCGTCCCGGTGCGGGAACGCAGCCGTTACACGCGCGAGATGATCGCGCGCCTGCCGCGGCTGAAGGCTTTCAGCCAGACGGGTCGGAGCACGCACCACATCGACGTGGCGGCGTGCACCGAGCGCGGCATCGCCGTCATGGCGGGCACCCACGCCTCGCCCCATACCGTCGCCGAGCACACCTGGGCGCTCATCCTGTCATCGCTTCGCCCCATCGCGCAGGACGCCGCGATGATGAAGCGGGGTGAATTCCGCCAGTCCTTCAGCGGGTCGCTGCATGGGCGCACCCTCGGCATTTACGGCCTCGGCAAGATCGGCGCGCTGGTGGCGGCCGTCGGGGCAAGTTTCGGGATGCGCGTGCTGGTTTTCGGGCGGGACGCCTCGGCCGCCGCCGCGCGCGCCTCGGGCTACGCCGTCGCCGCGAGCAAGGCGGCGCTGTTCGAGCAATCCGACGCGCTGGTGCTGATGTTGCGGCTGCTTCCCGCCACGCGCGGGATCGTCACCGCGGAGGACCTGGCGCGCATGAAGCCGACGGCGCTCTTCGTCAACACGGCGCGCGCCGAGCTGGTCGCGCCCGGCGCGCTCGTCGAGGCGCTCAAGCGCGGCCGGCCGGGGCGGGCTGCGGTGGACGTATACGAAAACGAGCCCGTGCTGAATGGCGATCATCCCCTGCTCGAGCTCGGCAACGCGCTGTGCACGCCGCACACCGCATGGCTCGAGCAGGACACCTACGAAGCCTACTTCGGCGAGGCGTTCGACAACTTGCTGGCGTATCTTTCCGGCATGCCGGTCAACATGGTCAACCCCGAGGTGCTCGCGCGCCGCCGGACCGGTAATGAGTAACCCGAAATGGGTGATGCGCACATGAAAACCCTCTTCGATACGGAAACCCACGACGCGCTGCGGCAGCTGTGCGACGAGACGTGCGAGGCAATGCAGCTCGCCGGGAAAAGCCCCGATCTCGACGATCTCTCGGCGTGCCTCGCCGTCGCGCTGCTGAAAATCGGCCTCGCCACCGGTTTCATCGAGCAGCGCTACCCCGGCTTTGCGAAGGAGATTGAGGTGAAGCGGCAGCGCGTGATCACGGCGCTCACCGAAGAGCAGAAGCAGCAGAAGCACTAGCGCCGGTTCCGATCGTGAGGGGCGAGGGGTTCATATTCTGGCAACGCAGGCTTCGCGTGGCGGGACCGGCGTCGGTATCCCGCGCCGCCGCGCGGCTCGGCGCGTTGCTCTCGGGCGGCCGCTTCGGCATGACCGCGCGCCTGGTGGGTGCCCTGGACGGCTCCGTGCTCCGCGTCTGGCGGAGAGGCCCCCTCGCCGGAGCCGGCGACGCCGTGCAGTTCGAGGGCACGCTGCGCGCGGAGGGTGACGGCACCGTGATCGAGGGTACACTCTGCTACAAGCTCGCGACCCGGATTCAGTTCGTGGGGCTGCTCGCGATCGCAGGCCTGCTGCTTGCGGCCGGGGCCTTCCAGGGTCAGGCTGGAGCGGACTCCGCCTCCGATCTGATGGCCTTCGCGGGCATGCTCGCGCTCGCCGCGCTGGCCTGGATCTACGCCAGCAGCCGGATGCGGGATGAGGAGATACGGTTCATCGAGGCAGGATTGAACGAGGCCGTCGCCTGATTTCGGATGCACGCCATCGGAAGCCCATGACCATGCAGATTGAACCGCGCTTCTGTGGTCCGCCCGACGCCGGCAACGGCGGCTACGTGTGCGGGCGGCTCGCATCGTTCATCGAGGGGCCGGCGGTGGTGCGGCTGCAGCTCCCCCCGCCGTTGGAGGTCAAGCTGGAGGTGCGCAGCACGGGCACCGGCGTCGAGCTCCTGCGCGGGGCGGATATCGTCGCATGGGCCCGGCCCTCGCAGGTCGCCCTCGAGATTCCCGCCGCGCCGAGCTACGCCGAAGCCGAGGCGGCGTCGCACGCCTACGCCGGTTTCCGCGCGCACCCGTTCCCGGATTGCTTCGTGTGCGGCCCCCAGCGCAAGGAAGGCGACGGGCTGCGCATCTTCGCCGGCCCTCTGCCGGGCCGCAACCTCGTCGCCGCGCCCTGGGTGCCGCATCCCTCGCTCGGCGATCCGAAGGGCAACGTGCGCCCGGAATTCATCTGGGCCGCATTGGATTGCCCGGGCGCATTTTCATTCGATGCGCCACCGGGGACGCCGCTGCTGCTGGGCGAGCTCGCGGCGGCCATCAAAGGGCCGGTCGCGGTCGGCGAGCGCTGCGTCGCCGTCGGCTGGGCGCTCACGCGCGACGGGCGCAGGCATTACACGGCGACCGCGCTGTTCTCGGAGTCCGGCGAGTGCCGGGGCCTCGCGCGCGCGACCTGGTTCGTGGTGCCTGCGCCGGGAAGCGCCACTAACGATTGACGGGTGACGAGTGACGAGTGGCGGCCCCGGGACGGCGCATACCAACGAGCTCGGACAGCCGCTCGGATTCCCGCTCCCGGGCTGGAAGGAGCCGCCGCGCCCCCCGCGAACCGCGATGGCGGGACGCTACTGCCGCGTCGAGCCGCTTGCCGTCGCGCGCCACGCCGAGGACCTGCACCGCGCGAACACGCTCGACCCGAGCCGGCGCAACTTCACTTATCTGTTGAGCGGGCCGTTCGACACGCTCGATGCCTATCGCCAGTGGATGTCCTCCGCCAGCGGGAGCGAGGATCCGCAGTTTCACGCCATCGTGGACGCGGCGACCGGCAAGGCCGCGGGCGTGGCGAGCTTCATGCGCATCGACACCCGCAACGGCGTGATCGAAGTGGGGAACATCAACTACTCGCCGCTGCTGCAGCGCCGCCGCGCCGCGACCGAGGCCATGTACCTGATGATGCAGCGCGCTTTCGGGCTCGGCTACCGGCGCTACGAATGGAAGTGCGATGCCCTGAACGCGGCCTCGCGCGCCGCGGCCCGGCGGCTCGGCTTCTCGTTCGAGGGCATCTTCCGGCAGGCCGTGGTCTACAAGGGCCGCAACCGCGATACCGCGTGGTACGCCGCCATCGACAGCGAGTGGCCGGAGCTCGAGCGCGCGTTTCAGCGGTGGCTCGATCCCGCCAACTTCGACGGCGAGGGCCGCCAGCGCATCCGGTTGTCGGCTCTCACCGCGCCCATGCTCAAGAATTCCGGATGAGGGCACACCGCCCGATTGGCGTCGTCGCGGTGCTCATGGCCCTCGGCGCGTGTGGCTACACGGGATTCGACGAGATCGATGCGGAGAGCGCCGCCATCTTGGCGCGCGTGCCGGTCGGCAGTCCGTTCAAGGACGTGCCGGCCGTGATGGGGACGCTCGGGTTCACGTGCACCACCGCCCGCAGGCAGTTCACGGACTCCAAGGGACGGGTGCGCGAGACGGAGCCGCACCTCGAGTGCGAGCGAGACCGCGCCGAATGGCTGATCTGCACCCGGCGCACGCGGGCCGTACTCATCCAGCTGAACGGCCAGCTGTCGAACGTCCTCGTCAACGTGGGCCGCGTCTGCTCCTGAAGTCGTCATTCCCGCGAAGGCAGATATCCCGTATCGTCATTCCCGCGCACGCAGATATCCAGTATCGTCATTCCCGCGAAGGCGGGAATCCAGTAAGCTGTTAATCCGTATTGCCTCCGGCTTTCTGGACTCCCGCCTGCGCGGGAGCGACATGACCATTTGACATCCTGCTATCCACGATGCCGCCGGAGCTGACGGACGCCCCGCTCTTCCCGTTCGCCGTACTGTTCGGGGTGCTCGGAATCGTCGTGGTGATCGCCGCGGTCGTCTCCTTCATCAAGCTTGAAATCCCGCAGTCCGGATACCGCATCGTCGCAGGCCTGCTCCTGCTCACGCTCGGGATGCTCGCCGGCACGATCTCGGTCGGCATGCTGGGCTATCGCGCGCTCACGCGCGAGGAGGTGGCGGCGCGCATCATGGTGAAGCCCGCCGGCCCGAAGCGCTTTCTGGCGACGTTCCATTTCGCCGACGGGCGGGAAACGACTTACGACCTCGCCGGAGACGAGATCTACGTGGACGCGCACATCCTGAAATGGCACCCTTACGCCAACATGATCGGCCTGCACACCGCGTACGAGCTCGACCGCGTCGCGGGGCGCTACCACAAGATCAAGGATGAGCGCGAGGCGATGCGCACCGTGCACGCGCTCGCGCGGGACAAGACGATCGACCT
Organism: Burkholderiales bacterium; assembly: GCA_036397875.1. Taxonomy (GTDB): domain Bacteria; phylum Pseudomonadota; class Gammaproteobacteria; order Burkholderiales; family SG8-41; genus SG8-41. The sequence continues at coordinate 4,922 of DASWIC010000134.1, forward strand.
GTACGATCTGCGCCGGCGCTACTCGTTTCTCTCGCCACTGTTCGACGCCGAGTACGGGTCGGCGACCTTCGTGCCGGTCACGCGCCCCGCCGAGCTCGAGCTGCGCGTCTCCACCACCGGGCTTCTGATGCGCGAGGCCAAGCCCCGGAGCCCGTGATGCGCGTCGACTCCCGCATCGCATTGCTCGCCGCCGGCGCGGTTTGCCTGGCGCTTCCCTCGGTCAGCCCGGCGGACGAGCGCGTCGCGGCCAAGCCCGTTTTCTCCGACAGCGAGATCAGGATCATCCTGTCCCACGGCCCATGGGGCGCGCCCGCACCGCGGGATCCGACCAACCGGGTCTCGGGCAACGGGAACGCGATCGAGCTCGGGATGCGCCTGTTCTTCGACCAGCGCCTCTCGGGCAAGGGATCGGTGTCCTGCGTGACCTGCCACGAACCGGAGCGCAACTGGACCGACAACCTGCGGCGCAGCACCGGCATGGCCGAGATGGACCGCAACACGCCGACGCTGATGAATCTCCATGGCGCGCGCTGGTTCGGCTGGGACGGTGCCGCCGATTCCCTGTGGTTCCAGAGCGTGCGCCCGATCCTGGACCAGCGCGAGCTGGCGGCAACGCCGCGCCATGTGGCTTCCCTGGTGCGCAACGACGACCAGCTCTCCTGCCGCTACCGGAACGCGTTTGGAGCGTCGCCCTCACCCACCGATGACGATGCGGTGCTCGTGGACGTCGGGAAGGCCCTCGCCGCGTTCCAGGAAACCCTGATGAGCGGACGCACGCCGTTCGACCAGTTCCGTGACGCCCTCGCGCGGGGCGAGCCGCCTTCCACCTGGAAATATTCCGAGCCGGCGCAGCGCGGGCTCAAGCTCTTCGTCGGCAAGGGCGGCTGCACGTCGTGCCACGCCGGCCCCAATTTCACCAACGGCGAGTTCTTCAATACGGGCCTGACGCCCTACGTGCCGCCCGGCAAGCGCGATCCCGGACGCGTCGTGGGAATTGCGCAACTGCTGAAGAGCCGCTTCAACCTGCTGGGTCCCTACAACGACGACCCGACAGGGGCGAGCGCCGCGCGCACCCGCCAGGCGTCCTTCGAGAAGGTAAGTTCCGGGGAGTACAAGGTGCCGTCGCTGCGCAACCTGATGCTGACCTCGCCCTACGGGCGCGATGGGCGCGTGGATACGCTCGCCCAGGTCGTGCGGCACTACTCCGACCACGATCCCGTCCGCATGCACGCGAAGGACGGAGCGCCCGCCAGGCCCCTGAACCTCACCGTGCGCGAGCAGAGCGACCTCGTCGTATTCCTCGAGTCGCTCAGCACCTTCTCCAATCCCTGGCGCCCAGAGGACACCGAGCAGTGCCACTGACACTTTGACCGTGTCAAAATTGCCCCATGTCCGAAGACCAGCTTTGGGCCTTTCCGGAGTCCGTTCAGCCGCAGTCCGGCCAGGTCCAGTTCGATCTCGAGCGCGCATTCGATGCGGTGGTGCTGGTTCGCTCCGAAATTCCGGAGGATGCATACAGCGCCGCCACGCTCGGCACCGAGCGCGGCGGTTACGGCGCGGTGATCCGTGAGGACGGCCTTGTTCTCACGATCGGCTACCTCATCAACGAGGCATCGCGGATCTGGCTCACCACCCATCGCGGCGTTCTCGTGGGCGGCTACCCGCTGGCCTACGACCCGGCGACCGGGTTCGGCCTGATTCAGCCCCTGGGCAAGCTGGCCGTCCCGCACCTGCCGCGCGGCCTGGCAGCCGACGTCAAGGTCGGCGACTCGGCATTCGTGATCGGCCACGGCGGCCGCGCCCACTCCCTTCGGACAAGAATCATCGCGAAGCAAGAATTCGCCGGCTACTGGGAATACGTGCTCGATGAGGCGCTCTTCACCGCGCCGGCGCATCCGCAGTGGGGTGGGTCGGCGCTGCTCGACGCGCAGGGCAACCTGATCGGCACCGGGTCGCTGCTGGTGCAGCGGGAGGTGAACGGCCAGTCCATCCACGTCAACATGTTCGTGCCGATCGACCTCCTCAACCCGATATTCGATGCCATGCTGAAGACCGGCCGCAGCCCGCATCCGCCCCATCCGTGGCTCGGCATGTCCACGCAGGATCCGGGAGGCAAGCTCGTGGTCGCCAGGATTTCTCCGGGCGGCCCGGCGAGCCGCGCCGGCGTCCGGGTCGGCGACACGGTGATTGGCGTGGGCGGTTCAGCCGTGCAGGGCCTTGCGGAGTTTTTCCGGACCGTGTGGCGCCTGGGCCCGGCCGGGGTCGAGGTGCCCCTCACCCTCTCGCGCGCCGGAGACGTGCTTCACATCACGGTCAAGTCAGCCGACCGCAACGACTACCTCCGCAAGCCCAAGCTGCACTGAGGCAAAAAATCCCCTGTCTACTTGGAAGAAACGATGAAAGCAGCCTACTTCATGAAAAACGGCGGCCCCGAGGTCATGCAATACGGCGACGTCGCAGATCCTGTCGCCGGCCCGGGCCAGGTGCTCGTCGATGTGCACGCGGCGAGCGTCAACGGCGCCGACTGGAAGGTGCGCGCCGGCAGCTATGCGCCGATCACCCAGTTTCCGTACATTCCGGGGCGCGATTTCTCCGGTGTCGTCAGCGCGCTCGGCGAGGGCGTGAAGGACTTCAAGGTGGGCGACCCGGTATTCGGCGTAGTCGAGGTGACCGGCGAAGCCTGCTATGTGGAGAAGATCGCCATCAAATCGGCCATCGTGGCGAAAAAACTGGCAAGCCTTTCGCACGTGGAGTGCGCCTCGCTCGCGCTGATCGGCCTCACCGCGCTGGTCTCGATCGAGGACACCCTCAAGCTCAAATCCGGCGAGACGATCCTGATCCAGGGCGGCGCGGGCGGCGTGGCGAGCTTCGCGATCCAGGTCGCCAGGCACATCGGTGCGCGCGTGATCTCGACCGCCAGCGCGGCGAACCTCGACTACGTGCGCAAACTCGGCGCCGACCAGGTCATTGACTACAACGCCCAGGATTTCACGAAAGTCGTATCCGGTTGTGACGCGGTGTTCGACACCGTCGGCGGCGACGTGGCCATGCGCTCCTTCGCCGTGCTGCGTCCCGGCGGGCGCGCGGCGTTCATCGCCTCGGGGCAAACCGCACCGGCTTCGCCGCGCGCGGACTGCACGTCGCTCCGTCCCAAGGTCGGGCGCGACCGCGCCCATCTCGACCGCATCTCCTCGCTGGTCGCCGGCGGCGACGTCCACGTTCCCGAGATCAGGACCTACAAGCTGTCAGAGGCCGCCGAAGCCCACCGCGTCAGCGAAGGCCGTCACTTCCGCGGCAAGCTGGTCTTCAAGATCCACTAATGACTTGCAATCCCCTCCTGCCGGAGGAGGGGTGGCGCGGAGTGCCGGGGTGGTGGGAGGCAGTACCCCTCCTGCCTGAGGGCGGGCCGGGCTTTTATCTCACGCAATGCTCTTCCGCACCTGACATGCAATGTCGGATTCCGACCCAAAGCAGCCGTTGAACGACCCGGAGCAGCCGGCCCCGTTTGACGGGGGAAGTAGGGTGCACGGCAATGGCTGGTTTGAAAAAACAAACGGCGAGGGATTGCTATCCCCTCGCCGTTCAAAGTTTGACTCAGCGTCGTCGTCGCCGCATAGTCATGCTTTTATCAAATCAATGGCGCGCATTGTTGCGGGCGTGCTCCCTTTGTTGGCAGTAATCTCGATTGTCCCTACGTTGCATGTCCACATGTGACCCGTCTTTGCAACAAAAGGCTTGTGGTCGTCCTGTGCTATTTCCAAGGTCCCTTGGGTGCACTCGCAGATCATGGCGTCCCGCATTTTCGCCTTGCTGTTCGCGCCGGGCTGATAGGTAATCTCTCGCACCCGTACTTTTGCGATTCCAGGGATCATTGAAGCCACTGGCTCCGTCGATTTCCGGCCGATTTTGCCTTTACTCTCGATCGGTTGTGCCCAGGTACTTCCGCCAGCCCCAGAGAAAATAGCCGATACGCCTGCCAGTCCAGCGATCATCACTTCCCTGCGCTTTGCACTACTTAATTTCTTGCCGGCATCCATTTGTCCTCCGTTTAGCGGTTGTGCAACTCAATACGCTGGCCCTTGCATGATCAAAGGCGGCATCCTCATAACAGATCCTCGATTATCGAGTCGGAATGTGGCCTATTTTTTCGCACTTAAACACTTTGGCCACTGCCACCAAGGCTGACGATTGGCACTATCTTATCGACCCCAGGGTGGGAATCCGTGTGAAAGTAGGCTACGCTTGCGCTATGACGCTGTCAATTCAGCGCGATCGACTGACGGATCCAATGAGACATATCGAATGACTGCTATTGGCC
>DASWIC010000135.1:0-2502 GCA_036397875.1 Burkholderiales bacterium
GCGACGACGTAGAAAGCGTAAAAAAGCATTTACCACTCTCCCTGGTTACCCCCGGGGCCTCGCGAACAAAGTGTTCGGCACGGCACTGCACCGATGATTCTAGCGATATTGCCGCGCACAATAAAGAGGCGGTCCGCAACGCGGAACTTTGCCACAATACCGCAAGGAAGACGGCCTAGATGAGCGTGATACTTGCCCTCGACCAGGGCACCACCAGCTCGCGCGCGATCGTGTTCGACGCGAAGGGGGCCATTCTGGCGGTGGCGCAGAAGGAATTCACGCAGGTGTTCCCCCGCCCCGGCTGGGTGGAGCACGACCCCGAGGAGATCTGGGTCACGCAGGTCACCGTCGCCCATGAGGCACTGGCGCGCGCAGGTGTGCAGGCCCGTAACGTGGCCGCGATCGGCATCACCAATCAGCGTGAGACCACCGTGGTGTGGGAGCGCAGGACCGGACGGCCATTGTGCAATGCCATCGTGTGGCAGGATCGCCGGACGGCGGCGGCATGCGACGCGCTGAAAGCGCGCGGCCTGGAGGCCGGCATCTCCGCGAAAACCGGCCTCCTGCTCGACGCCTATTTCTCGGGCACCAAGCTCGGCTGGATACTGGACAACGTGCACGGGGCCCGCGCCCGCGCCGAGGCCGGCGAGCTGGCATTCGGCACGATCGACAGCTGGCTCGTCTGGAAGCTCTCGGGGGGCGCGGCGCACGTCACCGATCCCACCAACGCCTCGCGCACGCTGCTCTACGACATCCACGCGGGAAGCTGGGACTCCGAGCTGCTCGAGACATTCGGGATTCCGGACCGTGTACTGCCGGAAGTGCGTCCCTCCAGCGGTGTGATGGCGAGGACGGCAGAAGGGCTCTTTGCGGTGCGCATCCCGATCGCGGGCATCGCGGGCGACCAGCAGGCGGCGCTATTCGGGCAGCGCTGCGTGACACCGGGCACGGTCAAGAACACCTACGGCACCGGCTGCTTCATGCTGATGCACACCGGACAGCGGCCCGTTTTGTCCCGCAACAAGCTGCTGACGACCGCGGCGTGCCAGACCGGCGGCGTCCCCGAGTACGCGCTCGAAGGCAGTGTCTTCATCGCGGGCGCGGTGGTGCAGTGGCTGCGCGACGGCCTCGGCATCATCAAGTCCTCGGCCGACATCGAGCGCCTCGCCGCGAGCGTCGCGGACAACGGCGGCGTCTACCTCGTGCCGGCGTTTGCCGGAACGGGCAGCCCCCATTGGGATCCCTACGCGCGGGGCGCCATTTTGGGCCTGACGCGGGGATCTGCGGCAGCACACATTGCCCGCGCAGCGCTGGAAAGCATTGCCTATCAGACGGCGGACGTGCTGCACGCCATGGAGGCGGATTCTGGTATCAAGCTCGCGGAGATGCGCGTCGACGGCGGGGCGGCGAAGAACGACATGCTGATGCAGTTCCAGGCCGATCTTCTCGGGGTGCCGGTCGTGCGCCCCAAAATCACCGAAACCACCGCGCTGGGCGCGGCGTACCTTGCCGGTCTCGCGGTCGGTTACTGGCAAGACGGGGAGGAAATCGGCGCGCAGTGGCGGGCGGAGCGTGCCTTCGAGCCCGGCATGAGCCGCGATCGGGTGGAATCGCTGCTCTCCGGCTGGCGCAAGGCCGTCGGGCGCGCCAAGAACTGGGCGGAAGATTAGCTGTATGGCGCGGATAGGGATAATCGGCGGCGGAGCATTCGGAACGGCGATGGCGTGCGTGGCGCGCCGTTCCGGGCATGAGATCGTCATCTGGGCGCGCGAGCCCGAGGTCGCGGCGGCGATCAATCGGGAGGGGACGAATCCGGTGTTCCTGCGGGGCATCCGCCTCGCGCCCGGTATCGAGGCCACAAACGACATCGCTGCGGCCGCGAAGGGCGCCGAACTGCTGCTGCTCGCGCCGCCGGCGCAACACATGCGTGCTGTCACGAGCCAGCTGCGTCCCCATCTTGGCCGGGACATACCGGTGGTTACCTGCTCCAAGGGCGTCGAGCGCGGCAGCTGTGCCCTGATGTCGCAGGTCATCGCCGAAACACTGCCCGGCACGTCGGTGGCGGTCCTGTCCGGTCCGTCATTCGCGCACGACATCGCAGTGGACAGCCCGGTCGGTGTGACCCTTGCCTGCGCCGACCGCGGCATTGGCGAGCGGCTCGCGCAGGCGATCGGGACACCGCGCTTCCGCACCTATCTATCTGACGACGTCACCGGTGCGCTCATCGGTGGCGTGCTGAAGAACGTCATCGCGATTGCCAGCGGCGCCGCGATCGGCATGAATCTGGGCGAGAGCACGCGCGCAACGTTGTTTGCGCGGGGTCTCGCCGAGATGGCTCGCCTGGGTGTCGCGATGGGCGCCCGGCTCGAGACATTCATGGGGCTCTCGGGTGCGGGCGACCTCAACCTGAGCTGCAATAGCACGAAATCGCGCAACACCTCGCTCGGCATCGCGCTCGGTGAAGGCAGGAAGCTCCAGGACGTCCTGCGCGAGCGGGTCACG
>DASWIC010000136.1:0-3741 GCA_036397875.1 Burkholderiales bacterium
CGGAGAGGAGGTCGGCGAGGTCGCCGTCGTTCGGCATCGGCGTCTTGATGATGACGTGGGGCCAGTCGGTGCCCCAGATCACGCGCTCGGGATTCGCTTCGAGCAGCGCGCGCGCGTAGGGAACGACGTCGGCGTACGGCAGCCCGCCGCTCGTGGTGATGCGCGAGGGACCGGTAAGCTTCACCCACGCGCGCCCCGACTTCATCAGGCGAAGGAGCGCCCGAAAGCCAGGATGGTCGAGCCCCTTGTCGGTCTTCATGTAGCCGAAGTGCCCGAGCACGATCTCCACCGGGAAGCCGGCGAAGCTGCGGTCGAGGTCGGGAAACTCGTCCGCGTGCATCAGGAACTCCATGTGCCAGCCGAGGGGAGCCACGCGCTGCGCGAGTTTCTCCAGCGAGTCCATCGGCAGCGTTCCCGGCTTGCGGTCCTTCACATCCACGATGTTCACGCGCACCCCCCGCACGCCGGCCGCGTCGAGCTGCTTCAATTCCGCGCCGGAAACGTCTTCCGCCACGACTGCGACACCGCGAAAACGATCGCCCGCGGCCTTCATCGCCTCCAGCATGACGGTGTTGTCGGTGCCGTAGACACTGGGCTGCACCAGCACCGCGCGCTCGACGCAGAGCGTCGCGAGCAGCTTCACGTAATCGGGCAGTAGGCAGTCGGGCGGGGTGTAGATGCGCGTCGGGGAATACGCGTAGCGCGCCTTGGGCCCCATGATATGCGCATGCGTGTCGCACGCGCGGGGCGGGAGCTTCAGCCGCGGCTTGCGCGGGTTCGGATCGGGGCCGGCGCAGGTCGGCGCTTCCGCCCCGACCGCGGGTTGCGCGCTCATTCGCGCGGCATCAGGCCGCCTTCGCCTGCGCCTGCTCGATGCCGGGCATGTCGAAGCTCAACTTCCGCAGGCCGTCGATGACGTTCTTCGCCTGCGCCGCGGTCAACTCGGTCAACGGCGGGCGCACCGCCGCCCATTGCGGGTCCTTCGCGTAATGCGCGACGACGCTCTTCAGGGCCGGGATCATCACGTACTGGCCGACGGTCTTGCGCACGATGTTGAGCGCCTCCTGTTGCAGGTCTGCATCGGGCTTGCGCCACTCGTGGTAGAGCTTGTCGATCGCCGCGGGGTTCACGTTGGCGGTGGCCGAGATGCAGCCGGCGCCGCCGCTCTTCATGTTGGCGAGCAGGAACGACTCACTGCCGGCGAAAACGTCGAAGCCGTCCTTCGCGAACGCGTCGAGGAACTTCTTCGTGTTGTTCCAGTCGCCCGAGCTGTCCTTCATGCCGGCGATGGCGGTCGGGTACCGCTTCAGCAGCCGCTCGACGAGACCGGTAGTGATGCCGACCACCGCGACCGGCGGAATATGGTAGAGGTAGACCCGCAGCCGCGCGTCGCCGACGCGCTCGATCACTTCCGAGAAGCTGCGATAAAGCCCGTCCTCGGAGACGTCCTTGTAGTAGAACGGTGGGAGCATCAGCACACCGGAACAGCCCGCCTTGACCGCGTGCTCGGTCAACCGCACGGTGTCGGTCAACGCGCAGCAGCCGGTGCCCGGCATCATGCGCACCGGGTCGATGTCGGAGGCGAGCAGCGCGTCGAGCAGCGCGATGCGCTCGTTGAGCGACAGCGAATTGGCCTCGCTGTTGGTGCCGAAAACCGCGAGCCCGCAGTTCTGCGTGAGCAGCCAGCGGCAGTGCGCGATGAAGCGCGCGGGGTCGGGGCTCAGGTCCTTGCCGAACGGCGTGACGACTGGAGAAAGCACCCCACGAATGCGTTGCGCTTGTTTCATGCGTTACTCCTCAGGATCCAGGAACAGCGGCGGCCGGAGCGGGCCGCGGTGACGGCTCCGGGCGAGAATAGCACAGGGGCGCGACGCAAAAAAGACAGTTTGCCGCACGCTCGCCGTCCCGGGCCAATACCATGTTAATCTTCGCAATCTTTACATCCCGCGGGCGCACGCCTGCTTGCAACACGACACACGAATCACGCCGTTAGACCCCGACTTCCGAAAAAGAATTCCAGCATGACCCAATCGGCTGCCACCCTGAAGGTGCTCAGCGCCGGGGCCGTGAAGCGCGGCGTGGCGAAAATCACCGCCGATTTCGAGCGCGAATCCGGGAACAAGGTCGCTGTCGAGTTTGCGACGGCGCCCGAGATCCGCCGGCGCGTCGCAGCCGGTGAGGCGGCTGATGTCGTCGTCGCCCCGCCCTCGGCGATGGACGAATTCCAGAAGCTCGGACGAATCGTCGCCGAAAGCCGCGGCTTCGTGGGCCGCTCGCGCATGGGTGTCGTGGTGCACGCCCAGGCGCCGGCGCCGGCGCTCGGGGACACGGCGGCCTTCAAGCGGGCGCTGGCGGGGGCGAGCGCGGTGGTGCACAACAAGGCGTCCAGCGGCATCTATGCGGCAAAGCTCATGGAAAAGCTTGGCTTGAAGGAGGCGTTGGGCTCGAAAATCGTCGTCGTCGACACCGGCGCGGCGATCATGGAGTACGTCGCGGCCCATCCGCCGTCGGCAGTCGGCCTCGCGCAGATTTCGGAGGTCATGGTGATGATCGACAAGGGCTGCGCGGTCAAGCTTGCCGCGCCGCTGCCCGATGAGATCCAGAACGTGACGAGCTACGACGCGGCCGCGACCCGCTCGAGCCGGGCGGCGGACGCCGCGCGCAAGCTGGCGGCCAGCCTCACTTCCGACGCGGCCAGGAAGATTTTCGCAACCACGGGGATCAGCTAGAAATGGAGATGATCGAGATGTCATGGGCGGGCCGGCGGAAACGGATCGCGGCGCTCCTTTCAGCCGCAGCACTGTTTGTGGCCGGCCACGGGGGCGTTGTTACGGCATCGGCCGCGGAAGCCGGGAAGAGCGCGTTGGGCCGTTATCCCGAGCGGGTTTACGTGCCCGCTGCGCGCGCCAATAAATTGCACGTCATCGATCCCAAGACCTTCGAAATCGTCGCCACCTACGACGTTGGCCAGGAACCGCACCATGTGACGCCGTCCTGGGACCTCACCCGGCTCTACGTTACCAACACCGCGGGCAACTCGCTTAGCGAGATCGATCCGCAGACGGGCACGATCACCCGTACGATCCCCGTGATAGACCCCTATAACCTCTACTTCACGCCGGATGGCAAGATGGCGATTGCCGTGGCCGAGCGCTACAAGCGCCTCGACTTCCTGGATTTGAAGACCTGGAAACTCATCAAGAGCGTGGCCGTGAAATGGGCCGGTGTGGACCACCTGGCGTTTTCGCGCGACGGCAGCTACCTCGTCGCAAGCTGCGAGTGGTCGGGCCGCATCGTCAAGGTGGACCTGAAGAAGCTTGAGCTCGTTGCGGACATGGCGCTCGGCAAGCTGCCGATCGACGTGGTGCGCCCGCCGCGCCAGAATCTCATGTTCATCGCCGATCAGGGCGTTCACGGCGTGTTCGTGGTCGACCCCGACGCCTGGAAACTGATCGAGTTCATCCCCACGGGCCGCGGCGCCCACGGCATCCTGCTGAGCCACGACGAGACCAAGCTCTACGTCAGCAACCGTCTCGAGGGAACCATCTCGGTGCTGGACATCGCCACGCGCAAGGTCGTCGCCAAGTGGAAGACGGGCGGCAGCCCGGACATGGGCCAGTTGTCGCCCGACGGGACGCAGATGTGGATCTCGAGCCGGTACCACGCGACGGTCCTGGTCATCGACACCACGACCGGGAAGGTCCTCGCCCGGATCCCGACGGAAAAGGAGCCGCACGGGCT
>DASWIC010000137.1:0-5820 GCA_036397875.1 Burkholderiales bacterium
GCGAGTACGGGAATGGGCGGGAGTCGAATCACGATTCACGACTCACGATTCACGATTCACGCTTTTCTAATTGAGTTGAATGCGCTCCCCCCACGGGACCTTCCCCCTGCCTTTCACCAGCCAGATCACCGGGAATACGGGCGCATCGCGCGGGAATTCCCCCTCGCCGTCGGTGAAATAGAGCAGGAGGTCCGGCCGCAGGTGACCCGCCGCGATCCAGTCGAATACCGGAACGAAGCGGGTGCCGCCTCCGCCGCCGATCCCGTGCGGCAGCACGATGGTCTCCCAGGGCTGGAATTCCCACGGTCCGCGGGGATCGAGTCGCTCGTCGCAGGCGTGGAGCGTGACGCGAGCCCGGATCTGTCCCTTCAGCGCGTTGACTTCGGATGCGAACTGCGCGAGCTCCTCCGCGCCGATCGAGCCGCTCGTGTCGAGCGCCACGCAGAGATCCACTTCGCCGCTCGCCAGGCGCGGCAGCAGCGCATCGCCGTCGCGCCGCGACGGACGCTGAAAGCTGTAATCGTCCCGCGCCACGCTCATCAGATAGCGCGCCAGCAACACGCGCCACGGCAACCGCGGCTGGATCAGTCCGTCGACCAGGCGCAGCCACGACTCGGCCAGCCGTCCCGCCCGCCGCGCCTGCTGCGCGGCGGAAACGATTCGGCTCCGCCAGCGTCGCGCCAGATCGGCGCGCTCGCCCGGGGCCGCATCGCGCGGCGGGAAAGCCGCGCGTCCTGGACCGGGCCGCCGCTCATCGCCGGCTTCATCCCATGAATCGGAACTCAATTCCGATTCGTGATCGTCGAAGAGGTGACGATCGAGCGTCCTTTCCGCCGGCTCGGGCGGGATCAGCGGGTAGATCTCCTCCGCCGACAGGCCGCGGAAATCGGGATTGGCGAGCGCGCCTGCCGGCGGCCTCAGCCCTTCGTCCATTAGCAAGAGATTGACGGCATGATCGCAGCTAATGTCCCAGCGCCGGCGCACCCGGTGGCTGCGGCGGGCGAAGTGTCCCAGCGCGCAGTGCATCGCCTCGTGCGCGAGCACGAACTGGGTCTCGGCGAGCGTCAGGCCCGCGATGTATTCCGGGTTGTAATAGAGAGCACGCGCGTCGGTGGCGACGGTCTCGCACCGTGCCGCAGCGACCGGGGCCAGCGGCAGATGCATGACGAGAGCGCCGATAAACGGCCGTTCCAGGATCAGGCGCGTGCGCGCCGCTCCCAGCTTGGTCGGGATGTCGGGGATTTCGCTCAATGCGTCTGCGCCAGCTTCAGATCGTAGAGCATGAGATCGGTGATGCTCACCGCCCATTCGGAGAATTCCGGCACCGCGATGAGCGGCCTGCCGATCGAGCGGTGCAGGTCAGTCACCAGCATCACGCCCATCTCCCGCTGCGGGAAGCCCTTCGCGTACTTCAGGATGTGGCCATGCACCACCGCCGCGTGCGGCATGTCGCGCACCTGGACCGCGCGCCGCACCAGCGCCGCCGCGACGCCGTACTGGAGGTCGACGCCGCGCGGCACCTGCGCGCTCTCGCCCCGCGCGATGGCGTCGATATCCGGCAGCTCGTCCATGTTGTCCACGAACGCCTTGAATTCCACCCCGGCGGCCGGGCCGACGCACGCCTGCAGCGCGTCGAGCAGCAGCTCCGGGCTGTCGTCGAACTTGACGAGCGCCCGGTGCGCGTACTCCCACGAGCGCGGGCTCGGAAACGCGACGGGATTGCGCGCCAGGTCGAAATCGAACAGCAGGTCGGGCCGGAAGCGCAGGAAGGCGATCACGCGGGCATCGATCGCGGCCGCGTGCGCCCACGCCACCCAGTCGTCGAGGTGGGGCTCGATTTCGAAGTGGGTGAAGCGGTTGGCCAACGGCGTGGGCATGACGTAGGTCACCCCGCGGTCGCCGTAGCGGTTGCCCGCGGCGAAGATCACCCAGCCATCCGGGGCGCGGTATTCGCCGAGGCGGCGGTCGAGGATCAGCTGGTAGGCCGCCGCGGTGACGGTCGGCGGCGCGGAAGTGATTTCATCCAGGAACAGGATTCCGCTCGGCCCGTGCCGCGTCGCGTCCGGCAGCAGCGCCGGCACCGACCATTCGACGCGGTCGCCGGCGCGGAACGGTATGCCGCGGAGATCGGTGGGCTCCATCTGCGAGAGCCGGACGTCGATCAGGGGCACGCCGTGCTTGCGGGCGATCTGCGCGATGATCTGCGACTTGCCGACTCCCGGCGGCCCCCACAGCATGACCGGGGTGTGCGCCGCCGCAGCCGTGCTGGCGAACTCCCGCTCGAGGATCTCGAAGATGTGCGACGGGCGCATGGCATTTCATCATAGCACCGCGATGCGCCGTAGTATCATCGTCCATGCCAGAGCCGCGAAACCTACCCGAATGAAATTCTGCAGCAATTGCGGCGCGCCGGTCACACTCAAGGTTCCGGCCGGCGACACGCTTCCGCGCCACGTCTGCGACGCCTGCAGCACCATCCATTACCAGAACCCGCGCATGGTGGTGGGCTGCATCGCCGAGTGGGAGGATCGCATCCTGCTGTGCCGGCGCGGCATCGAGCCGCGCCATGGCCTGTGGACGGTGCCGGCCGGCTACATGGAAAACGGGGAGACGACATTCCAGGGCGCCATCCGCGAAACGCTGGAGGAAGCCCACGCCCGGGTGGAGATCGGCTCCCTTTACGCGCTCTACAACATCCCCCACGTCAGCCAGGTCTACCTCCTGTTTCGTGCCCGTCTGCTCGATCCCGACGTGCGTCCGGGTGCCGAAACGCTCGAGGCGCGGCTGTTTGCGGAGCGCGAGATTCCGTGGGACCGAATCGCCTTTGCAAGCGTTCGCAACGCGCTTGTTCATTACTACGATGACCGCAGTAGGGGCGAATTCCCGTTCCACATGGGGACGATCGAGCAGCCGAGGAAAACCTGACCCGCGACGGGTGGCGCGAGCCGACTTGCGATCGGATCCGGAGCGTAGAATATTCTCGTCCTCGAAGGAGAAACAGCATGACGGCGCCCATCCCGACCACCAAGCCGGCGTTCCAGTGGGACGATCCGCTGCTGCTCGAGGAGCAGCTGACGGCCGAGGAGCGAATGGTGCGCGACACCGCGCGCGCCTACTGCCAGGAAAAGCTCATGCCGCGCGTTCTGGAAGCGCACCGGCACGAGCGCTTCGACCGCGGCATCCTGTACGAAATGGGAAAGCTCGGCTTCCTCGGCTCGACGCTATCGGGCTACGGATGCGCGGGCGTGAACCACGTGTGCTACGGCCTGCTGGCGCGCGAACTGGAGCGCGTGGACAGCGGCTATCGCTCGGCGATGTCCGCGCAGTCGAGCCTCGTCATGGTCCCCATCCACGAGTTCGGCAGCGAGGCGCAGCGTCAGAAATATCTACCGCGGCTCGCGACCGGCGAATGGGTCGGCTGTTTCGGCCTGACCGAGCCGGATTCCGGCTCCGATCCCTACAGCATGGTGACCCGGGCGCGGAAAGCGGACCGCGGCTACGTGCTCCAGGGAAGCAAGACGTGGATCACCCACGCCCCGATCGCGGACGTGTTGCTGGTCTGGGCCAAGGACGAGAGCGGAGAGATCCGCGGTTTCCTCCTCGAGCGGGGCATGAAGGGATTGTCGACGCCCAAGATCGAGGGAAAATTCAGCATGCGCGTGTCGCCCACCGGCACGGTGGTCATGGAGCAGGTGTTCGTGCCGGAGGAAAATCTGCTGCCCGGCGTGTCGGGCCTGAAGGGACCATTCTCCTGCCTCAACAAGGCGCGCTACGGCATCTCCTGGGGCGCGCTCGGCGCGGCGGAATTTTGCTGGCACGCGGCGCGCAACTACGTCATGGACCGCAAGCAGTTCGGCCGCCCCCTCGCCGCCAACCAGCTGATCCAGCTGAAGCTCGCCAACATGCAGACCGAGATCACCCTCGGCCTGCAGGTCGCGCTGAGGATCGGACGCCTGATGGACGAGGGCCGCGCGGCGCCCGAGATGATCTCGCTCGCCAAGCGTAACGCCGCCGGCAAGTCACTTGATATCGCGCGCGCCGCCCGCGACATGCATGGCGGCAACGGCATCGCCGACGAGTTTCATGTCATCCGCCACGTGATGAACCTGGAGGCCGTCAATACCTACGAGGGCACGCACGACATCCACGCCCTCGTCCTCGGGCGCGCCCAGACCGGAATCGCGGCGTTCAGCTGAGCCGGCGCGGCGTCAGCGCCGCTTGCGGCGCCCTCCCGGCACATGGCGTCGCAGGTGCACGGCCTCCCGCATGCGTGCGCGCACCCGGATGTTGAGCATTTCGACCGCCACCGCGAATGCCATCGCAAAGTAAATGTAGCCCTTGGGAATGTGCAGGTCCCAGCCCTCGCCGATCAGCGCCACGCCGATCAGTATCAGGAACGACAGCGCCAGCATCTTGATCGTCGGATGTCGGTCAACGAACTCGCCGAGCGGCCCCGCGGAGAACAGCATCACGCCGACCGCCAGGACGATTGCAACCACCATGATCGCGAGCTCGTCCACCATCCCGACGGCGGTAATGACGGAATCGAGCGAGAACACGATGTCGATCACCGCGATCTGGGCGATCACCGCTCCGAATCCCGCCACCACGGCGGTGCCCCGCTCGTCCTCCTCCTCGCCTTCGAGCGCATTGTGGATCTCGTGAACGCTCTTCCAGAGCAGGAACAGTCCGCCGCCGATCAGGATGAGATCGCGACCGGATATCAGCTTACCCAGCACGGGTATTTCGAACAGCGGGGCAGTGAGCGTCATGATCCAGGTGAGCGTGAACAGCAACGCCAGCCGGGTGAGCATCGCCAGCACGAGCCCGATGGTGCGCGCCCGCGCCCGCTGGCGCTCCGGCAGCCGCCCGCACAGAATCGAGATGAAGATGATGTTGTCCACGCCGAGCACGATCTCGAGCGCGGTCAGCGTCGCCAGTGCGAGCCAGGCGTGCGGATCGAGTAGCCATTCCATCGGACCGTCTCCTCTTTCTGTTATCTTTGCGATTATTGCCGTCGCTGCCAAAACGATCAATCATGAATTCCTTCGGGGTGACCGGGACAAATGCAATTGCCACGGAGCGGCTGGAGGCCTGGATCGGCCGGACGGAATCACGCTCCGACGTGGTGACGGCATGGCCTGCCGCTGCGCTCGCGGCGACGCTCGACCGCCACGACCCGGAGCCGAAGCCCGGGGAGGCGCTCCCGCCGGGCTGGCACTGGCTCTATTTTCTCGAAGCCGCTCCCGCCTCGGAGCTCGGGCCGGACGGCCACCCGAAGCGCGGCGGGTTCCTGCCGCCGGTGGCGCTGCCGCGGCGCATGTGGGCCGGCGGCAGGATCGAGTTCAGGCGGCCGCTGCGGGTGGGCGACGGGATCCGTCGCGAGTCGCGAATCGTGTCGATCGAGCCGAAGCAGGGCCGCAGCGGCAATCTCGTCTTCGTCACGGTGCGCCACTCGGTATCCGCCGGCGGGGAACTCGCCGTCATCGAGGATCACGATATTGTCTACCGCGAGGCCGCAAAGTCCGGGGACGCTCCGCCGCCGCCCAAGCCCGCGCCCCGCGAAGCAAGCTGGCGGCGCGAGCTCGTCGCCGATCCGGTGATGCTGTTCCGCTACTCGGCCCTGACTTTCATCGGGCAGCGCATCCATTACGATCTCGAATACTGCCGCAACGTCGAAGGCTATCCGGGGCTCGTCGTCCACGGTCCGCTCCAGGTCATCCTCCTCCTCGATCTCGCGCGGCGGAATGAGCCGCGACCGGTCCGAAGGATCGAATACCGGGCGCTCCACCCGCTGTTTCACTTCGAACGCTTCACCGT
>DASWIC010000138.1:0-45330 GCA_036397875.1 Burkholderiales bacterium
CCCCGGCGAGCGTGAAGCGGTAGATGTTGTCGACGAAGAACAGGATGTCGCGCCCTTCATCGCGGAAGTACTCGGCCATGGTGAGGCCGGTGAGGCCCACGCGCAGGCGGTTCCCCGGCGGCTCGTTCATCTGGCCGAACACCATCGCCACCTTTGACTCGGTGATGTTCTTGAGGTTGATGACCTCAGCATCGATCATCTCGTGGTAGAAATCGTTGCCCTCGCGCGTGCGCTCACCTACGCCGGCGAACACTGACAGGCCGGAGTGCTTGGTCGCGATGTTGTTGATCAGCTCGAGCATGTTCACGGTCTTGCCGACGCCGGCGCCGCCAAAGAGTCCGATCTTGCCGCCCTTGGCGAACGGGCAGATGAGATCGATCACCTTGATGCCGGTCTCGAGCAGCTCCACGGAAGGCGAGAGCTCGTCGAATTTGGGCGCCGCCTGGTGGATCGAGCGCCGCTCGTCGGTCTGAATCGGGCCGGCCTCGTCGATCGGGCGTCCCAGCACGTCCATGATGCGCCCGAGCGTGCCCTTGCCGACCGGCACCGTGATCGGCGCGCCGGTGCCCCTCACCTTCATGCCGCGGCACAGGCCGTCGCTCGATCCGAGTGCGATGCAGCGCACGACGCCATCGCCCAACTGCTGCTCGACCTCGAAGGTAAGGCCCTTTTCCGCCAGCGTGCTGCTGCCGGTGTCCTCGAGCACCAGCGCGTCATAGATGCCCGGCATGCCCTCGCGCGGAAACTCGATGTCGATCACCGCGCCGATGCACTGGACGATGGTGCCTTGTGCCTGTTCCTGTGCCATATTCGGTTCCTGATTAGAAAAAATCCCGGGGTCCTCACACTGCCGCGGCGCCACCGACGATCTCGGAAATCTCCTTGGTGATCGCCGCCTGGCGGTTCTTGTTGTAAATCAGCGTCAGCTCGTCGATCACGTTGGCGGCATTGTCGGAGGCCGCCTTCATCGCCACCATGCGCGCCGACTGCTCGGAGGCCATGTTCTCCGCCACCGCCTGATAGATCACGGTCTCGATGTAGCGCGTGAGAACCTGGTCGAGCACCCCCTTCGCCTCCGGCTCGTAGAGGTAGTCCCAGGCGCCCTCGGGAGCGCCCAGCCGCTCGCCCGCGAGCGGCAGCAGCTGCTCCATCACCGGCTCCTGCTTCATGGTGTTGATGAAGCGGGTGGAAAAGATCATCAACTGGTCGAAGCGGTCCTGCGTGTAGCCGTCGAGCATCACCTTGATCGCGCCGATCAGCTTTTCCATCTGCAGCCGGTCGCCGAGCTGGGTGGCCTGCGACACGATGTTTGCGCCCAGCCGCTGCATGAAGCCGAGCCCCTTGTTGCCGATGCAGCACACCTCGAACTGCTCGCCCGCGGCCTCCCACTCCTTGATCTTGCCGAGCGCGAGCCGCTGCACGTTGGTGTTCAACCCGCCGCACAGGCCTTTGTCGGTGGTGATGAGGATCGCGCCCACCTTCGTCACCGTATCGCGCGTGATGAGGAACGGGTGCCGGTACTCGGGGTTCGCGTGGGAAATATGCGCGGCGACGTTGCGGATCTTGTCGGCGTAGGGCCGGGCGGCGCGCATGCGCTCCTGGGCGCGGCGCATCTTGGAGGCCGCGACCATCTCCATCGCCTTGGTGATCTTCCGGGTGTTCTGCACACTCCGGATCTTCATCCGTATTTCTTTTGTTCCCGGCATGTCGTCTTGCTCCGCGCGCGTTGAGCGGCGGTCAGATTGGGTGATTCCTGGTCCTAATTATGATTTCGTCCGCTCCAACGCGCGCAGCAGTTTCAGCGCGCAGCGTCTAGAAACTGCCGCTTTTTTTCCAGTCCTTCAGCGCCTCGTGCAGCTTCTGCTCGTCGTCCTTCGGCAGGTCCTTGACGTCCTCCATGCGCTTGACCAGGTCACCGTATTTGTCCTTGACGGTGTCGCGCATCGAGCGCTCCGCGGCGAGCGCCTTCTTGACGTCGATGTCGTCGAAGTAGCCGTTATTCACCGCGAACAACGTCAGCGCCATCTCCCACACCTGCAGCGGCGCATACTGGGGCTGCTTCATGAGCTCGGTCACCATGCGCCCGCGCTCCAGCTGCTTGCGGGTGGCCTCGTCGAGATCGGACGCGAACTGGGCGAAGGCAGCGAGCTCCCGGTACTGGGCGAGCGCGAGCCGCACGCCGCCGCCGGTATCGCGGCGCTTCATGATCTTGGTTTGCGCCGCGCCGCCCACCCGCGACACCGAGATGCCGGCGTTGATCGCGGGCCGGATGCCGGCGTTGAAGAGGTCGGTCTCGAGGAAGATCTGGCCGTCGGTGATCGAGATCACGTTGGTCGGCACGAACGCGGTCACGTCCCCCGCCTGCGTCTCGATGATGGGAAGCGCCGTCAGCGAGCCGGTCTTGCCCTTCACTTGCCCCTTGGTAAAGTGCTCGACGTAGTCCTCGTTCACGCGCGAGGCGCGCTCGAGCAGCCGCGAATGCAGGTAGAACACGTCGCCGGGGTACGCCTCGCGGCCCGGCGGCCGGCGCAGCAGCAGCGAGATCTGCCGGTACGCCCACGCCTGCTTGGTGAGGTCGTCGTAGATGATCAGCGCATCCTGCCCGCGATCGCGGAAGTGCTCGCCCATGGTGCAGCCGGAGTAGGGCGCGATATATTGCATCGCCGCCGATTCCGAGGCCGAGGCCGCGACCACGATGGTATAGGCCATCGCGCCGTGCTCCTCGAGCTTGCGCACCACGTTGGCGATGGTCGAGGCCTTCTGCCCGATCGCGACGTAGACGCAGATGAGATCCTTGCCCTTCTGGTTGATGATGGTGTCCACCGCCACCGCGGTCTTGCCGGTCTGGCGGTCGCCGATGATGAGCTCGCGCTGCCCCCGGCCGATCGGCACCATGGCGTCGATCGCCTTCAGTCCGGTCTGCACCGGCTGCGAGACCGACTTTCTCCAGATCACGCCGGGCGCCACCTTCTCGATGACGTCGGTCATCTTGGAGGGGACCGGGCCCCTGCCGTCGATCGGCTGGCCGAGCGAGTTCACGACTCGGCCCAGCAGCTCCGGGCCGACCGGCACCGACAGGATCTTGCTGGTGCATTTCACGGTATCGCCTTCGGTGATGTGCTCGTATTCGCCGAGAATGACCGCCCCCACCGAATCGCGCTCGAGATTGAGCGCCAAGCCGAAGGTGCTCTTGGGGAATTCCAGCATCTCGCCCTGCATCACGTCGGACAGCCCGTGGATGCGGCAGATGCCGTCGGTCACCGACACCACCGTGCCCTGGGTGCGGATGTCCGCGGAGAGCGCGAGGTTCTGGATCCGGGAACGGATCAGATCGCTGATCTCGGAAGGTTTGAGCTGTTGCATGCGTGTTCCTTGATTGCCTATTTCGCCAGCGCGACCGCCATGGCAGCGAGCTTGCCGCGCACCGAACCATCGATGACTTCATCTCCCACCTGCATGCGCGCGCCGCCGATCAACCCGGCATCGACATCGACCCGAGGGTTCACCTTGCGCCCGAAGCGCCGCTCCAGCTCCGCCACCAGCGCGGAAAGCTGGCTGTTCTCGAGGGGGCGAGCCGACGTGATCACCGCATCCACGACGCCCTCGCGCTCGTTCTTGAGTTCCTCGTAGATCCCGCGAATCTCGGGCAGCGTCGCCAGCCGGCCGTTCTCGATCAGCATGCGCACGAGATTCTGCGCCTCGGTGGCGAGACCGCCGCAAGCGCCGGCGAACAGGCCATACGCCCGGTCGGCGGAGAGGTTGGGGTTGGCGATCGCCGCCCGCAACTCGGGATTCGCCGCCACCGCCGCCATCATGGCGAGCGTCTGCGACCATCTGTCGAGCGCCGCGCCGGCGTCCGCGAGCGTGAATATCGCCACGGCGTAGGGGCGCGCGATGGTGACGTTTTCGGCCATCAGCGCAGCTCCTGCCGCAGTTGCGTGAGCAGGTCGGCATGCGTCTTCGCGTCCACCTCCCGGCGCAGGATCTTCTCCGCGCCGGCTACCGCAAGCGCCGCGACCTGCTCGCGCAACGCTTCGCGCGCGCGCGCCACCTGCTGCTCGATCTCGGCCTGCGCCGCCGCCTTCTCGCGATTGCCCTCCTCCTTCGCCTGGGCGCGCGCCTCCTCCACCATCTGCGCCGCGCGCTTCTCCGCGTGCCCGATGATCTCGGCGGCCCGGTCGCGCCCCTGCCTGACCGACTCCTCGGCCTGCCGGGTCGAGGTCTCGAGCGAGCGCTTGCCCTGCTCCGCGGCCGCGAGCCCGTCCGCAATCGTCTTCTGGCGCTCCTCGATCGCGCGCAGCAGGAAGGGCCACACGAATTTGATGGTGAAGGCGATGAAGGCCGCGAACGTGAGCGCCTGCGCGATCAGCGTGAAATTGATGTCCATGTCGTCCCCTTGCGCGCGCCGGTCGGTCGCCCGCGCTCTAGCGGAACGGCGTCGCCAGCGGGCTGGCGAACGCGAAGAACATCGCAATGCCCAGGCCGATGATGAAGGACGCGTCGATCAGGCCCAGCAGCAGGAAGACCTTGGCCTGCAGCGAATTGGTGAGCTCGGGCTGACGGGCCGCCGCCTCCAGGAAGCGGCTGCACATGATGCCGACCCCGATGCACGCGCCGGCGGCGCCCAGACCGACCATGAGGCCGATGCCGATG
The DNA here is from genome assembly GCA_036397875.1 of Burkholderiales bacterium. Lineage (GTDB taxonomy): Bacteria > Pseudomonadota > Gammaproteobacteria > Burkholderiales > SG8-41 > SG8-41. The sequence goes on from DASWIC010000138.1 coordinate 4,654, forward strand.
CTGGTATAGGCCTGGACCATGGCCAGTAGCTGAAGTTTTTCCATTGTGTTTTCCTTTCTGAGCGAAAAATCGATGGGTCGGGGAGGCTAATGGTGCTCATGCGCCATCGACAGGTAGACGATGGTGAGCATCATGAAGATATACGCCTGCAGCGTGACGATCAGGATGTGGAAGATCGCCCAGCCCAGGCCGAGCACGATGCCGAACGCCGTCCCCACGAGGCCGGTGGCGGCCCACATCCACAACAACAGGAACAGAATTTCGCCCGCGTACATGTTGCCGAACAGCCGCATCGAATGCGACAGCGGCTTCGAGATGGTCTCGACGAGGTTGAACAGGAAATTGGCGGGCCACAGCAGCGGGTGCGCGCCGAACGGCGCGCAAAACAGTTCATGGATCCAGCCACCCAGTCCCTTCACGGAGATGGCGAAGTAGATCGACAGCACCAGAACCGACAGCGACAGCGCAAAAGTCGTGTTGACATCCGCAGTGGGCACGATGCGCCACTCGTGGAGCCCCAACCAGCCGAGCACTGTCGCGATGATATCCACCGGCAGGAAATCCATCGCGTTCATCAGGATCACCCAGACGAACACCGTCAGCGCGGCGGGCGCGATGAACCGGTTGCGGTCGCCGTGCTGGAAGATGCCCTTCACCTGGTCGTCGACGAAACCGACCAGCAGCTCGACGAATGCCTGCCGCTTGCTCGGCACCCCCGAGGTCGCGCCGCGCACCACCCACCAGATGGAACCGATACCGATGACGCCGAGCAGGACCGAGGTCACCAGTGAATCCACGTGCAGCGTCCAGAAGCCCCCCTCGCCGATCGGCTTGGCGAAGAAGGTCAGGTGGTGCTGGATGTAGCTGGCGGGGGTGAGTTCGGTGCCTGCGGCCATTTCTGGATGCTGATAACTAATACTCGCGCACGAAGAACGCCATTGCGAAAATCACCACTGTCAACAGGAACGAGCCCAAGAACACGAGCACGACAACGTCCCGGTACATCGCCAGCACGAGCCAGAGCAGGATTACGATCAGGCCGATCTTGACGGCTTCGGCCCGCAGCACCGCAAACAGCGCCCCTTCAGGCGATTTCGCCCTGCCCAGCGCGGCCACGACCGCAGACGCCACTCCGGAGAGCATGCTCACTGCGCCGCCCAACACCGCCGAGAGCGCGCCGTGGCCACCACCCCAGGCTCCCGCGATGAGCGCCAACGCGGCAGTGGCCATCAGCTGCCACCGGAGAACGACGCGGATCGGCCTGCTCAGGTTGCGAAGCATGGCAGTCTTGTTCCTCGCCCCGAGCGAAGCGCGCGTAGTATAGCCTTCGAGGGCGATCAGGGTCAATTTGCTGCGATGCGGCAAGACCCCGATTTCGCTCTCTTATTTCGGCCGCAGCCGGTTGAGCAGCACCTCCAGCTGCGCGAGGCTCGAATAATGAATCACGAGCCTGCCGCTGCCCGGCTTCGCGGCGGTCCGTATGCTCACGGTGGTGCCGAGTTGCCCGCTCAGTTCGTCCTCCAGCCGCGCCACGTCGCGGTCGTTGCGCGCCCGGGGGCGCGCTCCCGGGCGCGCCGTCAAGGCCGCGACCCGCTTCTCGACCTGGCGCACGGAGAGTTGCCGCGCGACTGCCTCGCGCGCGAGGTCGATCTGCTTGAGCGCCGGGAGCGCGAGCAGCGCGCGAGCATGTCCCATGTCGAGCTTGTCCTCGCGCAGCAACTCCTGCACCGGAGGCGCGAGCTCGAGCAGCCGCAGCGCGTTGGTAATCGCGGCGCGCGAGCGGCCCATCGCTGCAGCGGCTTCCGCATGGGTCATGCCAAACTCCTCGGTCAGGCGCTGGATGCCCATCGCCTCGTCCAGGGGATTCAGGTCCTCGCGCTGGAGATTCTCGATCAGCGCAATGGCGAGCGCGTGCCGGTCCGGCACGTCGCGCACCAGCGCCGGCACTGCCGCGAGGCCCGCCATGCGCGCCGCACGCCAGCGCCGCTCGCCGGCGACGATTTCATAGCGGCCCGCGCCTATCGGCCGCACCAGGATCGGCTGCATGACGCCCTGCGCCTTGATCGACTCGGCGAGCTCGGCGAGGCCTTCCTGCCCGATGCGCGCGCGCGGCTGGAACCGGCCGGGCTGCAGCTGGTCGACCGGCAGCGATGCGAGGGTCTCGCCGCCACCGCCGGCCTCGTCGTCGGTCCCGAGCAGCGCATCGAGCCCCCGCCCCAATCCCTTGATCCTGGCCATGGCTGTGTCCCTCACGCGCCCGCGCGGATCAACATTTCCCCTGCGAGCGCGAGGTACGCCTGCGCGCCCTTCGAATCCCGGTCGAACTTGAGCGCGGGCACACCGAAGCTCGGCGCCTCCGCCAGCCGCACGTTGCGCGGGATCACGGTGCGGTAGACCTTGTCGCCGAAATGCTCGAGCAATTGGGCCGAAACCTGCTGCGCGAGCGTATTGCGCGGATCGTACATGGTGCGCAGCAGCCCCTCGATCTCGAGCGTGGGGTTGAGATGACCGCGCACCTTCTTGATCGTTTGCACGAGGTCGCTCAGCCCCTCCAGCGCGTAATACTCGCACTGCATGGGAATCATCACCGCCTGGGCGGCGGTCAGCCCGTTCACCGTGAGGAGATTCAGCGCCGGCGGGCAGTCGATGAGGACGAAATCATACTCGCCCGCTATCGCGCCCAGCGCGTCCTTGAGGCGCGTTTCGCGGTGTGCGACCTCGACCAGCTCGACTTCGGCGCCGGCGAGATCGCGGTTCGCCGGCACGAGATCGAATCCGCCGCTCTCGGAGCGCAGCCTCACCTCGGCCATGCTCTTCGTGCCGAGCAATACGTGATAGACGGTGGCACCGAGATGGCGCTTGTCCACGCCGCTGCCCATGGTCGCATTGCCCTGGGGATCGAGATCCACCAGCAGCACGCGGCGCTGCGCCGCGGCCAGGCTGGCGGCGAGGTTGACCCCCGTGGTGGTCTTGCCCACGCCACCCTTCTGGTTCGTGATGGCGAGCACCTTGACCATGATCAGTCGCGGCCGACCGTCACCAGGTGGCGCTGCGCGCGCAGCCCGGGAACGGTGAGCGGTATTACCCGCAGTAGTTGCCAGCCCCCAGCCAACTGGGCGATTTCCTCATACGGGTGCACGCCCTTCATGGCCACCAGCCGCCCCCCTGCGGCGGCGTGGCGGCCGGCCAGTGAAATGAACTCGGCAAGATCCGAGAACGCGCGGGAAATCACCACCTCGAACGCCGCCGGTGGCTTCCAGGTCTCCGCCCTCTCGCACACGACGTCGGCGTTGCCAAGCTTGAGCTCCATCACTGCCTGTCTCAGAAATGCCGCCTTCTTGTGGTTCGAATCAAGCAGCGTCACCCGTGAATCCGGCAGCGCCACCGCCAGCGGAATGCCCGGCAACCCGGCCCCGCTCCCCACATCGAGTATCGTTGCCGCCGCAACATGCGGCGCCACAGCCAGCGAGTCGAGCAGATGGTAGCTGACCATCCGCGGCGCCTGCCGCACCGCCGTCAGGTTGTAAGCGCGATTCCATTTCTGCATCAGCTCGAGGTATGCAAGCAGCCGCTGCTGCGCGCCGGCTGGAAACGTTAGCCCGAGCTCGATCAGCCCTTGCGCAAGCTGCTGCGCAAGGGTCATGCCGTCTTGCCGACCGAGGCGCCGGTTGCGCCGGACGCTGCCTGCGTGCCCCTGGAGAGCGCATGCGTTCTGCGCTTGAGATAGACCAGCAGCACCGAGACCGCTGCCGGTGTCACCCCTGAGATACGCGATGCCTGGCCGAGCGTCTCGGGACGGTGCCGATCAAGCTTCTGCCGCGCTTCCACGGACAGTCCGCGCAGACTGGCGTAATCGAGGTCGTGCGGCAGCTTCAGGTTCTCGTAGTGCTCGTAGCGCGCGATTTCCTCACGCTGGCGCTCGATGTAGCCTTGATACTTGGCCTGGATCTCGACTTGCTCCGCCACCTGCGCGTCCTCGACGGCAGGCCCGGCGCCCGGCAGCGCCGTCAACAGCGCGTAATTGACGTCCGGTCGGCGCAGCAATTCCAGCAGCGAGCACTCCCGAGCCGGCGGCTGATCCGGTGCGCGCGCTGCGCCCGCGACCGGCAGGAGCTGAGAGCTGATCCACGTGACCTTGAGGCGCGCCTGCTCGCGCTCGATGGCTTCGCGTTTGCGCGAGAACGCCGTCCAGCGTGCATCGTCCACGACTCCCAGCCGGCGGCCGATCTCGGTCAGCCGCAGATCAGCGTTGTCCTCACGCAGGGAAAGCCGGTACTCGGCGCGACTGGTGAACATGCGATAGGGCTCGGATACCCCGCGTGTAACCAGGTCATCGACCAGCACGCCCAGATAGGCCTCATTGCGGCCGGGACACCAGGGCTCCTGCTCCTTCACGAACAGCCCCGCATTGATGCCGGCGAGCAATCCCTGCGCCGCGGCCTCCTCGTATCCGGTGGTGCCGTTGATCTGCCCGGCGAAGAAAAGGCCGCCGATCGCCCGCGTCTCGAGCGAGCGCTTCAGGCCGCGCGGGTCGAAGTAGTCATACTCGATGGCGTAGCCCGGGCGCGTGATGTGGGCGCGCTCGAGGCCGCGTATCGAGCGCACCAGCTCCTCTTGCGCATCGTAGGGCAAGCTTGTCGAGATCCCGTTGGGATAGAACTCGTTGACGGTGAGTCCTTCGGGCTCAAGAAAGATCTGATGCGAGGCCTTGTGCGCGAAGCGCGTCACCTTGTCTTCGATCGACGGGCAATACCGCGGCCCGACACCCTCGATCACGCCCGTATAGAGCGGCGAGCGGTCGAGCGCGCCACGAATGATCTCGTGGGTGCGCGCGTTGGTATGCGTGATCCAGCACGGCAGCTGCCGTGGATGCAGCTCGCGCCTGCCCAGAAACGAGAATACCGGGACCGGGACATCGCCGGGCTGCTCCGTCATCGCCGAAAAATCGATGCTGCGGCCGTCGATGCGCGGCGGCGTGCCGGTTTTCAGCCGCCCGACCGGAAGCTTCAATTCGCGCAGCCGCCGTGCGAGCGTCAGTGCCGGTGAATCGCCGGCGCGTCCGCCTGGGTGATGCTTGAGCCCGACGTGGATCAGTCCTGCGAGAAACGTTCCCGTGGTCAACACCACCGCGCGAGCGTGGAACTGGAGCCCGATCTGGGTCACGACTCCGGTCACGCGCTCACCCTCGATCAGCAAGTCGTCCACCGCCTGCTGGAAGATCCGCAGCCGCGGCTGACGCTCCAGGCGGCTGCGGATCGCGCCTCGATATAGCACGCGATCGGCTTGGGCGCGGGTTGCACGGACTGCCGGACCCTTGCGCGAATTGAGGATGCGAAACTGGATCCCTGCCTCGTCGGCAGCGAGCGCCATCGCGCCACCTAATGCGTCTAACTCCTTGACTAGATGGCCTTTTCCTATACCGCCTATCGATGGATTGCAGGACATCTGGCCCAATGTATCAAAGCTGTGGGTCAGCAGCAGGGTCTCGCATCCCATGCGGGCGGCGGCCAGTGCCGCTTCCGTTCCCGCGTGGCCTCCGCCTACTACAATAACATCATAGTTATCAATAACTTGCATAATAATAATCCGACCGTCGCCGGTTGGAATGATACCCGAAAACGTGAATTATTGGGACACTCTATGCGGTTTCACGTGAAACGTCTGTTATGCTGCGCCGCAGCATCATTCACTGGGGACAACGTTCCACGTGGAACAATCGGCCCTGCCGGCTATTTGCCGATGCAGAACCGCGCAAAGATCTCACCCAGCAGGTCGTCGGCTGTGAATTCCCCGGTGATCGAGCCCAAGGCAAGCTGGACCAAGCGGAGCTCCTCCGCGAGCAGTTCGAGCTTGTCTGCCTGTCGGGCGGCGCGCTCTAAGTGCCTTTGCGCAAGCTGTAGCGCGTGGACATGGCGCTCTCGGGCCATGAACACCCCTTCTGCGCCGTGTCCATGCAAGCCCACGAAATCCAGCAGCGCCTCGCGCAGCAAATCCACTCCGGCACCCGACCTGGCGGACAACCAGACTGTGCGCCCATTCCCCCCGCTCTCCAGGCCCGGCCCGAGAGGCACCAGATCAATCTTGTTCATGACCCTGAGGTGCGGCAACTCCGCCGGCAGCCTCCGCATGATGTCCCGGTCCGCCTCGACTTCACCTTGCGTTGCGTCGACCATCAACAGAACAAGATCTGCGTGCTCGATCGCCGCCCAGGTGCGCGCGATGCCCAGCTGCTCCACGGGGTCGGCGGAGGGGCGCAGGCCGGCCGTATCGATGACGTGAACCGGAACCCCACCGATACTGACGCTTTGGCGGATGGCATCCCGCGTCGTGCCGGCTTCCTCAGTGACGATCGCCAGCTCCTCACCGGCAAGACGGTTCAAAAGGCTCGACTTGCCTACGTTGGGCCGGCCCACCAGGACCACGCGTATGCCTTCCCGCAGCAGGCTGCCCTGCTGCGACGCGGACAGGACATCCTCTAACCTGGCCCGCACCTTCGCGAGCCGGCCTGCACCGTCAAACTGCTTGATGATTTCAGCATCCTCGTCCGGGAAATCGAGCGTGGCTTCGACCAGCGTGCGCAATTCGACCAGCCCGCCGAGCAATTCCCCGATCCGCGCGGATAACGCACCTTGCAGGGAGCGCATTGCGCTGCGCGCCGCCTCCGCAGTTGCCGCGTCGATCAGGTCGGCGACGCTCTCCGCCTGCGCGAGATCGATCTTGTCATTGAGGTAGGCGCGACGCGTGAACTCCCCCGGCTGCGCCGGGCGGGCACCGAGCTCCATACAGCGCCTGAGCAATAGCTGAAGCACCACGGGGCCGCCGTGTCCCTGCAACTCCAGCACGTCTTCCCCGGTGTAGGAATGTGGCGCCGGGAAATAGAGCGCGATACCCCGGTCGATTGCAGACCCCTGCGCATCCACGAAATCCGAGAGCGTGGCGCGCCGTGGCTCGGGCGCCGTGCGTATGACCCCCGCGATGAGCGCACCGAGACGCGGGCCGGAAACTCGCACCACGCCGATGCCCGCCCGCCCGGAGGCGGTCGAAATCGCGGCAATGATGTCGCTCTCGCTCATCGGGCGGCGGTGAACCGAACGGGGACGGCTCGCGCGCCGTCTCCCGGACCGTCAGCTCTTGCGCAGCGCGGCTTCGCGCTCGAGCACCCGCGTGATTCTCCACTGCTGCGCGATCGAGAGCACATTGTTCACCAGCCAGTAGAGAACCAGGCCGGCGGGAAAGAAGAAGAAAAAGACGCTGAAGATGATCGGCATGATCTTCATCACCCGCGCCTGCACGGGATCCGGGGGCTCGGGGTTGAGCAGCGTCTGCACCCACATGGTGACCGCCATCAGAATCGGCAGGATGAACCACGGGTCAGGCGCCGCCAGATCGTCGATCCACAGCATGAACGGCGCGTGCCGGAGCTCGACGCTCGCCAGTAGTACCCAATAAAGTGCAATAAAAACAGGTATTTGCACAACTATTGGCATGCAACCGCCGAGCGGATTGATTTTCTGTGTCTTGTAGAGCTCCATCATCGCCTGCTGCAGGCGCTGGCGATCCTGACCATATTGATCCTTGAGCTTTTGCAGCTTCGGCGCGAGCACCCGCATCTTGGCCATCGAGCGGTAACTCGCCGCCGATAACGGATAGAACAGGAGCTTGATGATCACCGTGAGCAGGATGATCGCGACTCCCCAGTTGCCCACCCAGTGATAGAGCCAGGCCAGCACCCAGAACAGCGGCACCGCGATCACCGTCAGCCAGCCGTAATCAATAGTGAGATCCAGACCCGGTGCGATCTTCGCGAGTTTTTCCTGCTCCTCCGGCCCGGCATACAGCGGCACCGTGACCGTGGTGCTCGCGCCCGCGGCGATCGCTCCGGCCGGAACGATCACTCCCGCCGCATAGAGCCCCTCTTCCAGCCGCCGCGCATAGAATTCGCGCGCGACGCCGCTGCGCGGCAGCCACGCGCTGAAGAAATAATGCTGCAGGATCGCAATCCATCCGTCGTCGCTGTTCTTGGTGTACTGCGCCTTGCCTTTCTCGATATCCGAAAATGACAGCTTCTGAAACTTGTCCTTGTCCGTATAGAGCGCGATCCCAGTAAACGTCGGGAGCATCGCCGAGTCCCCCGGCAGCGGCTTGTCGTCGCGCACCAGCTGAAAATAAGCAAAAGGCTGAATGGTTGCCCCACTCGCATTGGCGATCTCGAAGCTGACATCGACCAGGTAGCTTCCGCGCCGGAAGCGAAGGATCTTGGTCACCTGCACGCCCTCGGCAGGCGGGGCGGTGAGCCGGAGCTCAATCTGATCCTGACCATCACTGAGCTGGTAGTTGTCGCCCGCCACGGTGAAGAGCGTGCGATGATTGGGCAGGCCATTGCCGATCAGCCCGGCCTGCGCGATGTAGGTCCGCTCGGGGCGGGTGTCGAACAGCACGAAATTCTTACTGCGTTCGAGCGTGTCGCGGTGGTTCTTGAACTGCAACCTGCGCACATCTCCGCCCTGGCGGCCGATCTCCGCGATCAGCACGTCGGTCTCGACCCGTATCGTGTCGCCGCTCCCGGGCACAGCCCGTCCCTGCTTGGGTACGGCCCCCTGGCCTGCCGTCAGCTTCTCGCCGGGCACCGGTGGCTGCGCCGATGGCGGGAGCGCCTTCTGCTCCTTCCCCGCCACCTCCGCTGCGGGGCGTGCCGGCTGCTGATCACGCTGCCACGCATCCAGCAGCATGAATACCGAGAAGGAGAAGACGAAGAAAAGAATCAGTCGTTGCGAGTCCATGACCGTGCCCGTACGGCGTCTACCAGCAGCCTAGTGGTTGCGCCGCGCCGCGACAAGCTCCTCCAGCAGCCGGGAGAGCTCCAGGCGCGCGGCCGCGCGGGCGTCCCGCGCCGGGCAGCGCCGCAGCTCGACCACAATATCCACGCCGGCCGGCCGCTGCGCCATGGTGCGAAACACCTCTCTCACCATGCGCTTCATTCGATTGCGATCGACCGCGCGCGGCGCCACGCGCCGGCTGGCGATGATCCCGATGCGCGCCTGGGAAAGGTCGTTCGGCCTGACATACAACCTGAAATAGCGCAGCGCGCGCGCAGCGCCGGCTGCGAGCGTAGCAGTGAACTGCTCGCGGCGATACAGCCGCGCGCTGCGCGGAAGCGCGCAGCGCGTGTCCCTCAGGCGCTCAATCGCGCCCGCCCCTTGGCCCGGCGCGCCCGCAGCACGCCGCGCCCGCCCCGGGTCCGGCTGCGCGCGCGGAAGCCGTGGGTACGCTTGCGACGCTTCACCGATGGCTGATAGGTGCGTTTCATGGGATCCGTCCGGCTGCTGAAAAGCGCGCTATTACAACCTCTAATTCTCCGCCGTGTCAACCAGAATCTCAACGCGCGCAAACCCGTGCTCCGAGCGCGCGCTGCTGTGGATAACAGCCCTCAAAAGGGATAAAATCCGAAGCTGAAAATCGTGTCTCCGCGCGGCCCGGATTCAAACAACAACGCTACACCGATGAACAGTTTCTGGCGCTTCTGCCTGGCCCGCTTCGAGAAAGAACTGCCCCCCCAGCAGTACCGGACGTGGATCAAGCCCCTGCGCCCTCAGGTCGAGGGCAGCCGCCTGACGCTGGTCGCGCCGAACCGCTTCGTGCTGCAATGGATCCGCGACAAGTTCCTGGCGCGCATCGAGCAGCTTGCGCGCGAGCACCTGAAGCGCGATGTCGATGTGCTGATCGCCCTCGCCGAAAAGGAGCTGCCGGTTTCCCGGCCCATGCCGCTCGGACAGGGCGCGAGGGATAACGAAGCCAAGCCGAGCAGCCGCGAGATCTCCCGGCTGAACCCCGCTTTCACCTTCGAGACCTTCGTCACCGGCAAGGCCAACGATCTGGCGCGGGCCGCGGCTGCACAGGTAGCCGAGCGCCTCGGGTCCGCCTACAACCCGCTTTTCATCTACGGCGGGGTCGGTCTCGGCAAGACGCACCTGATACAGGCCATCGGGAACCGCCTCCGCGGGCAGGCGCCGGAGACCAAGATTCGATACATCCACGCCGAGCAGTACGTCTCCGACGTGGTGCGGGCGTACCAGCACAAGGCGTTCGATGATTTCAAGCGCTACTACCATTCGCTCGACCTGCTGCTGATCGACGACATCCAGTTCTTCAGCGGCAAGAACCGCACCCAGGAGGAATTTTTCTACGCGTTCAACGCCTTGATCGAGGCGCACAAGCAGGTGGTCATCACCTGCGACACCTATCCCAAGGAAATTGCCGGGATCGAGAACCGTCTGATCTCGCGCTTCGGGTGGGGCCTGACCGTGGCGGTCGAGCCGCCCGAGCTTGAAATGCGCGTCGCCATCCTGCTCAAGAAAGCGGAGGGCGATGGCGTCAAGCTGGACGAAGCGGTGGCGTTTTTCCTCGCCCGGCACATACAGTCGAACGTGCGTGAGCTCGAGGGCGGCCTGAAGCGCGTGATCGCCTATGCGCGCTTTTCCGGGCGGGATTTCTCGGTGGAACTCTGCCGCGAGGCACTGCGCGATCTCCTCGCCATACAGCACCGGCAGATCTCCATCGAGAACATCCAGAAGACCGTTGCCGACTATTACAAGATCAAGGTCTCGGAGATGTACTCCAAGAAGCGCAGCCGCAATGTCGCGCGGCCCCGGCAGGTCGCGATGGCGCTCGCCAAGGAGCTCACGCAATTGAGCCTGCCCGATATCGGCGAAGCCTTCGGCGGCCGCGATCACACGACCGTGCTGCACGCCTGCCGCAAGATCGCGCTGCTCAAGTCCACCAGCAGCGATCTGACCCGCGACTTCAATTCCCTGCTCAACGTCTTGAGGAGTTGATCATCGCCGTGCTGATTGTGGATATCCGGGACCCCTGCCTCCGACGAGCCGGTTATCCACAAATTGCCCACGCCCGCTACCAGCTTACGCACAGACCTGTCCGTTCCGCCGAGTCCCTGCCGCACTGGTTGCCTGCGACTTTTGCACAGCCTTTCGAGGGCCTTATTACTCTTATTATATTTAACTTAGTACAAAACCTATGAAGCTCCTTCAGCTCGAACGCGACGCGCTGCTCAAGCCGCTGCAGGCGGTTACCGGCATCGTGGAGAAGCGTCATACGCTGCCGATCCTCTCGAACGTTCTCATCGAGCGCAAGCAGGGGAGTCTACTCATGCTCGCGACGGACCTCGAGATCCAGGTGGCAACGCGCACGGAACTCGAAAAGGGGTCGGGAGAAGACGCCGGGCTCACGGTCTCCGCGCGCAAGCTCCAGGAGATCCTGCGGGCGTTGCCGGAGGGGACCGAGGCGTCGCTTGACGTTCAGAACAACCGGCTCCAGGTGCGTTCCGGCAAGAGCCGGTTCAACCTCCAGACGTTGCCGGTGGCGGATTTTCCGGCGATGGCTGACCCCGGGGCGCCGCAGGCGAAGGTAGGCATGCCGCAGAAGGCGCTGCGGGAACTGCTGCTGCTGGTTCAGTTTGCGATGGCGCAGCAGGACATACGTTACTACCTGAATGGGCTGCTCCTGGTGCTGGACGCCGGCCAGGTCAAGGTGATCGCCACGGACGGGCACCGGCTGAGCTACGCCGCGCGACCTCTGGGCCAGCAGCAGGACAAACGCGAAGTGATATTGCCGCGCAAAGCGGTGCTGGAGTTGAGCCGGCTCCTCGCGGACAGCGAGGACGTGGTGACGATCGAGATCTTCGGGAGCATGGTGCGCTTCAGCTTCGCCAGCACCGTACTGACTACCAAGATCATTGACGGCAAGTTTCCCGACTACACCCGGGTCGTGCCGACCAACTACCAGAAGCGCTTTTCCATCAAGCGCCAGGAGCTGCTGCAGTCCCTGCAGCGGGCAGGAATTCTGTCCAACGAGAAGTTCCGCGGCGTGCGCTGGATGGTCGCGGCCAACAGCCTGCGCATATCCTGCACCAACAACGAGCAGGAGGAGGCGCAGGAGGAGCTGGAGGTCTCATATGGCGGAGAAGCGCTGGATATCGGCTTCAACATCACCTATATCCTGGACGTGCTTAACAACGTGCACAGCGACACGGTCGAATGCTCGTTTGGTGACGCCAACAGCAGCATGCTGGTCACGGTGCCGGACAATCGCGAGTTCCGCTACGTGGTCATGCCGATGCGTATTTAGGAGCGAAGAATGGCAACAGCGGGCGGCGAATCGGAGCACCAGCGAACGGGCGACGACTACGACGCGAGCAGCATCAAGGTCCTCAAGGGCCTGGAGGCCGTGCGCAAGCGGCCGGGCATGTACATCGGCGACACCAGCGACGGCACCGGCCTGCACCACATGGTGTTCGAGGTGGTGGACAACGCAGTCGACGAGGCGCTTGCCGGATACTGCGACGAGATTACCTTAACCATCCATCCCGACAACTCCGTGAGCGTGGTCGACAACGGCCGCGGTATCCCGACGGAGCAGCATCCGGAGGACGAACAAGGCCGGTCGAGTGCTGAAGTCGCAATGACCGAGCTCCATGCCGGAGGCAAGTTCGACAACAATTCATACAAGGTGTCCGGCGGCCTGCACGGGGTGGGCGTGTCCGTTGTCAATGCGCTTTCCGAATGGCTACGCCTCACCATTCGCCGCGACGGCAAGGTGTCCCAGATGGAATTTCGGATGGGCGAGACGGTGGCGCCCATCAAGGTGACCGGCAGGACCGAGAAACGTGGCACGGAAGTCCACTTCCTGCCGAGCGCGGAGGTCTTCGGCAAGGTCGATTTCCACTACGAGATCCTGGCGAAGCGCGTGCGCGAGCTGGCCTTTCTCAACAGCGGGTTGCGTATCGTTCTCACCGACCAGCGCAGCGGGAAGGAAGAAAGTTTTTCCTTCACCGGCGGCATCAAGGGCTTCGTCGAGTACATCAACCGCAGCAGGAACGTGCTGCACTCTAATATTTTTTATGCCAAGGCCGAGAAGGATGAAATCATCGTCGAGGTGGCGATGCAATGGAACGACTCCTACCAGGAGGAGGTGCAGTGTTTCACCAACAACATCCCGCAGCGGGATGGCGGCACTCACCTCACCGGGTTGCGCGGCGCCCTGACGCGCACGCTCAACCAGTACATCGAGTCGAGCAAACTGGCCGAAAAGGCGAAGGTGGAAACCAGCGGCGAGGACATGAAGGAAGGGCTGACCGCGGTGCTGTCGGTGAAGGTGCCGGAGCCGAAGTTCTCGTCCCAGACCAAGGACAAGCTGGTGTCCTCCGAAGTGCGCCCGGTAGTCGACGAGATCGTGGCGCAGAAGCTGGGGGAGTTTCTCCTCGAGAAGCCGGGTGACGCGCGCATGATTTGCTCCAAGATCGTGGATGCCGCCCGCGCCCGCGAGGCGGCGCGCAAGGCGCGCGAGCTCACGCGGCGCAAGGGCGTCCTCGACTCGTTCGGTCTCTCGGGCAAGCTCGCCGACTGCCAGGAGCGCGACCCCTCGCAATGCGAGCTCTACATCGTCGAGGGGGACTCCGCCGGCGGTTCGGCCAAGCAGGGCCGCGACCGCAAGTTCCAGGCGGTCCTGCCGCTGAAGGGCAAGATCCTGAACGTCGAGAAGGCGCGCGTCGACAAGGTGCTTTCCTCGCAGGAGATCATCACGCTCATCAGCGTGCTGGGGACGGGGATCGGCGAGGAGTACGCGCCGGAGCGGCTGCGCTATCACCGCATCATCATCATGACCGACGCCGATGTGGATGGCTCGCACATTCGCACGCTGCTGCTCACTTTCTTCTATCGCCAGATGCGACAGCTTATCGAGGATGGGCGCATCTATATCGCGCAGCCGCCGCTTTACAAGGCGAAACACGGCAAGGTCGAGCGCTACCTCAAGGACGAGCACGAGTTGAAGGAGCTCCTGCTCAACCTGGCGCTGTCCGAAGCGGAGCTTCACACCGCCGTCAACGGCCAGACGCTGAGCAAGGACGCGCTGGAAAAGGTCGCCAAGGAGTATTTGCTCGCGGAGGCGGTGATCGAGCGGCTGAGCCGCCTGATCGACGAGGGCGTGCTGCACGCGCTGCTGCGCCAGCCGTTGCCCCTCGATCTCGCGGATGAAGCGGCGGCGCGCAAGAGCGCCGCCGCGCTCCACGCGCTGGTGGCGCCGTTGGGCATGAAGGGGGAAATGAAGTACGACGACAAGACCGAGCGCAACGTGCTGGTGGTGAGCCGCACGCAGCATGGCATCGTGCGCGACAGCCAAATCGACGCCGATTTCCTGCAGAGCGGCGACTACGCGCAGATCAAGCGCACCGCCCAGGTGCTGCAGGGTCTGCTTGCGGACGGGGCGTACGTCAAGCGCGGCGACCAGCAGCAGCCGGTCCGCGAGTTCCGCGAGGCGATCGACTGGCTGCTCGGAGAGGCCAAGCGCGTCGTCGCCATCCAGCGCTACAAGGGGCTGGGCGAAATGAACCCGGAGCAGCTATGGGAGACCACGATGAATCCCGCGACCCGGCGGCTGCTCAAGGCGCAGATCGAGGATGCGATCAGCGCCGGGGAGATCTTCTCGACGCTGATGGGCGACGAAGTCGAGCCACGGCGTCAGTTCATCGAAACGAACGCGCTCGGCGCGCGTAACCTCGACATCTAGCCGGCTGCGCGCCCGGCGGGCGCGCCTGATCGCCGGCCGAGCCGTTTCAGGACTTCTTGCGCCGCGCTGGCGCCTTGCGGGCAGAGGCTGCGGGGGTTTGGTGCCGGGCCGGGGTCTTCCCTTTCCCGGGTGCGCGCGGCTGGCGCGCTGGGGCCGGCGGGCGTGCCGGCTCGACTGCCGCGGCTGCCGCTTTCCGCGGGACCTGCCGCGGCGCGCGCGCCTCGAACTCGAAACCGACCTTGCCTTCCGGAGTCTTGACCAGAAAAGCCTTGAACCGCCGCCCCTTTCTCGAGATAAATTGCGTGAGGAGATCGGTGCGGCCGGTGGCGAGCAGTTTTTCCATCTGCGCGCGTTCCACCGGTTGCTGGAGGATCATCTTGCCGGAGCGGAAATCGCAGCTGCGCTCCGGGCCGACCGCCTTTTCGCAGACATAGACGGCGCCGTACTCGAACACGCGCGCGCGGCACTTGGGGCAGGCGCCCACGCTTTCCTGGCTGCTGAAATCGGGGGGGTTCTGCGCCTCTTCGTCGAGCCGGGCCTGTCCGAAATCGAATTCGAGCTTCAGGTCTGGGCTCAGCCGGATGCCCGCGGAGAATGGCTTGCCGGCACGGCTGCGAAAGCCGGTGAGCGGTCCCACGAAGCGGCGGGTAATGAGTTTCGCGATTTCCTCCGGCGCCCAGTCCCGGCCCGATAGCACGACCCACAGCGCGAAATCGCAGTTCTGGCACTGGAACTTGCGGTAGTTCTCCTGGATCACGCCCCCGCATTTGGGACAGGGCGCCTCGACCGTGGCGTAGGCTTCATCCGGGATGTCGCCGTTCTTGATGCGCGCCACGAGATCCCGCGTCACTTGCTCGATGTGATCCATGAAGACCTCGCGCTGGAGCTTGCCCGTTTCCATGAGCTTGAGCTTGTATTCCCAGTCCCCGGTCAGCTCGGGCGAGGTGATCTCCGTGACGCCGAAGTGGTGGAGCGCAAGCAGGAGCCGGAACGCTTTCCAGGTGGGCTTGAGTTCCCGGCCCTCGCGGTGGACGTATTTCTCCTGGATGAGCCCTTCGATGACGGCCGCGCGCGTGGCGGGTGTGCCGAGCCCCTTGGCTTCCATGGCTGCGCGCAGCTCGTCATCCTCGACCAGCTTGCCGGCGCCCTCCATGGCGGAGAGCAGCGTCGCTTCCGAATAGCGCGGCGGGGGCCTGGTCTGGTTGGCCACGGCATTCACTTCCAGCGCGGCGACTTTTTCCCCCGCGGCGACGGCCGGCAGGTTCTGGGACTCTTCCTGTGCGGTGCGGCCGTATATCGCGAGCCAGCCCGGCTTCTGCAGGATGCGGCCTTCCGTCTTGAACTGATGCTCGCCGAGCCGGGTGATGCGCGTGGTCTGCAAGTACTCCGCCGCGGGATGGAATACCGCGAGGAAGCGCCGCACCACGAGGTCGTAGAGCTTGTGCTCGATCTCGTTCAGGTGCCTGGGCGGCTGCAGCGTGGGGATGATCGCGAAATGATCGCTGATCTTCGAGTTATCGAAAATGCGCCGGTTCGGTTTCACCCAGCCGTTTTTCAGGACGTTCCTCGCGAACGGCGCGTAGTCGCGGATACCGCCGAGCATGTCCATCGCCTTCTTGACGGTGGCCAGGTAGTCCTCGGGCAAGGCGCGCGCGTCGGTCCGCGGGTAGGTGAGAACCTTGTGCTTTTCGTAGAGCGACTGGGCAAGAGAGAGCGTGGTTCGCGCGGAAAAGCCGAAGCGCCCGTTGGCCTCACGCTGCAGGCTGGTGAGGTCGAACAACAAGGGCGAGAGCTGTGTCGCCGGTCTAGTGTCGTCGGTGACGGTGCCGGTCTGGCCGTTGCAGGCTGCGGCGACCGCCTCCGCCTCGGCCGCGCTCCAGAGCCGCTCGGCCTTGCGCTCGGCGTCTTCGTTCTTCTTGAATTCGGGATCGATCCAGCGCCCGGGGTACTCGCCCGCTTTGGCTCCGAAGCGCGCGTGTACCTCCCAGTAATCGCGTGGCGTGAAGGCCCGGATGGCCTCCTCGCGCTCGACCAGAATGGCGAGCGTCGGCGTCTGCACGCGGCCGACCGTGGTGAGGTAGAAACCGCCCTCCTTCGAATTGAAGGCGGTCATCGCGCGCGTGCCGTTGATGCCGACGAGCCAGTCCGCCTCGGAGCGACATTTCGCGGCATCGGCAAGCGGCAGCAGCTCGCGGTCCGGCCGCAGGCCCTCGAAGCCCTCGCGAATGGCCGTGGGCGTCATCGATTGGAGCCACAGGCGCTGAATCGGCTTTTTCGCCCGCGCGTGCTGCACGATGTAGCGGAAGATGAGCTCGCCCTCGCGGCCGGCGTCGCAGGCGTTGATGAGGCCGGTGACGTCCTTGCGCTTGATCAGGCGCAATAGCAGGTGGAGGCGGCTTTCGCTCCTCTCGATCGGCAGGAGCTCAAAGCGGGGCGGGATCACGGGCAGGTGCGCGAACGACCATTTGCCGCGCTTCACTTCGTATTCCTGCGGCACGGCGAGCTCGAGCAGGTGCCCGACCGCGGAGGAGAGCACGTAGCCGCTGTTCTCGTAGTAATCGCCGTGACGCGAGAAGCCGCCGAGCGCGCGCGCGATGTCCGCGGCCACCGAAGGCTTCTCAGCGATGATCAGTTGTTTGCTCATCCGCGCGCCGCGGGGTAGGCGAGTCAAAAAATAGCGCCAGATGATAAGAACAAAAATTTCCCCGCGCAAGCGTGGCGTGACCTGCGCCGCCCGGACAACTAGCGCCGCACGCGCTGGATGAGGCCGCCGGGGAGTTGTGCGACATGCCCCTCGATTTCAAGCTGGGTGAGCAGCGCCGCGAGCTCCGGGGGCTGCAGGCGGGAGCGCGCCGCAAGCGTATCGCGGTCACAGGAATCGTCCCCGAGCGCGTCGAGAAGGCGGCGCGCAACCGGATCCGTCGCTGCGGCGGGAAGCGCGGCGGCAGTGGCGGGGGCGGGAAGCTGCAGCTCCTCCAGAATGTCGCGGGCGCTCTCGACGAGCTTCGCGCCGTGCTTGATCAGCGCGTGGCAGCCTTTGGCCAGCGGCGAGTGGATCGAGCCGGGTATGGCGAACACCTCCCTGCCCTGCTCGGCCGCGAGGCGCGCGGTGATGAGCGAGCCGCTGTCCGCCGCCGCTTCCACCACCAGGCAGCCCAGCGCGAGGCCGCTGATGAGGCGGTTGCGGCGCGGAAAATTCCCCGCCAAGGCCTTGGTTCCCAGCGCGAATTCGGACACCAGCGCGCCGCGTTTGGCGAGCTCGTGCGCGAGCGCGCGGTTGCGGGCGGGGTAGACGATATCGACGCCGGTGCCGAGAACCGCGACGCTGCTGGCGACGCCGGCGAGCCCTCCGCGATGCGCTGCCGTGTCAGCGCCCAGGGCAAGCCCGCTCACGATCGTCAGTCCGGCATCGGAGAGCGTTTTCGCGAAGGCCTCGGCATTGGCCATGCCTTGCGCGGTTGCATTGCGGCTGCCGACGATGGCGAGCGAGGGATGGGCCAGCCACTCGGCGCGCCCTTTGACGTAGAGCAGCGGCGGCGGGTCGGGAATCTGCAGCAGACGGGGTGGGTAGTCGCGGTCGGCGAGGGTGACGACACAGTTGGCGGGGTCCTCGAGCCATTTCCCCGCTGCGGCCAGGGCGTCCGTGGCGTCGCCCTGCAGGATGGCGGCGGCGGTGGCATCGGCCACGTGCTGCGCGAGCGCGCGGCGACTCGCGGCCAGCACGCGAGCGGGGTCACCGAAGGCCGTGAGCAGGCGCCGCAGCCCAGCGCCGCTCAATCCGGGCGTGAGGCTTAATCTGAGCCAGGCAGCGAGGTCCGGGTCGAGCGGCATGCGGCGGTAGCCAGGGCTGCCGCCCGCCGCATCCGTGCGGCGCCCGGCGGGATCAGGGATTGGTGACGACGTCGTTGACTGCGACCGGACGCGAGGCCTGCATCACAAGCCCGAATGCGGCGCGGTCGAAGGTGCGGAACACCATGACCAGCCCGAAGCGCTCGTCCGGCAACCTGGCGGCGTCCTCCTCGGTGATGCGCCGGCCGCGCTCGTAGAGCGGCGCGTCGCGCGGCGGGAGCCCCGCGTCGTAATAGGCCCGCGGCGAGTCATCCATGGTGATTCCCTGCGCGCCATAGAGGGGGGCCATGCGTGATCCGAAGGTGAGCGTGCTTTGACTGCGGTAGATCGCGAGGACGTGCCCCACCTCGAGGCCGTCCTTCGAGCCCTTGGACAAAGCGACGATGCCGGTCGGCCCGGTTTCGCCCAGATTGCCGTAGGTCGACATGACGCGTCCTCGCACCGGCCGCCAAGGCGCGCGCGGGACGTATGCGAACGTCGGTATTTGCTTCGCGGCGGGCAGTAGGCGGTCGCCGGCGTAGATTTCCTGCGGGGACTTGATGACCTCGATCGTGGCCGGCTCCCCGCGGCGGATTACCCGCGCTTCGCCGAGGTAGACCGCCTGGTAGCCAAGCGTTTCGGAAGTTTCGGGGTCGATCAGCGCATCGCCGCGGCGGAAGACCTGCCAGGACAGACCCTTGTCCGGATCAATGCCCTCGACGTACGCAATGCTGCCGGCGCCGATCACAACGCGGTTCTCCTGCGTGGCAAGAATGCGGGGCGCGCTGTCGAGCTCGTCTTGTCCGACCACCAGCGGCCGGGACAGGAAGGGCTCGATCACCGACGGTGGAATGGCGGGGATCGCTTTATCCGCAAGCGGCTCCGCCCGCAACCTGGGCGAGAGCTTCACCGTATCTCGCGGCGCCGCTGCTGGTGCCGGGGCGGCCGCAGCAGCTGCGGCGGCGGCGGCCGCAACGGCCGCCGGGTCATCGGCCCGCAGCAGCCGCAGCCGGACCTCGGCACCCGTGCGATCGAGAACGATCACGTCGCCGGGGAAGATGCGGTGGGGGTTCCTGAGCTGCTCCTGGTTCATCCGCCACAACTCGGGCCATTTCCAGACGTCCTTGAGAAAGCGCCCGGATATGCCCCACAAGGTGTCACCGGGAACGACGATGTACTGGTCGGGAGCCCCTTCCTGAAGCGCACTGGCATCGGCGGCCCAGGCGGGCGCCGGCGCAAGCGGAGTCATCAGCAAAATCAGGGATATAATTGCTTTACGCATGTCACGCCCCCAAATGACAGACTAAGAGGCGCAGCCCCGATGACGGAACTGCGCCCGAGAGTTTGGATTAAATTCTGCATCTAGCTGGTTAAATTCGCAAGCTTTTTATGGCTTTACTAACGATCCTGCAGTATCCCGACCCGAGGCTCCACAAGCGGGCTTCGAGGGTTGAAGCGGTCTCAGACGACATTCGCAAATTAATCAAGGACATGGCTGAGACCATGTATGCCGCGCCGGGGGTTGGCCTGGCTGCAACACAAGTCAACGTGCACTTGCGCGTCATCGTGATCGATGTCGCGGAATCGCATGACCAGTTGCGGGTGTTCATCAACCCGAAGCTCGTCGCCGCCAGCGGCAGCGCCGATATCGAAGAAGGTTGCCTCTCGGTGCCCGGGGTGTACGAAAAGGTGCGCCGCGCCGAGCGCATTACGGTGCGCGCGCTGAATGCCGACGGCGAACCCTTCACCCTGGAGGCCGACGGCGTGCTCGCGGTGTGCATCCAGCACGAGATGGATCACCTGGAGGGCAAGGTATTCGTCGAGAAGCTCTCGCGACTAAAGCAAGGCCGCATTCTTGCCCGGTTCCGAAAGCAGGAGCGGCGAACGATGGAGCCCGACGCCCGGCGACTCGTACTGTGATTCCTTGAAGCTCGTCTTCGCGGGAACGCCGGCGTTCGCTGCGATATCGCTCGAGGCCCTGCTGCGGGCCGGCCACGATGTTACCCTGGTATTGACGCGGCCCGACCAGCCGGCTGGCCGGGGCCTCAGGCCTCAGCGTTCGGCCGTGAAGCAACTGGCGCTCGAACGTGGACTCAGGGTCCTGCAACCGGCGACACTGGATGATCCGGGGACGGTCGCCGTCGTTGCTGCCGCACAACCTTCGGCTCTGGTGGTCGCAGCGTATGGATTGATCCTGCCGTCGGCGCTGCTCTCGCTGCCCCCGCACGGCTGTCTCAACGTGCATGCCTCGCTGCTTCCGCGCTGGCGTGGCGCGGCGCCGATTCAGCGTGCGCTGCTCGCCGGTGACCGCACCACCGGCATCACCATCATG
Organism: Burkholderiales bacterium; assembly: GCA_036397875.1. GTDB lineage: Bacteria > Pseudomonadota > Gammaproteobacteria > Burkholderiales > SG8-41 > SG8-41. The sequence continues at coordinate 25,394 of DASWIC010000138.1, forward strand.
CAAATGGACGAGGGCCTCGATACCGGGCCGATCTTGCTGCGGGAGGTGGTCAGCATCGCGCCCGACGACACCGGGGGCAGCCTGCATGACACGCTTGCCGCGCTGGGGGCTCGCCTGCTCGTGCGCGCGCTCGAGACGCATCCCACCCCGGTCGCGCAGGGCGCAACCGGGGTGACTTATGCCGCGCGCATCACCCGGGCCGAAGCGGAGATCGACTGGCGGGGCGCGGCGGCGGAGATTGAACGCCGGATACGGGCGTTCGATCCCGTTCCGGGCGCGCAGACCCGGCATGAGGGCGCGGTGCTCAAGATCTGGCGGGCCGCGATCGATCGCGGGGCCCACGCCGCGCCGGGCACCGTATGCTCGGTGCAGCCCAGCGGCATCGTAGTGGCGTGCGGAGCCGAGGCGCTGCGTATCACCGAACTGCAGCGCGCCGGCGGGAAACGGCTAGCGGCGGGCGCGTTTCTTGCCGGTTCCAGGCTGGCGAGCGGCGCGCGATTCGGATAGCGCGATGGTTGAGGTTCAGCGGCTGGCGGCCGCGGCGGTGAGGGGTGTCCTCGCAGGGCGCAGCCTGGATGCCGAGCTCGCGACGACGTGGCTGACACACGCGCGGCTCGACGAGCGCAGCCGCGCCGCGGTGCAGGACCTGGCCTACGGCGTGCTGCGTTTTCTCGCGCGGCTCGAGGCCGTGCTCGACGCGCTGCTCGATAAGCCGCTCAAGGACGCGCGGCTGCGCGCGCTGCTTTTGGTGGCGCTGCATCAGCTCGATCAATCCCGCGCCGCGCCGCACGCGGTCGTCGACAACGCGGTGAAAACCTGCCAGGCGCTGGGACTGAGCTCGGCGAAAGGACTGGCCAACGCGGTACTGCGCGGCTATCTGCGCAGGCGCGCGGCCCTGGGCGCCCGGGCGCAGCGCAGGGAGACCGCGCGTTATTGCCATCCCCAGTGGTGGATCGACAAGCTGCGCGTACAGTATCCGGACGAGTATGCGGGGATCCTGGACGCCGGAAATGCGCGCCCGCCGCTCGCGCTGCGCGTGAACCGTCGCCGCATGCGCGTCGCGGACTATCTGGAGATTCTGGAACAGCACGGCATCCATGCCGAGCCGTACGGCGCGGCGGCCGTGCTGCTGCCAAAGCCGCTTTCCGCCGCGCGCGTGCCGGGGCTGCATGACGGACTCGTTTCGGTGCAGGACGTTGCGGCGCAGCTCGCTGCGCCGCTGCTCGACCTCGCCGACGGCATGCGCGTGCTCGATGCCTGCGCGGCCCCCGGTGGCAAGTGCGGCCATGCGCTGGAACTCGCCGACGTGGATCTTACCGCGCTCGACAGCGACGCGGCGCGACTCGAGCGCGTGCGCGCCAATCTGGCCCGGCTGGGATTGACGGCGCGTGTCGTCTGCGGCGATGCGTGCGACCCGGCGCCCTGGTGGGACGGTATGCCATTCGACCGGATTCTGCTTGACGCGCCGTGCAGCGCCTCGGGCGTCGTGCGACGGCATCCGGACATCAAGTGGCTGCGGCGCGAATCGGACATCGCGCAGTATGCGCAACTGCAGGGTCGCATGCTCGATGCGCTGTGGCAGACGCTTGCCAGTGATGGTAAATTGCTGTACGCCACCTGTTCCGTGTTCCAGGAGGAGAATCGGGAGCCGGTTGCGCGGTTTCTGGAGCGCCATCGGGACGCGAGGCGCGTCGCCCTTCCTGCGGTCGACATCGAACTCCACGCACGAGCGGGCCAACTGCTTGCGGACGGACGGCATGACGGGTTCTTCTACGCGCTGCTGCAGAAGTGTTAGCTGCCTCGCGGCGCTGATCTTGCTGGTGCTGGGAGCCGTCTGGGTCGCTCCCGCGCGCGCCGATGGCATCGAGGTGAGAAAGGCGGCGCTGATCTTGGCGGAGAATGGCTACGTCCTCGAAGCCGATTTCGAGGTCACGCTGACACACACCCTGGAAGAAGCCCTCAACAAGGGCGTGCCGCTGCATTTCATCCTCGAGTTCGAGCTGATCCGCCCGCGCTGGTACTGGTTCAACGTGAGACTCGCCAACGCCCGGCAGCAGTACCGGCTTTCGTATAACGCCCTGACGCGCCAGTATCGCGTCGGGCTCCGCACCCTCTACCAGAATTTCGCCTCGTTGTCCGAGGCGCTCGAATTCATGAGCCGGGTGCGCGTGCGCGACATCGCCGAAACCGGCGCGTTCAGCACGGGAAGCAGCTACCGCGCCGCCCTGCGGTTGCGGCTGGACGCCTCGCAGCTGCCGCGGGCGTTCCAGGTAAGCGCGGTGGGATCGCGCGAGTGGAGCATCTCCTCGGACTGGCATCGCTGGACGGTGTCGCCATGAGCGCAACGCTTCCGCCCCCCAGGGCGGCGCTCTCGAGCGCCATCGTGCGCTATCTGCTGATCCTGTGCGTGGGGCTGGTGGCGGTCGCGCTGTTCCTGGTGGCGACCTCGAGCGCCAACCCGGCGTCATTTGCCGAGCGCTACCCGTTGCTGCTGGCGTTGAACGGCACGGTCGCGCTCATGCTGACGGCGCTGGTCATCTTCCAGTTCGTCACGCTGAGGCGCAAGCTCAAGGCGGGCGTGTTCGGGTCGCGGTTGACGCTGCGCCTGGTGCTGCTCTTCGCGCTGATGGCGGTGCTACCGGGCGCGCTCATCTACGGCATGTCCGTGCAATTTCTCTCACGCTCGATCGATTCCTGGTTTGCCGTGCGGCTCGACAAGGCGCTCGACAGCGGCCTCAACCTCGGTCGCGGGATGCTCGACAGCGCTCTCCAGGAGCTCACCGGCAAGGCGGATGCCATGGCGCGCGCACTGTCGCAGCACCCGCCCGCGGAGCATGTCACCGCGTTGAGCGTCCTGCGCGAGCAGGCCGGCGCGCAGGAAGCGACGTTGTTCAGCGAGCGCGGCAGGGTAGTGGGGTACTCCGGTCCGGGCCGCAGGGGACTGATGCCGGAACTGCCGGGCGGCGCTGCGCGGAAGGAGATCCGCGCGGGGAACGCCTACGGCGCGGTCGAGGCGCTCCCCGACCGCGGACTGTATCTTCGCGCGCTGGCACCGGTGCGCGGTCCCGCCGACGAGCTGCACGTCTTGCAGTTGCTGCACCCGGTGCCCAAGCAGCTCGGCCAGGATGCAGAAGCGGTGCAATCGGGATACCGGGAATACCAGGAGCTGACCCTCTCGCGCAGAGGTCTCAAGCGCCTCTACGGGGTGACGCTCACGCTTACGCTGCTGCTCGCCCTTCTCTCCGCCGCCGCGCTCGCGTTCGTGCTTTCCGACCGGCTGTCTGCGCCCATCGGCGCGCTGGTCGAAGGCACCCGTGCGGTGGCAAGCGGTGATTTCAGCCAGCGCGCCGCGGTCGTCTCGCGCGACGAAATCGGCACGCTGACACAGTCATTCAACCGGATGACGCTGCAGCTTGCCGAAGCGCACGCCCAGGCCGAACGCCACCAGGCGGCGCTCACCCAGGCCAAGGCGTACCTCGAGAGCCTGCTCGCCAACCTGTCCGCCGGCGTGCTGGCGTTCGACGAGGAGCTGAATCTCCGCGCGTCCAATCGCAGCGCCGGGGCCCTGCTCGGAACCGACTTCGCGCCGCTTCTCGGCACCGCGCCGCGAACCTGGCCGGCGGCGGCGCCCGGCATCGGCGCGCTGGGCCGTGAGATCGTGGCCGCGTTCGAGCGCGCCGGCACCGCGGAATGGGAGCAGCAGATGGAGCGCTCCCTTCACAACCGTACCCAGCTGCTGCTGCTGCGCGGCACGCGCCTGCCGGCGGGCTCGGAAGGCGGCGGTGTGGTCGTGTTCGATGACATCACGCATCTCGCCGAGGCGCAGCGCGCCGCGGCGTGGGCCGAGGTGGCGCGGCGCCTCGCGCACGAGATCCGCAATCCGCTGACGCCCATCCAGCTCTCCGCGGAGCGCCTCCAGTCGAAGCTCGAGGGCAAGCTCGCGCAGACCGATGCGGAGGTGCTGGTGCGCTCCACGCAGACGATTGTCAACCAGGTCGCGGCGCTCAAGAACATGGTGGACGCGTTCAGCCAGTACGCGCGCACGCCCGAGCCGTCGGTGCGCGAGCTCGATCTCAACGCGCTCACGCGCGAAGTGCTGACGCTCTATGAATCCTCGCTCGGGCGCGCGGTGCGGCTCGAGCTCGCGGCGGGGCTGCCGCCGGTGATGGGGGACGCGGCGCAGTTGCGGCAGGTGATACACAACCTCCTGCAGAACTCGCAGGATGCGCTCGCCGACACCCCGGCGCCGCGCGTGACGGTGGCGAGCGCTCACGCGGACGGCAGGGTCCGGCTCACGGTCACCGACAACGGCTGCGGCGTTCCCGAGCACGTGATGCGCCGCGCATTCGAGCCCTACGTGACGACCAAGCCCAAGGGCACGGGGCTGGGGCTGGCGATCGTCAAGAAGATCGTCGAAGAGCACGGCGGCACGGCTGCCATCGCCAACGTTGCGCCGCGCGGGGCGTGCGTCACCCTCGAGCTGCCGGCCGCGGCGCAGGACACGGTGCGCCGCGTTGCGGCGCGCGCGCGGGTGTAGAATCCATCGGGCGTTTCCTTCGCATATGCAACACATCCTGGTCGTAGACGACGAGATCGGCATCCGCGAGCTGCTGTCGGAGATCCTGAGCGACGAGGGCTATCAGGTGCGGCTGGCGCAGAACGCGGCCGACGCGCGCGCGTTCCGCAGCCAGGCGCGCCCCGACCTCGTGCTGCTCGACATCTGGATGCCGGACACTGACGGCATTACGCTGCTCAAGGAGTGGGCGGCCGCGGGCCTGCTCACCATGCCGGTGGTGATGATGTCCGGGCACGGCACGATCGACACGGCGGTCGAGGCGACCCGGATCGGCGCCTACGATTTTCTCGAGAAGCCGATCGCACTGCAGAAACTGCTCGCCACGGTGGGCCGCGCGCTGAAACACGGGGGCGAGCAGACACAGGCGGCGCTGTCGCTGGCGAGCTTCGGACGCGCGCCGCTCGTGGTCGAGCTGAAGCAGCGCCTGGAGCGGGTCATGAGCCTGCGCGCGCCGCTGCTGCTCACCGGCGAGCCGGGCTGCGGGCTCGAGCTCGCCGCGCGCTTCCTCCACCCGCGCAACGCGCCGTGGGTGGCGCCGGAGAACCACGCCGCGCTGGCCGAGGCGCCGCTCGAGCTTCTCAACCAGGCGCGCGAGGGAACGTTGTTTCTGCGCGAGGTCACGGACCTCTCGAGGGTCGAGCAGAAGGGATTGGTGCTCGCGATGTCCAAGCTCGAGCGCTACAACGTGCGCGTCATCAGCGGCGCATCCCGCGATGTTGCGGATCTCGTGGCGCATGGCGCCTTCGACAGCCGCCTCTACAGCCTGCTTGCGGCAACGACCATTCGCGTTCCGAGCCTGCGCGAGCACCGGGAGGACGTTCCCGACATCGCCAATCTGATGCTCTCGCGCCTGGTCGAGGCCCGGGAAGCGCCGCTGCGCCATTTCACGACGGGGGCGCTCAATGCGCTGCGCAATTACGACTGGCCCGGCAACCTCGCGCAGCTCGAGAGCACGGTACGCACGCTCGCGCTCACCTGCGCCGGGGACCAGATCCCGCTCGAGGATGTCAATCACGCCCTGCCCGCGCGGAACGCCGTACCGCGGCCCGGCCACGACCTGCCGCTCGACCTGCCGTTGCGCGATGCCCGCGACGCCTTCGAACGCGCTTATTTCGAGTACCACATCGCGCGCGAGGGCGGCAACATCTCGCGCGTGGCGGATACCGTCGGGCTCGAGCGCACGCATCTCTATCGCAAGTTGAAGCAGCTCGGCATCCGGCTCGCCCGCAGAAACGGCAACGGCGAATAGCTAGCCAGGAACCCCTGAATGGATGCCCGTGTCGAGCTGGCCAACGCGATCCGCGCGCTGGCGATGGATGCTGTACAGCAGGCGAACTCCGGGCACCCGGGGATGCCGATGGGCATGGCGGAGATCGCGGAAGTGCTGTGGAACCGCCACCTGCGGCACAACCCGGCCAATCCCGCCTGGGTGAACCGCGACCGCTTCCTGCTTTCGAACGGCCATGGCTCGATGCTCCTCTACGCGCTGCTGCACTTGACCGGCTACGCGCTGCCGCTCGAGGAGCTGAAGCGCTTCCGGCAACTGCATTCGAAGACGCCTGGCCATCCCGAGTTCGGCTGTGCGCCCGGTGTCGAAACCACCACCGGACCGCTCGGGCAGGGCGTATCCAATGCGGTGGGCATGGCGCTTGCCGAGAAGCTGCTCGCGGCCGAGTTTAACCGCCCCGGCCTCGACATCGTCGATCACCACACCTACGTCTTCCTCGGCGACGGCTGCATGATGGAAGGCGTCTCGCACGAGGCCTGCGCGCTCGCCGGGACGCTCGGGCTGGGAAAGCTCATCGCGGTCTACGACGACAACGGCATCTCGATCGATTCCGACAAGGGCTCGATCCGCCAGTGGTACACCGACGACGTGAAGCGCCGCTTCGAAGCGTATGGCTGGCAGGTGATCGGTCCCGTCGACGGCCACGACGTGGTTCAGGTGGATCGCGCGCTGAAGAAGGCGAAGCGGGAAAAGCTCCGGCCGTCCCTGATTTGCGCGAAGACCGTGATCGCGAAGGGCGCTCCCACCAAGGCCAACACCGGCGCCGCGCACGGCGCCGCGCTCGGGGAGAAGGAGGTCGCGGCCACGCGCGAGGCGATCGGCTGGCGGTATCCCCCGTTCGAGATACCGCAGGCGGTGTACGAGGGCTGGGACGCGAGAAAGCGCGGAGCGGCCGCCGAGCGCCGCTGGAAGAAGCTCCTTGCCGCCTATGAGAAGGAATATCCCTCCGAGGCCGCCGCGTTCAAGCGCCGCACGGCGGGCGAGCTGCCGCAGGATTTCCGCGCGCGGGTGGACGCACTGGTGAAGGAGACCGACGCCAGGGCGGAGACGGTGGCGACGCGCAAGGCTTCACAGAACGCGCTCGAAGCGCTCGCGCCGGCGCTTCCGGAACTCGTCGGAGGCTCGGCGGATCTCACCAATTCCAACCTCACGATGGTGAAGACCTCGAAAGCGATCGGGCCGCAGGACGGCGGCAACTATGTCTTCTACGGGGTGCGCGAGTTCGGCATGTGCGCGGTGATGAGCGGACTCGCGCTGCACGGGGGCTTCATCCCCTACGGTGGCACGTTCCTGGTTTTCTCGGACTACGCGCGCAACGCGCTGCGCCTGGCGGCGATGATGGGCGTGCGCACGATCTATGTGTTCACGCACGACTCGATCGGGCTCGGCGAGGACGGGCCGACCCACCAGCCGGTCGAGCACGCGGCGAGCCTGCGCCTGATTCCCAACATGCAGGTCTGGCGGCCGTGCGACACGGTGGAAACCGCGGTGGCGTGGGCTGCCGCGATCGAGCGCAAGGACGGCCCCACGAGCCTGCTGCTCACGCGGCAGAACGTGCCGTTCGTCAAGCGCGAGCCGGCTCAGATCGAGTCGATATGGCGCGGCGGCTACGTCGTTTCCGAGGCGGCGGGCGCCGCCGCGCGCGCCATCGTGATCGCCACCGGCTCGGAGGTCGCGATCGCGCTGGCGGCGCAGCAGCTGCTCGCGCAGGAAGGCGCGCCGGTGCGTGTAGTGTCGATGCCCTCGACGACGATGTTCGACCGCCAGGACGCCGCCTACCGGGATTCGGTGTTGCCGCGCGGCTTGCCGCGGGCGGCGGTGGAGGCGGGCGTGACCGATTACTGGCGGAAGTACGTCGGGCTCGAGGGCGCGGTCATCGGGATCGACCGCTTTGGCGAATCGGCGCCGGGCGGCGAGCTGTTCAGGCATTTTGGTTTCACGCCGGAGCGCGTCGCCGCCGCGGTGAAGCAGGTGCTGTGACCCTGCGCCCCCGGTTGAGGTAGGTCAAGGTCTGCATCCGGCACCGCGTTAGAATAGCGGTTCGGTTTTGTTCCGGGAGCAGGTCCATGAACATCAAGGTCGCAATCAACGGCTACGGCCGCATCGGCCGTAACATCCTGCGCGCCCATTACGAGGGGGGCAAGAAGCACCCCATCGAAATCGTGGCGTTGAATGACCTCGGCAGCGCCGAGACCAACGCGCATCTCACGCGCTACGACACGGCGCACGGCCGCTTTCCCGGAAGCGTCGACGTCGACGGCGAGTCGATGGTGGTGAACGGTGACCGCATCAAGGTGCTGGCGATGCGCAACCCCGCGGAGCTGCCGTGGGGGAAGCTGGGGGTCGACGTCGTGCTCGAGTGCACGGGGCTCTTCACCAGCAAGGAGAAAGCGGGCGCGCACCTGAAAGGCGGCGCGAAGAAAGTCATCATCTCGGCGCCCGGCGGCAAGGACGTGGACGCGACCGTCGTCTACGGCGTGAACCACCAGACGCTCAAGGGGAGCCACACGGTCATCTCGAACGCCTCCTGCACGACCAATTGCCTGGCGCCGCTGGTCAAGGCGTTGCACGACAAGATTGGCGTGGTCCAGGGACTGATGACGACCGTGCATGCCTACACCAACGACCAGGTGTTGACCGACGTCTATCACGAAGACCTGCGGCGGGCGCGCTCGGCGACCATGTCGATGATCCCGACCAAGACCGGCGCCGCCGCCGCGGTCGGCCTGGTGCTGCCGGAGCTGAACGGCAAGCTCGACGGCTTCGCGGTGCGGGTGCCGACGATCAACGTGTCGCTGGTGGACCTGACGTTCACCGCCGCGCGCGCGACCACCGTCGAAGAGGTGAACGCCGTGATGAAGGCCGCGGCCGGCGGCGAGCTGAAGGGAGTGCTCGAGTACTCCCAGGCGCCGCTGGTGTCGATCGACTTCAACCACAACCCCGCCTCCAGCATCTTCGACGCCACGCTCACCAAGGTCACCGGCGGCACGCTGGTAAAGGCGCTGGCCTGGTATGACAACGAATGGGGCTTCAGCAACCGTATGCTGGATGCCACGGTTGCCTTGATGAACGCAAAATAGCAATCGGCGGTCAGCGCTCATCCAACGCCGTGATTCTTGGCGGGACTGACGACTGACCGCTGACCGCTGATTGCTGGTCTCGCATGCCGTTCCTCAAGCTGACCGATGTGCCGCTGGCGGGCAAGCGCGTATTCATCCGCGCGGACCTGAACGTGCCCCAGGACGACGCGGGCAACATCACCGAAGACACGCGCATCCGCGCCTCGCTCCCCGGCATCGAGCACGCATTGAAGAGCGGCGCCTCGGTGATGGTGACCTCGCACCTGGGCCGCCCCGCAGAGGGCAAGCTCGAACCGGAGGACTCGCTCGCCCCGGTTGCCAAGCGACTTGGCGAAATGCTCGGGCGCCCGGTGCGGCTCGTGAGCGACTGGGTGGACGGCGGCTTCGAGGTGAAGCCGGGCGAAGTGGTGATGCTGGAGAACTGCCGCGTCAACAAGGGCGAAAAGAAGAACGACGAGGCGCTCGCCCGCAAGATGGCGGCCTTGTGCGACGTCTACGTGAACGACGCATTCGGCACGGCGCACCGCGCGGAGGCGACCACCCACGGATTAGCGCGGTTCGCCCCTATTGCCTGCGCCGGCCCGCTGATGGCGGCCGAGCTCGAAGCGCTCGGGCGCGCGCTCGGCAACCCCGCGCGCCCGCTGGTTGCGATCGTCGCCGGCGCGAAGGTCTCCACCAAGCTCTCCATCCTGAAGTCGCTCGCGGAAAAGGTGGACCAGCTCGTCGTGGGCGGCGGCATCGCCAATACCTTCCTCGCCGCGGCCGGACTGCCGATCGGAAAATCGCTTGCCGAGCTCGAGCTCGTGGGCGAGGCGCGGGCCATCATCGAGCTGATGAATAAGCGCGGCGCGGCCGTCCCGCTGCCCGTGGACGTGGTCGTCGCCAGCGATCTCTCGCCGCTCGCGCGCGCGAACCGCGTCGCCGCCACGGACGTGAAGCCCGACGACATGATTCTCGACATCGGCCCGAGAACGGCCGCGACCCTCGCCGCGCGCATCGCCCGCGCCGGCACCATCGTCTGGAACGGTCCGGTCGGGGTGTTCGAGTTCGACCAGTTTGCCGCCGGCACGAAGGCCATCGCCCGGGCGATCGCGGACTCGACCGCGTTCTCCATCGCCGGCGGCGGCGATACGCTCGCCGCCATCGCGAAGTTCGGCATCGCCGACAGGATTTCCTATATCTCCACCGGCGGCGGCGCGTTTCTCGAGTTTCTCGAGGGCAGGAAGCTGCCGGCGGTCGAAATTCTGGAGCAGCGCGCGGCAGGCGCGTAAACGGCGGGAGCATGACCGGCATTACGCGCGCGCTGTCGCGTTACGTTGCATCATCGCAATTCGACGCCCTGCCCGCGGCGGTGCGGCATGAAGGGGTGCGTGCCTTCGTCAACTGGATCGGGTGCGCGGCCGGGGGCGCGCGGGAAGGCTGTGTCGAGCGTGCCCTCGAGGTCCTGGCCGAATTCAACGGCGCGCCGGCGGCCACGGTCGTGGGCCGGCGCGAGAAGCTTGATGCGCTCAATGCGGCGTGCATCAACTCGATGAGCTCCGCCGCGCTGTCGTTCAACGACACGCATTTCGTCACCGTGGCGCACCCGACCAGCCCGGTCGCGGCGGCGCTGCTGGCCCTGGCGGAGCGCAAGCCGGCGAACGGGCGGGAATTCGTGCACGCGCTCGTGCTGGGGGTCGAAATACAATGCCGCGTCGGCAACATCCTCTGCATCGCGCCGGCCGAATGCGGCGTCGGGCTGTCGATGCAGGGCCTGGTGGGCGGCATCGGCGCCGCGGTCGCCGCCGGCAAGCTGCTGGGGCTGGACGAGAGCGGCGTGGCGACCGCGATCGGGCTCGCCGCCAATCAGGCCGGCGGCTTGAGAGAAGCGCACGCGACGATGGGCAGCCCGTTCACCCCCGGCCATGCGGCGCGCTGCGGTCTGTTCGCGGCGCTGCTCGCCGAGCGCGGCTTTACCTGCCCCGATACCATGATCGAGGGGGTCAAGGGCTTCGCCGTGTCGTTCGGCCAGCGGCCGAATTTGGAAGCCGCCGTCGACGGGCTGGGCCAGGCCTTCGAGATCTCTGCGCTCGCCTATAAGCCCTATCCCTGCGGATTCGTCATCCATCCCATCATCGATGCTTGCCTGGACGTAGCGCTCCGGGAGGCGATTGACGCAACACAGATCGAACGCATCGAGTTGACCGTCAATCCGCTCGCCGTGCAGCTATGCAATCGCCCCGAACCGAAGAACCAGAACCAGGCGATGGTCAGTTTCCAGCATTGGGCGGCGGCGGCGTTCATCCGCAAGGCCGCCGGGATCGCGGAAGTGACCGAAGCGATGGTCCACGACGGCGCGGTTACCGCCCTGCGGCGGAAGGTAACGGCCAGGAGCGTTCCCGCCGTCGGCCGCGAGGCGGCGAGCGTGCGCGTCGTGCTGAAATCCGGCAAGGTGGTCGAGGCGGCAGTGCAGAATTGCCGCGGCAGCGAGGGCCGGCCGTTGAACGACGAGGACATCAGCGACAAGACCCGTGGGCTGCTGCGCACTGCATTTCCAGCCGATGCGGCCGAGGAGATACTCGGCGAATGCTGGCGCATCGAGCACTGCCCGCGCGTGGACGCGCTGGCCGTTCGGTTGCGCTTGCGCTGATGCGCTACACTGAGCTCGATCCTGAACCTCGAACCCTGAATCCCGGTTTCCCATGGCCCGCCGCACCAAGATCGTCGCGACCCTTGGCCCCGCTTCGAGCGACGCGAAGACGCTCGCGCGCATGATCGATGCCGGGCTCGACGTGGTGCGTGTGAACTTCTCCCACGGCAGCGCCGCCGAGCATCGCAAGCGCGTGGCGCTGGTGCGCTCGCTTGCGCGCAAAGCGGGCCATGCCGTCGGCGTGCTGGTGGACCTGCAGGGGCCGAAAATCCGCATCGGCCGCTTCAAGGAGGGCAGGATCACGCTCGCGGTCGCGGCGAAGTTTACCCTCGACGCCGAGTGCGGCCTCGGCGACGAGCACGTCGTGGGCCTCGATTACCGGAACCTGCCCAACGATGTCCGTCCGGGTGACACGCTGCTGCTCGACGACGGGCGCATCGTGCTCGGCGTCGCCTCGGTCAGGGGGCCGCGCATCACCACCGTCGTGGAGCAGGGCGGCCCGCTCACCAACAACAAGGGCATCAACCGCAAGGGCGGGGGCCTGACCGCGCCGGCGCTGACGGAGAAGGACATGCAGGACATCAGGATCGCGGCCGAGCTCAAAGCGGATTTTCTCGGGGTCTCGTTCCCGCGCTCCGGCGCCGACATCAAGTGGGCGCGCGATCTCATGCACAAGGCGGGCGGGCGGGCGCTGACGGTGGCGAAGATCGAGCGCGCGGAGGCGATCCCGGCGCTGGAGGACATTCTCGACGCGTCCGACTGCATCATGGTCGCGCGCGGCGACCTGGCCGTGGAGGTTGGCGATGCCGCGGTGCCGGCGCTGCAGAAGCGCATGCTGCGCCTGGCGCGCGAGAAAGGCCGGATCACGATCACCGCGACCCAGATGATGGAGTCGATGATCCACAACCCGATCCCGACCCGCGCGGAGGTGTCGGACGTCGCCAACGCGGTGCTCGATGGCACGGACGCGGTGATGCTCTCGGCCGAGACCGCCACCGGCGAGTACCCGGTGGAGACGGTGGCGGCGATGGCGCGCGTGTGCGTGGAGGCGGAGAAGGAGGACACGCTGTCGCAGGAACGGCGCCTTGCCACGGTGCCGGCGGAGGTCGAAGAGTCGATCGCGCGCGCCACCGTCTTCACGGCGAACAACCTCGACATCAAGGCGGTGGCGGCGATGACGCAGAGCGGCAAGACCGTCCTGCTCATGTCGCGGTTGCGGACGAACGTGCCGATCTACGCCATGAGTTCGCTGGTCGATACCCGGCGCCGGGTCACGCTGTTCCGCGGCGTGTACCCCGTCAAGTTCAAAGGCGCGCGCAATCCCGAGCGGGCGCTGCACATGGCGGAGGACGAGCTGCTCGACCGGGGCGTGGTCCAGCGCGGCGACTATATCGTGCTCACGATCGGCGAGCCCTTTGGCAAGGCCGGCGGCACCAATACCATGAAGGTCGTGAAGGTGGGGGAGCACCGGAAGGCGTAAGGCAGAAGGCGAAAATCGGGTGTTGCCGGCGGTGTAAAATCGGTAGTCGAATCACGAATCGCGATTTACGAGACACCAAGCACGACGTCCGAGGAGACTCCTATGTCAGTCAATTCCCTGGAAACTGTTGCCAAGGCCATGGTCGCGCCCGGCAAGGGCATACTTGCCGCCGACGAGTCGACCGGCACCATCGAAAAACGATTTCGGAGCATCCACGTCGAGAACACCGAGGAGCATCGCCGCGCCTACCGGGATTTGCTGTTTTCCGCCAAGGGCATCGGCCAGCACATCGGCGGCGTCATTCTTTTCGATGAGACGCTGCGACAGAAATCGGCGGACGGCACGCCGTTTCCGGAACTGCTCGCGCAGCACGGCGTGATCCCCGGCATCAAGGTGGACACGGGCGCGAAGGAGATGGCGCTCTGCCCCGGCGAGACGGTGACCGAGGGCCTCGATGGCCTCACCAAGCGGTGCGCGGAATACCTGAAGCTGGGAGCGCGTTTCGCCAAGTGGCGCGCAGTGATCACGATCGGCGCCGGCATTCCCTCGCAGGCCTGCATCACCGCGAACGCGCATGCGCTCGCTCGCTACGCCGCGATCTGCCAGGCCGCCGGGCTGGTGCCCATCGTCGAGCCCGAGGTGCTGATGGACGGCGATCACACGATAGAGCGCTGCGAGGAAGTGACCGAATGGACCCTGCGCGACCAGTTTGCCGCGCTCGCCAGCCAGCGCGTCGCTTTCGAGAGGATGGTGCTGAAGCCCTCCATGGTCGTCGCCGGCGCGAGCTGCAAGCAGCAGGCGTCGGTGAGCGAAGTGGCCGAGCGCACGCTCAAGGTGCTCAGGCGCACCGTCCCGGCAGCGATGCCCGGCATCGCGTTTCTTTCCGGTGGCCAGGGCGACGAGCTCGCAACCGCGCATCTGAACGCGATAAACAAGCTGGGCGGCGGGCCCTGGACGCTCTCGTTCTCCTACGGGCGCGCGCTGCAGGCGGCTGCGCTCAAGGCGTGGAAGGGCGGTCCGACCAACGTCGCGGCGGCACAGAGGGCGTTTATCCACCGCGCGCGCATGAACGGTCTCGCCTGCCAGGGCCGCTACAGCCCGGATCTCGAGCGGCAGGCGCTCGCCGCGTAATCAAGCGAACCGCCGAGCGCGCCAAGAGCTAACGTACAATAATCAAAGCGCCGCCCCGCTTCCGCGGCTGCGAATCGATGACAGGCACGACTGCGACGGCGGCCTACCGGCCGCCGGTTTCCATCATCACGGGCTACCTCGGCAGCGGCAAGACGACGCTGCTCAACCGCCTGCTGCGGGACCCGGGCATGGCGCGGGCCGCGGTCATCATCAACGAGTTCGGGGAGGTGGCTCTCGATCACCTGCTCGTCGCCACGCCCGACGAAAACACGGTGCTGCTTGCCAACGGCTGCCTGTGCTGCACGATCCGCGGTGACCTGGCAGGGACGCTAGCCAGTCTCCTCGCGCGGCGCGGCGCGGATGGCATCCCGGCCTTCGACCGCGTGCTGGTCGAGACCACCGGGCTGGCGGACCCGGTGCCGGTGCTGCGCACGCTCGCCTCGGACGAGACGATCGCGCCGAGGGTGCGGCCCGGGGCCGTGATCACGATGGTGGACGCGGTGAACGGCGAGGGCGAGCTCGATCAGTGCCCGGAGTCGGTCAAGCAGGCCGCGGTCGCCGACAGCCTGGTCGTGAGCAAGACCGACATCGCGGCGCCAGCGGTGCTCGCCCGGCTGCGCCAGCGCCTCGCTCGCATCAATCCCGGCGCGCGAATGCTCGAAGCCGTGCAGGGCGCAGTAGACCCCCGCCTGCTGTTCGGGGCCGCGCCGCTCGACCCGGCCGCGGAACGGGATACCGTCGAGCGCTGGCTGAACGAGGGCGCATATACGAGGGTGGAAGCCGCGCGCGGAACCGGCCGTCACGGTGACGACATACGCGCGTTTGCGGTCCGCCACGAGGAACCGGTCACGGGCGCCGGCCTAGCGGCCTGGCTCAATCTGATGGCGGCGCTGAAGGGTGCGAACCTGCTGCGCGTGAAGGGCCTGGTCAATGTCGCGGGGAGCCCGGTCGTCGTGCACGTGGTGCAGAGCGTCATTCACGAGCCCGTCGCGCTCGAATCATGGCCGTCGGCGGACCGCAGCACCCGCATCGTGTTCATTACCCGGGGCATGGCGCGGGGGGATATCGAGTCGACGCTGCCGGCGCTGGGTCTGGATGCAAGCCGGCGCGCACCCGGCGCCGCAATCGACCCGACGGCATACGCCCGATTCGTCCATGCGGCGGCGGGGTTTCGTTCCAAGGACCGGCGTCACGCACGGAGGGGGTGATACTTGAAGTCCCAGGAATTTCTTGAAACGAAGGTGAAGGGGCCCGTCCGGGCGATCAGCTGCGGGACCTTGATCGACGGCCGCGGCGGCAAGCCGATCAAGAACGCGGTGCTGCTGATCCAGGGCAACCTCATCACCAAGGTCGGCGAGCCCGGCAAGGTGAAGCCCCCGCACGGCGCGGAAGTCATCGATTGCTCGCGCTACACGGTGATGCCGGGAATGATGGACCTCCACATCCACACGGCGATGTACAACTGCATGACCTTTCACAACCACCGGGTCGCCCAGTTCGAGACGATGCCGCACCTGCAGCAGATGTACGCCTTGTTCCACGCCCAGAACTGCTTCGACATGGGTTTCACCACGCTGCGCGATCTCGGCATGAACGGGCCTTATGGATTGCTGGTGAACGAGATGTGCGCGGTGCGCGACGCCATCAACGCCGGCATCGTCGAAGGTCCGCGCATGCTGATCGCGGGCTTCACCACCATGACCGGCTCGCACCTCGAGCTGATCCAGCCGCGCGCGATGGTCCGATGGGGGTTCAATACCGCCGACGGGCCGTGGGAGCTGCGCAAGCTCGCGCGCAAGAACATGCTGGCGGGTTGCGACGTCATCAAGACCTGCGCCTCCGGCGGCGGCGGCACTGACAAGGAAGAGCCCGATATCCGCAACATGACGCAGGAGGAGCTGGACGCCGTTGTCGACGAGGCGCACGCGCTGCACAAGCACGCGGCGGTGCACTGCTTCACCACCAGCGCGCAGCGCATGGCGTTGAAAGCCGGCGCCGATACCATCGAGCACATGGTGTTCCACGATGACGAGACCATCGAGCTCATCCGGAAGTCCGGCACCCCGGTCACGCCGACGCTGGCTCACCGCACCGACCACGCGATCCAGCTGCGCCGCGAGCACGGCACGGCCGATTTCGTGCTGCGCAAGATGAAGTACCTGCAGCCGTTCTGCTTCGAGACGTTCCGCAAGATGTACCAGGCCGGCGTGAAGATCGCGATGGGCACCGACATGGGCTTCGAGCCGGATATGGGCTCGAACGCCGCGGAGCTGGAGATCTACGTCAAGCTCGGCATGAAGCCGATGGACGCGATCCTTACCACGACCCGCAACGCCGCGCAGGCGCTCAAGCGCGAGAAGGAGCTCGGCACGATCGAGGCGGGCAAGCTCGCCGACGTCATCGCGGTGGACGGTGATCCGCTGAAGAACATCCGCTGCCTGCAGGACAAGAAGAACATCAAGATCGTGATGAAGGAAGGCAGGATCTACGCCGACCGCCGCCCCGGCAAGAGCAAGAACGTGGTCAACGTGAAGCCGGGCGATTGGAAGATCATTGACTACCTGTGATGAGTGACGAAATCCCCCGGCTTCGCCACCCCCCTTTGTTAAAGGGGGGTTACGGAGGATCATGTCGCCCCCCTTTGACAAAGGGGGGATAGGGGGGATTGGAAGACGTAGTAACGAGAAGGGGATCACGATGGCGACGAAGAAACCGGCGGTGAAGAAGGCGAAGACCCAGACCGAGGGCGCGATCCGGGCCGGCGACGGCCGCTACCAGTTCAAACTGGCCGAGGTCAAGGACGTCCCGGCCGGCACCGGCTACTCGACCTCGCACGGCGGCGTGATCGAGGGCAGCCGCATGCTGGTCGGCTACATCCACAAAGCGCGCGGCACCGGCTCGCGCATGCACACGCACCAGAACGAGCAGTTCAACTACGTCGTGCGCGGCACGCTGGTCGGCTCGGTGAACGGCAAGCAGGTGGTCGCGCCGGCCGGCACGCTCATCTACATCCCCGCCAATGCCCCCCATACGCTGGTGGCCTCCCCCGATGACGAGGACGTCATCTTCATCGCCATCAAGGACCTGTCGCAGGGTATTATCGGCAAAGCGGTCGACGGCACCATGACCGGGCCGCATTACGATCCCGGCTTCGGCCCGGACTCGTAGCCGCCATTTCCGGAGAAGGATCCGGCTTGAAGCCCGACTTGCGCAATAACAGGGACTTTATTGCCGGGCTGCTGTTCGCCGTTATCGGGGCGCTGGCGGTCGCCCTCGCCCACGATTATCCGATCGGCACGACCATGCGCATGGGGCCCGGCTACTTCCCCACGGCCCTGGGCGCCATCCTGTTCCTGTTCGGGGTCTATGTGCTCGCGCGCGGCACCGCCGTGGGAGCCTGCTTCGGCGTGCTCCCCGGCACGGGGCCCGCGCTCTCCTCGTTCGCGACCTACATGCTGGAGAAGAAGCTGGCGCGAGACCCGTCGCGCTTCGGACGAGGCGCGATCGAAGGGGTCGCGGCCCCCGAGGCGGCCAACAACGCCGCCGCGCAGACAGCGTTCATCCCGATGCTCACCCTCGGCATTCCAGCCAGCGCGACCATAGCATTGATGCTGGCGGCGTTGACGCTCCAAGGCATCGCGATCGGGCCGCTGCTGGAGGAGAACTTGCGCCGCGCGCTGCTGCTCTCGCGCGGCGACCCGACGGTGTTCTTCACCCGACCGTTGAGCCTCACGTTCATGATCGCCACCGCGCTTATATTCATCGTCATGGTCGTCCCGGCGGCGCGCAGGACACGTCCCGGAACCTAACAGAGAGAGGAGAAGCCCCCATGCAACACCCGTTCATTGCGCACCTTCTGGCGCTCATGCCGCTTCTCGGCGCGGCGCTCCCCGCGCTGGCGCAGGCGCCCTACCCCGCGAAGCCGATCCGTTTCCTCATCGGCTTCCCGCCCGGCGGCAGCAACGACATCGTGGCGCGGGTTCTGGCGCCCAAGCTCGCCGAGGGCCTGGGCCAGCAGGTAGTGGTCGAAAACCGGGGTGGCGCCAACACCTCTATCGCATCGCAGCTCATGGTGAACTCGGCGCCGGACGGTTACACCATCCTGATGAACGCGCCGGGGCACACCACCAACCCGGCCCTGATCAAGCTCGGCTTCGACTCGATCAACGATTTCGCATTCATCACGCTGCTCGGCAAGTCGCCCAACCTCCTCACGGTGCACCCGTCGTTTCCGCCGAAAACGGTGAAGGAGCTGATCGCGCTGTCGAAGAAACGGCCCGGCGAGGTCAACTACGGGTCGTCCGGGATCGGCACCTCGGTCCACCTCTCCGCGGAGCTGTTCCAGTACATGACCGGTATCAAGTGGGAGCACGTGGCCTACCGGGGCGGCGGCCCGGGGCTCGTGGCGCTGATCGCGGGAGAGGTGTCGCTTTATTTCGGCAACTTGCCCACGATGATCCGGCAGGTGCGGGCCGGCAAGCTTCGAGGGGTTGCGATCAGCGCCACGAAACGCGCTGCGGCGGCCCCCGAGTTCCCGACCATCCACGAGAGCGGCGTGCCGGGATTCGAGGTGTCGAACTGGTGGGGCATATCGGCCCCGGCGAGGACGCCGAAGCCCATACTCGAGCGGCTGCACAAGGAAATTGTCGGCGCGCTCCGCTCCCCGGCCGTGAGCGGGCGGCTGCAGGAGTTCGGCGCGGAGGTCATCGGCAACACACCCCAGGAATACGCGGCCTACATCCGCAACGAGATCGCGAAGTGGGACAAGGTGATCAGGGCGGCGGGCATCAAAGGCCAGTGACGACGGACGAAATCCCCCCGCTTCGCTACCCCCCTTTGTTAAAGGGGGGTTAAGGAGGATCATTTCTCCCCCCCTTTGTTAAAGGGGGGTTAAGGAGGATCATTTCTCCCTCCTTTGATAACGGGGGGCAGGGGGGATTGGGGAATAACGTGTCAGCCAAGAATGTCCTGAAGGAATTGGAGGAGAAGAACACCGAGGCGCTGGCGATGGGCGGCGCGGAGAAGCTCGCCGCGCGCAGGAAACAGGGGGTGCTGAACGCCCGCGAGCGCATCGACCGCCTGGTGGACCCGGGCAGCTTCGCGGAATCGGGGCGCCACGCCCGCGCGATCCGCCCCGAGGTCCGGCACAAGACGCCCGCCGACGGCAAGGTGGCGGGTTTCGCGCGCATCGACGGGCGCGATGTGGCGCTCGTGTCCAACGACTTCACCGTGCTCGGCGCCTCGAGCAGCGTCATCAACATGAAGAAAATCCGGCACGTGAAGCAGGCCGCGTGCCGCCATGGCATGCCGCTCGTTCTGCTCGGCGAGTCCTCCGGGGCGCGCATGCCCGACCGCATGGGCGCTTCGGGCCGCGCGCTCCTGGCGCAGGACCCGACCGAATACCAGCGCCTGCGCGAGTCGCCGTGGGTGTCCGCCCTGCTCGGCCAGTGCTACGGCTCCTCGACCTGGTATGCCGCGATGTCGGACTTCGTCGTGATGCGCAAGGGCTCGGTGATGGCGATCGCGAGCCCCGGCGTCACCTCGATCGCGATCGGAAGACCGATCGATTCCGAGGAGCTCGGCGGCTG
Organism: Burkholderiales bacterium; assembly: GCA_036397875.1. Taxonomy (GTDB): domain Bacteria; phylum Pseudomonadota; class Gammaproteobacteria; order Burkholderiales; family SG8-41; genus SG8-41. The sequence goes on from DASWIC010000138.1 coordinate 45,166, forward strand.
GAAACTGCTGACCGGCGTATCGGGCCTCGCCGACCTGGCGGTGGACAACGACGAGCAGGCGCTCGAGGCCGTGAAGCGGTTTCTTTCCTTTATGCCGGCGCACAACAGGGAGGCCCCGCCCGAGCGGCCGGTGCCGCCGGGATCGGGGGAAGCGTGCCGCAAGAT
>DASWIC010000139.1:0-13253 GCA_036397875.1 Burkholderiales bacterium
ACCCATCCCTGGGTGCCGTTCTCGAGCGCTGCGACGGGGTTCGGAATGCCGAAATTGATCAGCGTTTGCGCGCCGATGATGCTGCGAGTGCGGCCCGCGCAATTCACCACGATCCGGGTCTTCGGATTCGTGACCATGCCCGAAAGGCGGTAGGGCAACTCCGCGTTCGGGCAGCAGATCCCGCCGGGGATGCTCATCTTCTGGTATTCGGCCCAGGGCCGCCCGTCGAGAATGACGACGTCTTCTCCTGCGGCGCGCATGCGGGCGAGCTCCCGCACGGTCACACGCGGCGTGTGGCAGGCGTGCTCCACGAGCTCGCCGAAGGCTTTGCTCGGGACGTTGACGCCAGCGAAGAGTCCATAGCCTGCTGCCGCCCACCCCCTGGTGCCGCCGTCGAGCACGGAAACATCGGTGTAGCCCAGCGCCCCCAGTCGCCGCGCGGCGCGACCCGCCACGCCGAGAACGCCGTCGTCGCAGACGATGACCCGCGTCGATGTTCTCGGCACCAGCGCGCCTGCGTGCAGTTCGAGGCGGCTGTAGGGGAGGGGCGTCGCAAGCAGCAGATGTGACTCACCGAACTGGCCGGCTTCGCGCACGTCGAGCACGGCGATCTCGCCGCCGTCACGCAACATGGCTTTGAGCTGCCTGGCTGTAACAGATTTGATCATGCGGAGTGACGAGACAGGGGTGACGAGATAAGGGTGACGAGGTGCAAATCGTCACCCTTAGTCGTCACTTTTCTTACTTGTGGGGCTCGCGTTTCGCGGGGCCGCCGCCGAGCAAGGCAGCGGTAGGGCGGTGGTGCGGAGCGCGCGGCCGGGGCGCGGCCGCCGGGCTTGGCGCCGGCTTGGGCGGGGAGGGTTCGTAGGGCTTGGTGTAATCGAAGGCGTGCGGCGACGTCCTGGCCGCGGGTTGCGACCGCGTAGGGGAGTGGGGCTTGGGCTCCAGGTGCGGCTTGGGCCGGTAGTGCTGCCCGCCACGATCAGGGTGCGCCTCGCGCGGGCGCGAAGGATGGCGGCCTTCAGCGAGGTTCGCCAGTGCTGGGGCGCGGGGCAGCTTGCGCTTGAGCAGCCGCTCGATGTCCTCCAGGTACTTCATCTCGTCGGGGCTCACCAGGGATATCGCCTCGCCCGGCAGCCCGGCGCGGGCGGTGCGGCCGATACGGTGCACGTAGTCTTCCGCGGTGTGCGGAAGCTCGAAATTGATCACGAACGGCAGCTCCTCGATGTCGAGGCCGCGCGCCGCGATATCGGTCGCGACCAGAATCGGGACCTTGCCCTGCTTGAATTCGTCGAGCGCCTGCATGCGCTCGGCCTGGGTGCGATCGCTGTGTATCTCCTTTGCGGAGACGCCGTCCTGCTTGAGTTGGCGCGTGAGGCGGTTCGCGTCGCGCTTCATTCGCACGAAAACCAGCACCTGCCGCATGTCGCGCGAGCGGATGAGGTGAACCAGCAGTGCGCGCTTGCGCAGGAGGGGGACCGGATAGACCTGGTGCGTAACGAGATCGGGGGGAGCGTTGCGTGGCGCGACTTCGATCGTCACCGGCGCGTGCAGCAGCTCCTTGGCGAGCCTGCGCACCTCGTCCGGGAAGGTAGCGGAAAACAGCAGGTTCTGCCGTTGCTTGGGCAGCACTGCCAGGATGCGCGTAATGTCCGGAATGAATCCCATGTCGAGCATGCGATCGGCTTCGTCGAGCACCAGAAACTCCACTCGCGACAGGTTGACGCTGCGCTGGTGCAGGTGATCGAGCAACCGCCCCGGCGTGGCGACCAGGATCTCGACGCCGGCGTGCAGTGCTTTCATTTGCGGACCGATATCCACGCCGCCGAACACGACCGTCGAGCGCAGCGGCAGGTGGCGGCTGTAGCCCCGCACGCTTTCCTCCACCTGCGCCGCGAGCTCGCGCGTCGGCGTCAGGATCAGCACTCGCAGCGGATGCCGTGCCGGAGACGGGCTCGTGCTCGCCTGGGGAGCGAGCAGCTGGAGCAACGGCAGCACGAATCCGGCCGTCTTGCCGGTCCCGGTCTGCGCGGCCCCCATCACGTCGCGGCGCTGCAGGATCGGCGGAATCGCCTTGACCTGGATCGGCGTCGGCTCGCTGTAGCCCTGCTCCGTGACGGCGCGCAGCAGCTCGGGGATCAATCCGAGAGCGGGAAAGGACGGCTTTGCGGTGCTCGGAGCGTCCTGCGGAGAAGGGGTGGTGCCGGCGTGAACCAAGGTTGCTACGGCCGGCAACGGCGCTCGAAATGGGTTCTCTTCACAGGACGCGATTATACCTTGCTGCACCGCGTCCCACCATGCGATCGCGCTGCCTCCCGGCGTGCCCTGGCGCCATCCGGGGCCCCGAAACAGCCATCCATGCAAAAATCTGGTAAATTTCCACCTGCACCGGGCAGCGGTGCCATCGGACCAACGCAGCACATGAATATTGCAAGCGAATTACAGGCGGTGCAGCAAGGCGGTTATCCGCTGATCCTAACGCTCGACACGCACGGCATTCCCCATCGCTGGATCAGCTGGCAGCACGCCTGCTACTACTATTCCAAGAATCAGGTTGCCTGGGCGGTGGGGGCTCATGCTTTCACGGTCTACGGTGGCATGAACCGCCTGACTGGCCGGCGCTCGAGCATCACCTCGTCCAGCATCATCGCGATCAAAGGCAAGGCGATGGCGATGAAATCGTTCAGCCAGGTGCCGCCGCTCAACAACCGGGAGCTGTTCCACCGCGACCGCCAGATCTGCGCCTACTGCGGCGGCGTGTTCCCGATCTCCAGGCTCACGCGGGATCACGTGACGCCGTTCTCGCAGAAGGGCAAGGACAGCTGGATGAACTCGGTGACGGCGTGCCGCGGCTGCAACGAGCGCAAGGGGAACAGCACGCCGGAGCAGGCGGGAATGGAGTTGATCTACCTTCCGTACGTGCCGAACCGGGCCGAATACCTGATTCTCACTAACCGCCGCATTCTTGCCGACCAGATGCAATTTCTCGCTCAGCACGTTCCGGCGCAAAGCCGCTTGCGCCAGTCGGTCGCCTGAGCAGGTCGTCCTCGCGACAGCGGGGATCAGAACATCATTAGCGGCATACCGGCATCGCAAGTGCTTGCAGCACATCGCCGGAGCGCTCGCTCTGGACGAACGCGGCCACGTGCAGATCGCCGGTTTTCCAGTGCGGATCGAGCTGGTGCCGCTGCCGCAGCCGGACCTCGCCGCCGGGATCGACCGGGAACGGACCTGCCAGATCGCGCACGACGAAATCATGGCGCAGCCGCTTGCCCCGGTTTTCTCCGGCCGTAACGTGGTTCGAGAGATTGTCCTCGTAGAGCGCCAGGAACGCCTGCGCGCCGGCGCGCGCCGCGGGGTCGGCGACCGCGACGCTGCCGTTGACGTCAAGCCCGCCGGAAACTCCGGTTTGCAGCTCCAGGCTGATCCTCGCCTTCGCGGGATCGCGTTTGAGGGCGCCGAGGCGATCACCGAAGTCGTCGAACACGATGCCGCGCCGGTAGTCCCTGCCGTTCAGGAGCAGCTGGGGCGTGTAGACGACTCTTGCCCCGTTGCGCCGGCTCGCGTTTCGTTGTCGCTCGCTGTACTGCGCCTTCGCAAAAGGGTCGCGCCAGCCCAGGTAATTCCAGTAGTCCACGTGGAATGCCAGCGTCACGACGCTGGCGGGGCTATATCCACGAGCGGGCAGCTCGCTTACCCAGCGGTCCGTGGGCGGGCAGCTGTTGCACCCTTCCGAAGTGTAGAGCTCGAGCAACGCGACGCGCCGTGCGGTGCTTTCCGCGGTGCAGGTTGCCGCATGCGTCGAAACCGCGGTGGCAGTCATCACGACGGCGGCGATGAGCCGCGTGCAATTCCGGATCATGGCCCCCTATACGTCCGCGGACGGATATCGGTTGCGCGCAGCCGGTCGAACCCGGGATGGCTGCGCGTTGGGCGATATCTCATATAGTGTCTTAAGAAGCGTTTATAAGTTATTGGTATTTAATCATATAATATAAAATAAGTTCAAGCCGATGAGCCCCGATGCTGGATCCGTGGACGCGCGCTGCATCACGCGGTTCCGCACGGTCCGCAGGCGCGGTAGCACCCTCTGATACCCTGGCTTGAGTTGGAGTCCGACCGACGCCATGGCGCAATTTTTCTCCATTCATCCGGACAATCCGCAACCGCGCCTCGTCCGGCGCGCCGCCGACATCGTGCGCGCGGGCGGCGTCCTCGTGTATCCGACGGACTCCTGCTACGCCCTGGGCTGCCGCATCGGGGACAAGGCGGCGATGGAACGCATGCGCGCGATTCGCCAGGTCGGAGAACGGCATCCTTTCGCGCTCGTCTGCCGCGATCTCGCTGAGTTGGCGATATATGCCACGGTGGACAATCGCCAGTTCCGGCTGTTGAAGCGCGCTACCCCCGGCAGCTATACGTTCATACTCAGAGCGACCCGGGAAGTGCCGAAGCGCCTGCTGCATCCGAGCCGCAAGACTATCGGGCTGCGCGTTCCGGATCATCGTGTGGTGCAGGCCCTCCTCGCCGAGCTGGGCGAGCCGCTGCTCAGCTCGACATTGCACCTGCCGGGAGACGAGCTGCCGCTCAACGACGCGCGCGACATCCGCGACCGGCTGGAGCACGCGGTCGACCTTGTGCTCGACAGCGGCTCCTGCGGAATCACGCCGACGACGGTCGTGGATCTCACCGGCGAGGTGCCGTTGATCGCGCGCCAGGGAAAGGCGGACTCGCGGCTTTTCGGCCTGTAGCGCGCGATCCGAGTGGCGAGAAGACGACCTGTTAGAATGCCGTTCTGTCCCGTCACCCGGCGCCTGGCGCGCAACATTCATTGTGGAGTTGCACCTCGCCCAGATCATCGCCATTTACGCGCTTCCCGTGATTTTCGCGATCACGCTGCATGAGGCGGCGCACGGTTACGTCGCCCGCCATTTCGGCGACATGACCGCGTACCTGGAGGGGCGCGTGAGCCTGAACCCGTTGCGTCACATCGACCCCTTCGGCACGGTCGCGCTGCCCTTGATCCTGCTCGCGCTCACCAAGCTCCTCGGCGGCGGCATCATCTTCGGGTGGGCCAAGCCGGTGCCCGTCAATTTCGCCAATCTGCGCCATCCCAAGCGCGACATGCTGTGGGTCGCAGCCGCCGGCCCCCTGAGCAACTTCGCGATGGCGCTGTTGTGGGCGCTCGTGCTCAAGCTCGGCCATTCGATGCCGGGCAATTATTTCGCCTTGCCGCTGGCGCTGATGGGAGCGGCCGGGGTGTTCTTCAATATCATCATCATGGTGCTCAACCTGGTGCCGCTGCCGCCGCTCGACGGCGGGCGCATCCTGGTGAGCCTGCTTCCGCACCGCCTCGCCTGGCGCGTGGCGCGCATCGAGCCCTACGGTTTCCTGATCCTCATCGCGCTTCTCGTCTCGGGCGTGCTGGGCGCCATGCTGTGGCCCGCAATCGGCGCGCTGATGGCGGTCGTCGCGGGACTCCTCGGCCTGCCGCTCGGCGACCTCATCAGGCTGACGAGCATCATCTAGGCTCAAGAAAGGCGGGCGCAAATGTTCGTCAACCGCGTATTGTCAGGCATGCGTCCGACCGGGGCGCTGCATCTCGGGCACTATCACGGCGTACTCAAGAACTGGGTGAAGCTGCAGCACGAGTACGAGTGCCTGTATTTCGTCGCCGACTGGCACGCGTTGACGACGCACTACGATACGCCCGAGGTCGTCGAACAGAACGTCTGGGAGATGGTGATCGACTGGCTGGCCTCTGGGGTCGATCCGGCGCAGGCGACGCTGTTCATCCAGTCGCGCGTGCCGGAGCACGCCGAGCTGCATCTGCTGCTTTCGATGGTGACGCCGCTCGGCTGGCTCGAGCGCATCCCGACCTACAAGGACCAGCAGGAGAAGCTCGCCGACCGCGACCTCGCGACCTACGGGTTTCTCGGCTACCCGTTGCTGCAGAGCGCCGACATCCTGATCTACCGTGCCAATCTCGTGCCGGTGGGCGAGGACCAGGTACCGCACGTCGAGTTCACGCGCGAGATCGCGCGGCGCTTCAATCATGTTTTCGGGCGCGAGGAGGGGTTCGAGCAGAAGGCGGAGGGCGCGATCAAGAAGCTCGGCGCCAAGCGTGCGCGCCTCTATCGCCAGCTGCGCACCAAGTTCATGGAGAAGGGGGACAAGGATGCCCTCGCCGCGGCGCGCGAGTTGGTCGAGGAAGCGCAGAACCTGCCCATGGGCGACCGCGAGCGGCTGTTCGGCTATATCGAGGGCGGCGGCAAGGTGATCCTGTCCGAGCCGCAGGCGCTGCTCACCGAGGCGTCGAAGATGCCGGGGCTCGACGGGCAGAAGATGTCGAAGTCATACGACAACACCATCGGCCTGCGCGAGGATGCCGAGGCGATCGCCCGGAAGATCCGTACCATGCCCACGGATCCGGCGCGGGTGAAGCGCTCCGACCCGGGCACCCCCGAGAAATGCCCGGTCTGGCAGTTTCACCTCGTCTATTCGGACGAGAAGCGCAGGCAGTGGGTCCAGGACGGCTGCCGCGGCGCGAGCATCGGTTGCCTGGAGTGCAAGCAGCCGGTGATCGACGCCGTGCTCGAAGAGCAGAAACCGATGCGCGAGCGGGCGCAGCGCTACCTGGACGATCCGACGCTGGTGCGGTCGATTATCGCCGACGGCTGCGAGAAGGCGCGCAAGCAGGCGCAGGAAACCCTGCGCGAGGTAAAGCAGGTCATGGGACTGAGCTACAGCTAGTCAAATGCGGACCCTGTCGGGCCGCTTTAACCGGACGCCGGAGCGAGGAGCAGGATCGCCGGAGAGCGGAAGAGGGGCCCCGGTGTTTTTCGGGGGATCTGACCTCGGAGGCGATCATGGGCGGCGATCCTTTGCGTCTGACTCGGGTCGCATCCCCAAATTGCATCGGGCCCCTGCTCCACCGAGTCAGCCGCCCCGCTTGCGGGATGCGACCGTGGAGATGCGCGCGAGACCGACGCGATGCGGCAGGTATCAGGCGCAATCCGTTCCGAGGTCTCGGCGTTCGAACGGACGGTCGGAATAACTGCGGGAAATTTCGGGTCACGGCCCCCGTTCAACGCGCGCGGGTGTAGAATATCGGCATGCCAGCATCGCCTCTGCCGGGCGGTGGCCTTCTGGCCTCTGATCCGGTTGCAGTCACCGGCGGCTCCCGCCAGCCGGCAGGTAGCTTCCCCCTCAAGAATCTCCAGGTCCTGCCCGACGCCCGCACGGGTGCGCGCCGAATGTCTGGTCATGGCTGAGCCGGCAACCCTTGCGCCGATCGCCCGGGTCTACGGCGAGCCCGTGATCGAGATGCCGTACGACCTCTATATACCGCCCGACGCGCTGGAGGTGATACTCGAGCAGTTCGAAGGACCTCTCGACCTCCTGCTCTATCTCATCCGCAAGGAAAACATCAACGTACTCGACATTCCGATGGCGCGCCTCACGGCGCAGTACCTCGATTACGTCGAGTTGATGCGCACCCGCTCCCTCGAGCTCGCCGCCGAGTACCTGTTGATGGCGGCATTGCTGATCGAGATCAAGTCGCGGATGCTGCTGCCGCGGCCGGCGGTTGGCGCGCTCGAGGAAGACCCGCGGGCCGAGCTGGTGCGGCGGCTGCTGGAGTACGAGCAGATGAAGCTCGCAGCGCAGCGGTTGAACGAGCTGCCGCAGTCGGGGCGCGATTTTTCGATGGTGCAGGTGCTGTTCGATCGGGCGGTCGCCGAAAGTCTGCCGGAAGTGAGAGCGGAGGACTTGCGCACGGCATGGTTGGCGTTGCTCACGCGCGCGGCCATGAACCGCCACCACCGTATCACGCGCGAGCAGCTTTCGGTGCGCGAGCACATGGCCCGCATCCTGCGCCGTCTGCACGAGGCGCGCTCGATCGAGTTCAGCGAGCTGTTCGATTCGCGGCAAGGCATCGCGGTGCTGATCGTGACATTGCTGGCGGTGCTCGAGCTCGCGCGCGAGAGCCTGATCGAAGTCAGCCAGCACGCGGCCTATGCGCCCATTCATGTACGACTGAAAACCGGCCATCTCACGGCCGTGGAATGACAGGAAGAAATGGATATGTCCAACCTCGATCTTGGAAACGTGAAGACTGTCGTGGAGGCCGTGCTCCTGGTGAGCCAGGAGCCGCTGCCGCTCTCGGAGCTGAAGAAGCTCTTCGATGAGGAGCCCTCGAGCGACGCCCTGCGCCGGGTGCTCGAGGAGTTGCGCCAGGACTGGCAGGGCCGGGGCGTCGAGCTGACTCGGGTCGCATCCGGCTGGCGCTTCCGGGCGCGGCCCGAGATCCAGAAATTCATCGAGCGGATCAATCCCCAGAAACCGCTGCGCTATTCGCGCGCGGTGCTGGAGACGCTCGCCATCATCGCCTATCGGCAGCCGTGCACGCGCGGCGATATCGAGGAGATTCGCGGCGTGGTGGTGTCGCCTAACATCATCAAGGCGCTGGAAGCGCGCGGCTGGGTCGACGTCGTGGGGCACAAGGAAGTTCCCGGCCGTCCCGAGCTGTTTGCGACCACCCGGAGTTTTCTCGACGATCTCAATCTGGCCTCGCTGGAGGAGTTGCCGCCGCTGGATGACCTGGGCTCCCTGGTGGAGACGGTGCAGGCCGCGGTGGCGACCCCCACCCTCGCGGAACGGCCGGATCCCGAAGTGATCGAGGAACCGCGCCGGGCGGCTGCCTGAGGCTCCGCGCCGGGAGGCTCAGCGCGCCGGCACGGCGGCGATGACCTCGATCTCGAGGAGGAACTCGGGCTCGACCAGTGCGGTGATGATGATGGTCGTGCTGGCGGGTCGCGTGTGCAGGTGGGCGAAACGCGCATCGCGCACCTCGCGGAAGACCTTGGCCTGGGAGATATTGGTCAGATAATTGGTCGTCTTCACGACGTTCTCAAAGCCCGCGCCGACGGACTTGAGCACGGTTTCCAGATTGTCGTAGACCCGCTCGACCTGTTCGCGGAAATCCCGGCTCGTGAGCTGGCGCTGCGCGTTGACCGGAACCTGGCCCGACACGAACAGAAGCCGACCACCCTCGACCTCCACCACGTGGCTGTAGGATTTCGGATCGTAGAATTCGGGCGGACAGCTGTAGCGGACCCGGAACTGAGGGGCGGTTTTTCCGAGGCGGGGCTGCCGGCCCGATCGATGCGCGCGGCGTGAAGCGGGGCGTCGTCTCATCGTGTATCCCTCCGGTTGTTGAGCGCTAGCCGGCCGGCTCAAGGCGAGCCAGCATCCCGTGCGGCTCGTCGGTCAGCAGGTAGAGCAGCCCGTCCGGTCCATTGCGCACATCCCGGATGCGCCCGATCACGGTCTTCAGCATCCGCTCCTCCCTGACCACCGTCTCGCCGTCGAGCTTCAACCGGACCAGCATCTGGTCGCGCAGCGCGCCGATGAAAAGATCGCCGCGCCAGCCCGGGAACCGGTCGCCGGTGTAGAACGCCATGCCCGAAGGCGCGATCGACGGCACCCAGTAGTGGAGGGGCTGCGCCATGCCCGCCTTGTGCGTGCCTTCGCCGATCCTCGTGCCGATCACGTACTGGACGCCGTAGGTAATCACCGGCCAGCCGTAGTTCACACCCGCACGGATGATGTTGATCTCGTCTCCGCCTTGCGGCCCGTGCTCGTGGGTCCACAGGCGCCCCGTCTGGGGATGCAGCGCCGCGCCCTGGATGTTGCGGTTGCCCAACGTGTATTTCTCCGGCTTCCAGCCCGGCCGGCCGACGAACGGATTGTCCTTCGGCACCCACCCGTCGTCGTGCAGGCGGATGACGGACCCGGCATGGTCGTCGGGCCGCTGCGCGCGTTCCATCTCCCCGCGATCGCCGAGCGTGATGTAGAGGAATCCATCGCGGTCGAACACGAGCCGCGAGCCGAAATGCCGGCCGCCGCCGGACTTGGGGAGCTGGCGGAATATCACCTGGACATCCTCCAGCCGGCTTCCGGCGAGCCGGCCGCGCGCCACCTCGGTGCTGAAGCCGCCGTCGCCCCGTGCGGCATACGACAGGTAAACCAGATTGTTGTCGGCAAATCGGGGATGGATCGCGGCATCCATCAGCCCGCCCTGGCCGTAGGCCGCGATCTCGGGCAGGCCGGAGACCGCCTGGGGCACGAGCCTGCCGTCCTTGCCGATGATCCGCAGCCTGCCGGGGCGCTCCGTGACCAGCATGCGGCCATCGGGCAGGAACGCAAGTCCCCAGGGATGCTCGAGCCCTTCGACCACCCGCACGACCCGGAAATTGTGGGCCTCGCTCCGCGCGATCTGCGCGTGCGCCGGGGTCGCGCCGAGCGCGAGCGCGGCGCAGAGCAGGAGCGAGAAGCCCGCGGCAAATCCGGAGTTGACTGCCTGACTGTGCGTCATGGGCTGCGATGCGCGGCCGGCCACCCAAGCCTGGGCTCGGGGGGCGCTACTTCTGGAAGTGCGAACGCGCTTTTTCGAACGCATCGCGCATTTTCGCCCACGCGTCATCGGCGCCGCGCATAAGGTTTATCCACGCTTCGCCGGATGCCGACTGGACGCGACGCATGTGCTCCAGCGCCTGATCGCGCTGGTGACGGTACGCCTGCAGCTGCTTGTCGTACTCCGCGCGCGCGCCGGCCTGCGCCGCCTTCGCCTTGGACTCCCACTTGGCAACCTCGGCATTCCACTGGTCAAGCTGTTGCTTGAGCTTTTCGACGTACTCATCACGTTTGATCATATGGCCTCCTGTGGATCGAACTGGTCGTTCAGGGATTCGTATCACTTGTCCTGGGCGTGCGCCCGCGGGTCGGCGTCTCCGGTGTGCTCGATGCGCACGCGCTTCAAAGGGGAACCGGCCGGGTCTCGAATTCCAAGGTCTGCAGATCGCCGAAGATATACGTTGCGGGCGCGCTTACGCCCGCGACCGTCCCGGGATCGATTCGCAGCGTCACCCCCCCTTTGATGTTCCGGATGCGCTCAATGACAGCGCGGTGCTCATGGCCATTGCATACCAAATCGTAGTCGCCGGTGAGCGCCATTGCCTTGGCGTAATGCGGGTAGTGCACCATGAATATCCGCCTTTGCGCCAGGTCCAGGGATCCGTCCTGCCCGTAGTATTGCACGTGGTTTCCGTGCTCCTGTGCAAACCTGGACAGGTAATACATATCGCCCGCGTTGTTGCCGTGAATCAGGTGAATGGGCAGCCCCAATCCGATGATCGCATGCAGCGTGGAAGGCGCCACCAGGTCGCCGCAATGCAGTACCGCCTGGGCGCCGAGCGCTTTCGCCTCCGCGACGGCCGCGGCGAGCGGCTCGCGATGGTCGTGGCTGTCGGAAACGATGCAGATTTTCAGGCGACACCTCCGTCGGCATTGTACCCGATGCCGTACTAAGTTTTTTCTATGGCCGCATAACCTTTTTTTTCGCGTGCGCCGCTCCCCGCGCGTTTAGAATCAGCGCAATTAGAAGGGGGTGATGATGTTCACCAGCAATCCGTTTGCCGAGCTTTCGGCGTCCATACCGCCCGCCGTCATGCAAACCTATGTAGTCGTCATGGTCGTCCTGGTTGCGGCGGGGACGCTGTTCGACATCGTACACAAGGGGAGCGCCAGGTATTTTTTCGATAACTGGCGGAATTCGAGAAGCAAAGGGTCGAAGCAAATCGGTGGCGGCGAATGGGTGTCGATCGCCTTCCAAACCGGCCTTGTCGACGTCCTGGCATCGGGGGAATTCTGCAACGCACGGCGCCGGGTCGCCCATCTGCTGACCATGTACGGGTTCCTGATCTACTTCATCACCACTGCCGTCATGGTGTTCGGTTACCCGACGCCCGCAACTCCCGCGCCTGCCATCCTGCCGCTACTTTGGTGGATTGGCGGCTTGATGATTTGCCTCGGCGGATACTGGTTCTGGTTCTTCATCCGGGTCGATGTCGCCGCCGAGGGCAATTCGCCGTTCCGCATCATGCACGCGGATCTGTTCATCCTCTCGCTTCTGGGCAGCGCAACACTGGGCCTGATCTGGGCCTTCATGCAGACGGAGGGCGGTTCCGGCGCCAACGTGTTCTTCGGCTCGTACCTCGTCGCCACGACGGTGCTGTTCGGATCGGTACCGTGGTCCAAGTTCGCTCACATGTTTTTCAAGCCCGCGGCGGCCTTCGAGAAAAGGGTTACCTACGCCAACGGCTCCAGGAGCAATCTGCCCGGGCCTACCGACAAGCCCGAAGTGTTCGGCAGCGCTCGCGAACAGCCCCGGCACTACTGATCCGCCCATCATTGGTCTTCATTGCGGGAGACGACGAAAGCCATGCCAACATTCGTATATATGACCCGGTGCGACGGTTGCGGACATTGTGTCGATATCTGCCCGTCCGACATTATGCACATCGATAAGACCTATCGCCGTGCCTACAACATCGAGCCGAACATGTGTTGGGAGTGCTACTCCTGTGTGAAGGCCTGTCCGCAACACGCCATTGATGTCCGCGGTTATGCCGACTTCGCCCCTCTGGGCCACAGCGTCCGGGTACTTCGGGAAGAGGCCAAGGGGATGATTTCGTGGCGGCTCAAGTTCCGGGACGGTCGCGAAAAAAACTTCGTGTCCCCGATCCGGACGACGCCTTGGGGATCGATTAAGGGGCCGGCCGAGTACGATGCGCCTCGCTCCGCGGATTTCGCCAAGCAAGAGCTCGCACACGAACCGGAGGCGCTCAACATCAAAGGCGGATTACCCGCGTTGCGCCCGGATCAACTGAAGCGGGGGGGCGTCTGATGGGATTGTTCCGACGCAGGAAAACAGTCTTCGTTGACGCGGACATCCTCGTCATCGGCGGCGGCATGGCCGGCTGCGGGGCGACCTACGAGGCCCGGTACTGGGGGCGCGACCTGAAGATCGTCTGCGTCGAGAAGGCGAACATCGAGCGCAGCGGCGCCGTCGCCCAGGGCCTCTACGCCATCAACTGCTACATGGGCATGCAGTGGGGCGAGAACCAGCCCGAGGACCATGTCCGCTACGCGCGCAACGACCTCATGGGCCTGGTGCGCGAGGACCTGGGCTACGACATCGCCCGGCATGTGGACGCCACGGTGCACAAGTTCGAGGAATGGGGTCTGCCGATGATGCGCGACCCCAAGACCGGGCGGTACCAGCGCGAAGGCAAGTGGCAGATCATGATCCACGGCGAAAGCTACAAGCCGATCGTCGCCGAAGCGGCGCGCAAGGCCGCGACCGAGGTCTACAACCGGATCATGGTGACGCACCTCTTGATGGACCAGGG
>DASWIC010000140.1:0-8930 GCA_036397875.1 Burkholderiales bacterium
CCTCGTCCCGCCCGGCATCCGGCTCGAGACGAAGCAGATTATAGTGATAAGCGATCTCGCGGCAGGTTTCGCGGCAGGCATTGAAGCTCGGAACGCCCCGCGCGCCCTGCCGGTGCAGGGCGAGGAGACGAAATCCCTCGACCTGCCCCCCGGTCGGATTCCCGCCGCGCGCCGCGATCCAGTGCTCCAGCACCTCTTCGGCAAGCGCCAGCAGGCGTTCCGCCGCCGCTTCACGCTTCCGGGCAAGCGATCCAATCTCGGCCTCGATCTGCGCGAGCGGCCTCACGCGAGCCCCTTTTCCTTCAGCAGCTCGAGCCCGTCCGAGACGTTTTCATGGACGCTGAGCTTGCGCGGCGATAGCCCCAGCGCGATGCCGAGCAGCTGAGTGAAGTAGAGCATCGTCACCTTGGTCTTTTCGCCCAGCACCTTCTCGGCGCGCACCTGGTGCATTTCGAGCCCGGAGTGGCAGGTCGGGCATTCGGTGGCGATTACGTCCGCGCCGGCGGCTTCCGCCGCGCGCAGGATGTTCAGCACCAGCTTGGTCGAGGTGTCGCTGTCCGAGAGCACGTGCGCGCCGCCGCAGCACGAGGTCTTCAGCGGAAAATCCACGTTCTCGGCGCCTGCCGCAGCCAGCAGATCGTCCATGAAGTGCGGCTTCGAGGTGGACTCGCTTCCCGGCCCCCGGTCCTTTTCCGGGAAGATGTGCCTCGGCCGGGTGTACATGCAGCCGTAGTAGTTGGCGACTTTCAGGCCCGTGAGCGAGTTCTTGACGCGGCGCTTGAGTTCCGCCTCGCCGATGCCGTCCCTGATCCAGTCGAGCGCGTGGATCGTTTCCACCTGCCCCGCCCGGTAGGTCTGGTGTCCCGCCTGCTTCGAGATCCGCTCGACGGCTTCGCGCGAGGCACCGTCGTGCGCGAGATCGTGCTCGGCCTTCTTCAGGTTGTGGTAGCAGCCGTTGCACGGCGCCATGACGACCTTGGCGCCCATCTCGTTCGCGGCGATGGACATCACGCGCGAGGAAAGATAGGTCTGGACCTTGGGGTCTATGTTCTTCACCTCCATTGCCCCGCAGCAGTTCCAGTTCTTCACCTCGTCGAGCTCGAGGCCGAGCGCCTTGCCGACCTCCTGGGTGGACTTGTTGTACGCGTGCCCGGTGCCCTCGAGCGCGCAGCCGGGGTAGTAGGCGACCCGCTTATATTCGGCTTTCATGTCCTGTCCTTCAGGCGCAGCGCCTTGCGCTGCAGCGCTTCCTGTTCCTGCACGTATTCGGTGATCGCATCGCGCGCCTGCGCCCAGCCGTGGGTGCGCGGGCGAATGAGGGCGGCAACCCCCATCAGGATGCCCTGCATGACGGGCAGGCGCCGGGCGACGCGCCTCACCATCTCGACGAGCCAGTCCTGCAACAGCGGTTGACCGGTCTTCGCGAAGAAGCGGCGAATGACGCGGCCTTCCTCGATCTTGCCGGTCGCGACGACCTGCTCGGTGAACTCCTCGTCGAAGATCATGGACTTCGACTTGGGCGTGTGGCCCTTCAGCTCCAGCCAGTGCGCGGTCGCCTTCATCACGCCCTCGGGGACGACGTCGCGCGGGCAAGCGTAGGTGCACCTGTTGCACGAGACGCACTGCCAGATGATCTCCTTGTCGCGCAGCAGCTCGGACTCCATTCCCATGCGGATGAGGTAGATCCAGTAACGCGGATTGAAGTCGGGATTCAGCGCGTTGACCGGGCAGGCGTTGGTGCACGAGCCGCACTGCCAGCAGCGGTGGACAAGCTCGCCGCCCGGGAGCGCCGCGATCTCGTCCTCCAGCCGCTCGTTGTAGTCGGTGACGACGCGCGGCTCGATGAACGTGCTCCAGTGGCCGGAGACGTCCACACCGTCGATGACGAGCTTGTCGTGCGACTTGATGTTCTCCGGGCGGATCAGCGATTTCTCGTGGATCGGCATGGCTGGCGCAGCGCTCAGTCGAGCAGTTTCACGTCTGCGACGACGAACGCCTCGCCGTCGAACGCCTTCAGCCGGGTCCGCCCCCTCTGGTTGACGCCGTCAAGGCCCAGCAGCCGCTGCACGTGCCGCATCGAATCCTCGGGGGCCGAGAAGTCGGTGCGCAGATAGGTGCCGCCCTGCTCGCCGATGTAATCGGCGTACACCTGCGCGGTCAGCAGGTCCACGTACCAGATCACGTCGCGAAACACCCCGTTCGCCGCGAGGAACTGCGACAGCTCTTCCCGCAGCATGAGGTAGGTGCCGTAGCGCGAGGGGACGTCGATCACGCTTTGATCGGCATCCTCGGCATGCCAGATTTCGCGCAGCACTCCGGTATTGGCCTTCGCGTCCCACACCCACCGGCACATCATGGGGTAGCGCTCGGGGTCCACGGTGTGCAGGATCTCGGCGGCAAGATCGTGCACCCAGCGATGCTCCCGGTCCTCGGGAAACGCGCCGCGAAACGCCGCCATGCGGCCGTCGGTCGTCAACGTGTCTTCGCGGCCTGCGAGCAGCCGGGCGATTTCGGTCTGCATCACCTGGAACCCGGCGGGCTCCAGGTAGGGGGTCACGCGCCGGCGCACGGTTGCGCTCAGCGCACACAGCGTCTTGAACGTCTTGAGTTCGAGTGCGCGCGGATCGTCCCGTTCGAGCGCCTGGCGAAACACCGCCGTCTTGGCCTGCAGCGCCGTGACGTAGCGCTCGATGCCGCCGTGCTCCTCGCTGCCCGACACCAGCCGCTCGAACACCGCCGCGAGCTTGGGGCCGCTCAACTCGAGCCGGGGCCGCTCGGGCTCCGGCCGGCTGAGCGCTTGCTTTGGCACAGTTACGGGCATCGCGGCGCGCATTTCAGGCCGCGGCAACCTGGGCCGGCGCCTGATTCGCCACAGCGAACGCCCCCAGGGCTGCAGCCTTCGCCTGAGCGATCGAATCGTCGATCGTTTCCGGTCCGGTGGCCGCACCCGCGACGAAGACGCCGGCGCGCGAGGTTTCGCCGAGGGCGCCGTAGGCGCTCCCCTTGGCGATGTTGCCGTGCTGCTCGAGCGCGACCCCGAACGTCGTCGCGAGCGACTTGTTGTCCACATTGGGGTCCATGCCGATGGCGTGGACCACCATGTCGAACGGGATCGTGATCGGGCGCTTCACCAGGGTGTCCTCGCCCTTGACGATCAGTTTTTTGCCGTCGGAGGTCACCTCCGCGATCCGCGCCTTGATGTACTTGACCTTGAACTCCTCTTGGCTGCGCCAGTAGTAGGTCTCGTTGTGCCCGTAGGTCCGGATGTCCATGTAGTAAATATAGACGTGGCAGTCGGGCAGCTCCTCGCGAATCTCCATCGCGATGTTGCAGGACACGGTGCAGCAGATCTTCGAGCACCACTCGCGCCCGATCTGCCGGTCGCGCGAGCCGACGCAGAGCAGGATCGCGACGCGCTCGGGTTTTCGTCCGTCCGAAGGGCAGCGCACGCCCGCGCCCGAGGAGATCATCTGCTCAACCTGGGTGGTGGTCACGACGTCGGGAAAGGTCCCGAAGCCCCATTCGGGCTTGTTGACCGAATCGAAATGGGTGAATCCGGTGCACAGGATCGCGGCGCCGGCCTCGAGCGCCTGGCCGTTGGAGAGCCGCAGGTTGAACGCACCGGGCGCGCCGCCGAACTCGCTGACCGTGGCGCCCTTGTGGACCGTCACCAAGGAACTACTTTCGACTCGGCTCACCATGGCACCGATCGCGTCCCTCGCCCACTCGCCCGAGGGCACGAGCTTCGCGTAGCCGGAGAGGATCGGCGAACCGCCGAGCCGGGGTTCCTTTTCCACGAGCACCGCGCGCTGGCCGATGGTGGCGAGCGCATGGGCGGCGGCGAGGCCCGCGGGCCCGCCGCCCACGACCAATATCGGCCTGGTCATGACTGCTTCGCGATCGGAATGTAGCCCGGCCCCGACGTGATCATGCGCCGCGGGTCGTAGAGGTTCTCCTGTTTGCCGGCCTTGACCTCATCGAGATACGACATGAACTCCGCCTTCTTCGCCTGCCAGTCAATGCCCAGTTTCTCCATCAGCTTTTCGGTGGGAGAGGCGTGCCAGTGCGTCTGCACGATCTTGTACGGATGCGCTCCGCACACCAGGGCCGCGAACTGGCAGTCGGCGAGGATGGACAGCTCCACCCCCTTGCCGGCCCCGCCCGCCTTGCTGATCCACTGGTTCTTGTCGAGGGTGGTGATGCAGCCGGTGTCGTGGCCGATCATCACGTCGGCATGCGCCTCCTCGACCGCGACCCGCACCTTGCGGTCAATGGCGAAAGAGCGGGTGAACTCGCGCTCGGAGATGATGTGCCGGAAGCCGAACCCGCAGCAGTCGTACCAGGTCGAGTAGTCGATCACCTGCGCGCCGAGCGCCTGCATCACGCTGGTGGTCACGGCGAGACGGTTGCCGTCGAGGATCTTGTCGTCGTAGATCGCGTCCTCGGGGACCATCTTGTACACGTGGCAGGCCGGGTGGATGGTCGCCCGGATTTCGCTGCAATCGATCTCCCGCATCGCCGCGATGCGATCCCGCACCACGTGCAGCCACTCGGAGTAGTGCACGACCTCTTCGGGAATGAGGAGCTTGCCGTCCACCAGTCGCCCGAGCTTGCCGAGGATATTGCGGACGCTCTCGCGCAGCTTGGCCGAACGCAGCAGGTAACCGCGCACCTCCTTGTAGTTGCCGAACGAGGTGCCGCAGTGAACCAGCGGATAGAAATACGCATCGGGGAGGCCCTGCGCGCGCGCGGCGACATAGGCCTGGTGGAAATTCCTGAGAAACACCGCCGCCAGGCTTTCGAGATTGCCGATCCCCGAGCCATGGTAGTTCCATGCCGTGCACGAGGTCTGGTCGGTCTCGTCCAGGTACTCGATGCCGAGGCGGTTCATCAGCCACAAGAGCGAGGCCGGATATCCCGGGATGTTGCCGCACTGTCCGCACGACTTGTGGTGCCAGAGCCGCCGCGTCGGAATCTTCTTGTCCCAGCCGTAGAGCGTCTTTACCATGACCGGCTCGTGCTCGTCGGAGACGCGGTGGACGACGATCTCGCCGTCCTTTTCCAGTTGCCACATGATGTCGCGCACGTCCTCCACGCGCTCCTTGCCGGTCTGCATCGAGCGCCGGTCGATTCTCAGCTCGACCCACGAGGTCGCGATGCGCGCGTCTTCGGACTTGAGCTTCGAATCCCGCCACTCCGCACCGTGGCCGGTGAAGCGCTCACCACCATTCGCGTTGCCGATCGCCATGTCGATTTCCTTCAACGGTTATCCTCTTCATCTTGCTGGTCGGCGAGGAAGTCCTTCCAGTCCTCGCGCTTTTCGTCCATGATATCCGCGATCACGTCGAACAGGTTCTGGTCGATTCCCTCGAGTTGCTTCAGCACCCCGGTTTCCTCCCAGATGGTGTAGAGCTCGACCGACGTCTTCAGGTTCACTTCCCAGGCGGTCGCGGTGGTATTGAGGGTCGGCATGGGGATCGCCTTGCGCAGGAGCTTCAACGGCGCGTCGATCTTGGAAACCTCCGGGCCCCAATCCGGGAAATGCTCGGGGGTAATCATGTCGGGCGCGAGCTGGTTGCCGGTCGAGATCAGCTTCAGCATGACGCGGCTGAACGGGCGCAACACGGCCTTCGCCGACTCCATTTCGTGCTTGATCGCCGTCTCGCGCATCAGCATGATCAGGCCGCCCGGGGAATTGCCGAACGGGCAGCGCGCCGCGCAGGTGTAGCACTGGGCGCAAGCCCAGATCTTTTCCTGCATCGCGTCGTAGATGCCCTCGAGGTTTTCGGTCCAGAGCAGCTGGACGATCTCGCGCGGGCTGAAGTCGTAGTAGTGGGCGGCGGGACAGGTGGCCGTGCAGATGCCGCAATTCAGGCATCCGTTCAGCTCGTGGTCGTAGCGCAGGTCCGACTGGATGTCCCTGAAGATTTCCTCGAGCTTCGCGCGCGGCACCGCCGGCTGGTCGGAGACGGGGTCGCCGATGTGCTCCTGAACCCGGGTGCCTGTCGCGTGTGCCATGGTCGAGTCCGCCGGTTCGAATCAGTAGGTCATGACCTTGCAGTCGCTCTCCATCACCTCTTCGATGAGGTGAGCGCCGCCGATGATTCCCTCGCATTCCGGAATCAGGTCCTCCACCGTCATGTCAAACAGGTCGAGATTCGGCGAGCAGCAGTAGAACTTGACGCCGGCCTCGTGCGCATCCTTGATGAAATCGTAGACCGACTTCGGCGAGCCCTCCTTCACGAAGAGCTTCTCGGCCACGCCCTTCTTCATCAGCCGGCCGGAGGTGGCCGTGCAGATAACGTCGACCTCGTATTCCATCGCCGCCGCGGCGGTCGCCTGGAAGATCGGCGCGCCGAGCTCCTCGCCGTTGCGTGGATCCGTGTTGGCCATCACGATGATCAACTTGCGAGCCATGGCACTACCCCCTCCAACGATCGTCTGGAGCGCAACCGCTTCAGCCATCCAGGGGACTCGCCGCCAGCGCGAGGCGCGCTCCGGACCTGCCTCGAAAGAGGCTATATTAGACCTTTCTAATACAAGAGCAAGCCTACCGCGCGCTCCTCGATCGAGTGAAGCCGGGCGCCCTTTGCGCGGCCGCTAACCGGCCGGCTCCCGGGGCTGCATCCACTTCGTGAGCTGCACGATGCCGGTCATGATCGGCACGAGAGCATCCTCCATGGCCCGCTGCGCCGACCGCAGCTTCGCCAGTTCCGGACCTGCGTCCTCGGGCACTTCGTCGAATTCCATGATCAGGTCTTCCACCATGGCCACCTTGAGCCCGGGATGCCCGGCGAACCCGAACGCGGAGTCGCCGATCTGCCAGAGCGCGGGCCGTCCCTGGTGATCCTCGGCGAGCACCTTTGCATACGCCGGCGGTACTGGCCAGTCGCGCATGTAAATGGCAAGCGGGTATTCCGCGGGCAGATAGCCGTTCAAAGCATCGGCGCTCATTCGGTGCGCGGTCATCACTTCGAACTTGAGAGCGGTCGACTCCGACCGCCCCCCCGCCGCCAGCGCGAGGATCTGCGCACCTAACCCGATGCCGATGATCGGCCACTCCCGCATGAGGCAGGCGTGCACGAGCGCGATCTCCTGCTTGAGCGTCGGCACATCGCGCGTTCCTGCGGTTCCCCACGGCCCCCCGCCGAGAAGGATCAGCCCGTCGCCGACGGTGTCCTGGTGCGGCAATGGCCCTTTCCCCGCGAACGGTCGGTAGTACTTGAAGCGCACGCCGCGTCCCTCGAGATGATCCTCGATCAGGCCGAGATACTCGGCGGAGGTATGCTGGAGGATGTGGAGCAGCTTCATCCGGAGCAGCCTGTCGGACTGTTTGCATTGAGGCGGTCTTGCCAAAGGAGTTTGCCGGATTTCGGCCCGGCAAACTCCTGAGGGAGACGTTATCGACCAGACCCGATCGCGGCTTCGAACGCCGTGCGGAAATCCGCAGGCGAGACCGTGAGGAGCCCTACCTTCGCCTGCGCAAAGAATCGTTCGATCGCCACGCCCGCGTCGGCGACCGCCACCTTCCGCAACGACGCTTCCAGATCGAAAACGGTACGCGGCGGCGTCACGAAGAAGTCTCCCGTTATGAGCACCTCGCGGATGCGGTCACGCTGCTGACCCTCGAGGCGGACATACGCCGTGATCGTGCCGCCCGCGCCGGTGTGGCTGCCCGACAGCACGCTTTCACCCGCCCCTGGATCGTCGATCTCGCCCACGAACGCGTCAGTGCCGATTTCCTGGTCGTAATGCCTGGCGGCGAGCGCCTCTTCATCCGCCGTGATGTCGCCGCGCACGGGCGTGATGCCGAGACGCTCGGCAAAACCCGTCAGCAGCGCCTCCTGGATCGCGTCGATCCCCGGCGCCGCGCCGAGCAGTTCTTTCAACGTGACCACCCGCTGCGCGGCCGCATCGAGCGCGCGCTTCGCTAGCTTCGCTTCGGGCACGTTCAACGCTGCAACCATGTCCGCCGCGTTCATATCGACCAGCACAGTGCCCTGATAGAACAGCGTATCCCCGTCAAAGAAGCCGCCGGTGCCGCTCACCTTGCGCCCGTCCACCTCGATGTCGTTGCGCGGCCGATAGTTCGCGTTCACGCCGAGCTTGGACAGACCCGCCGCGGCCGCCTCGCAGAGTTTGCGCGCCAGGCCGGCGAGCGTGGCGATACCGAGCGTCGAGCGGTGAAAGACCAGTTCCCAGCCGAGCTGGCCCTCATCGAAATAGAGCGCACCGCCGCCGGTGATCCGGCGGACGATCCCGACCCCGTGCGCGCGGCAGTAGTCAAGCCTGATCTCGCGCGACAGCGCCTGATGGCGCCCGATTAAGACGGTGGGCGGAAAACGCAGGAACCGGATCGTGTCCGGAATCTTGCCCGCCTTGTGGGCGTCGATCAGCGCCTGGTCGAAGGCGATCTGGCGTCGCCCGTCACGGATGCCGGTATCGATTACGCGAAAGGCGCTGGCCATAGCCTCAAGGCTTCTGCTCGACGATGCGCAGCTGGCGGCGGATCCTGCGGATGTCGGTCTGGTTGGGCTGGAACGGGTAGCTTGCGATGTTGCTCGGCGGGGAATCGCCGTATGGGCGGTCGCAGGCTGACACATCGTCGTGGAACTTGCCCGGGCAGCCGGACGTGCGAAACGCGATGCCAGCGTCGATCACCGCATTGAGCTCGCTTTGCGGAATGCCGAAATCGGTGACGCGCCCTTCGCCATCGAACGACATGCTCTCCACCCGGACTCCACGGTAATCGATCAGGTAACGCGCGAGTTGCACCCGCCGCCACTGATCGCGCGGCGTGGCCGGCAGGTGATCCATCAGCGAGCCCTTCTCGGGGAAGAAGCAGAACATGTGGTTGTGGCCGCCGAGATCGACGATCTGTTGCACGAGGGAGATCGCCTCGTATTCGGTCTCGCCCATGCCGACGATGA
>DASWIC010000141.1:0-46382 GCA_036397875.1 Burkholderiales bacterium
ACGTGAGCTTGCCCGCCGCGATGCGCGCGGCCGCGTCGGTGGCGGAGAGTTGATTGAGCGCGTCCATCGGAGCGGGAGGGGCAGGGTGCAAAGACCCGTTCGATCCATCTTAAACCAGGCGCTCCTGGTGTTAAAGTTCGACGTTTCGAGCGGAGGACGGGCGTGGCGGTGTTACGCATATTGAGCGCGGGCGCGGCGCAGGCGGTGGTGGAGCGGATCGCGCCCGCCTACGCGAGCGAGAGCGGAAACGAAATAAGGGCCGAGTTCAGCGCGGTGGGCGCCATGAAGGCGCGCGTCCTCGCCGGGAAGGCTGTCATGCGGATGCTCGACAAGCTCGGCATCGTCTCGGCGGTGCGGCCGCGGATGCAGGTTTTCCCGAACGGTTATGCCGCCATGAAGTGGCTGGCAGAGAGCCGCGGCATGCTCGAAATGGGCATCACGCAGGCCACCGAGATTCTGCCCAACCCCGGTGTAAACTATGTCGGGCCGTTGCCGGGGGACCTGAGGATTACGACCGTTTACTCGGCGGGGCTCGCCTCCGGGGCGCAGAACAGGGAGGGAGCGACGGATTTCATCACCCGGCTCACCTCGAACGCCGCGCGCCCGCTTTTTGCCAAAGCCGGATACGAATTCTAAAGCTGATAGTGTGAACATTGAGCAGCGACTCGTGACCTGGATTCCGGCTGACGCACAGTATCTGCCGTGAAAGCGTTCAAATTGCTTGATCGAAGCGAGCTCGTTGCCGCGGGCCTGTTAATCGCGCTCGGCGTCTTCGTGGCCGCACAGGCGTGGGATTGGCCCTACCTGACTAAGGACGGACCGGGGCCGGGATTCTTTCCCCTCTGGATCGGGATTTCGCTGGCCGCCCTGTCGATCCTGCTGGTCGCGTTGCAGATGAAGGACGCCGCCGCGGGCATGGCTCCCGGGAAGACCGACTGGCAGGGCACCGGGCGCGTGCTGGTCGGCTGGGTCGCCGTGATGGCAGCGGCCGCGTTGCTCAAGCCGGCCGGATTCGTCGTGAGCTACGTCCTGTTGACGGTGTTCCTGATCGTCGTCGTCTTCCGCCAGTCATGGGCGGCAGCGGCCGCGGTCAGCCTCGGATCGGCCGCCGCGTTCTGGCTCCTGTTCGTGAAGCTGCTCAAGGTGCGGCTGCCCGCCGGCCCTTGGGGTTTCTAGAAACCATCGCCCATGGAAATACTGACCGGCCTCATGCAAGGTTTCGCGGTCGCGCTGGAGCCGATGAATCTCTTCTGGTGCTTCATCGGCGTTTTCTTCGGCACCGTTGTCGGCGTGCTGCCCGGACTCGGGCCATCGGCGACGGTGGCGCTCCTGCTGCCGCTCACGATGCAGATGAATCCCACGGCCGGGCTCATCATGCTCGCCGGGATCTACTACGGAGCGAAATATGGTGGCTCGACCACGGCGATCCTGCTCAACGTGCCGGGCGAGTCATCGTCGGTCGTGACCTGCATCGACGGGTTCGAGATGGCGCGCCGGGGCCGTGCCGGTCCGGCGCTCGGCATGGCGGCGATCTCCTCGTTCGTCGCCGGCACGTTCGGGGTCTTGCTGCTCATGCTGGTTGCGCCGCCGGTCGCGGAATTCGCGCTGCGATTCGGGCCACCCGAGTATTTCGCGCTGATGGCGCTCGGGCTTTCCATGGTCGTGCTGCTCGCCGGACGGTCCATGATCAAGGCGCTGCTCGCGATGCTCGTCGGCCTGTGGCTCGCGACCATTGGCATCGATCTCTTCACGGACGGGGCGCGCTACACGTTCGAGCAGATCGAGCTGATGGACGGCGTGGATTTTGTCGTCGTCGCAATCGGCGTCTTTGCGATCGGCGAGGTGCTCGCCAACCTGAGCGTGCAAACGAGCGGGCAGATGTTCCCGGTGCCGAAGGGACTGCGCAATCTGCTTCCCAACTGGCAGGATCTGAAGGATTCGCGTTTTGCGTTGGTGAACGGCTCCATTGTCGGCTTCTTCGTGGGCGTCCTGCCGGGCGCGGGCTCGACCATCGCCTCTTTCGTGTCCTACGGGCTCGAGAAGGCGGTATCGCGGCACCCGGAGAAATTCGGAACCGGCGTGGTCGAGGGTGTCGCCGCGCCCGAAGCGGCCAACAACTCCGAGACCGGCGGCGCGCTGGTGCCGCTGCTCACGCTCGGCATTCCAGGGTCAGCCACGACGGCGATCCTGCTCGCGGCGCTCATCCTGTGGGGCCTGCGGCCGGGGCCGCTGCTGATCCAGGACAATCCGCAGATGTTCTGGGGCCTGGTGGCCAGCATGTACATCGGCAACGTCATGCTGCTGATACTCAACCTGCCTCTCGTGCCGCTCTTCGCGCAGATACTCCGGCTGCCCGGTTACGTCCTCTACCCGGTCATCCTCGGCATCTCGATCGTCGGGGTCTACAGTCTCGATCAGCGGCTCTTCGACATCTGGCTGGTGGGCGGCTTCGGCCTGCTCGGATTCCTGATGCGCCGGCTCGACTATCCGTCCGCCCCGTTGATCCTGGGCCTCGTGCTGGGCGACTTGATGGAGAATGCGGTGCGTCAGTCGCTCATGATGTCGAACGGGGACATCTCGATTCTCTACTCTAGACCGCTGGCGGCCACGATGCTATTGTTAACCGCGGCAATTCTCGCGGGGCCGCTGTTCCGGCAGGTGAACAACTGGCGTGTCAAGGCGATGGAGCAGGAAGCTTGAGCGCGCAGTCCCCGCACCACAACAAGGAGGAGGTTCTATGAGATTCAAGCCCATGGCGTCGTTCGGCGCAGCCGTTGTCGCAGCTTTCATGGTTGCGGCTCCCGCGGCTGCGTTTCAGCCGGACCGGCCGATCGAAGTGATGGTCCATTCCGGACCGGGCGCGGGCAACGACGTCTTCGCGCGCGAAGTCATCAAGGTGCTGACCGAGATCAAGGCCGTGCCGCAGAACATGCAGGTCGTGAACAAGACCGGCGGCGGCGGCCTGGTCGCGATGTCGTATCTCAATGAGAAGAAGGGCGAGACCCACCTGGTGGCGGTGTTCACCAGCGTCTGGTGGGTAAACCCGATGATACGCAAGGAGGGGAAGGTCACGATGAAGGACCTGACGCCAATCGCCCGCCTGATCCTCGAGCCGGCGGTGATGGCGGTGCGGTCCGATTCGGCGTACAAGACCGCGAAAGACTTTTTCGAGGCCGCCAAGAAAAGCCCCGGCAAGCTCAAGCAATCCGGGGGCTCGATCAGCGGGCGCGACAACACGACGCGCGCGCTGCTCCAGAAGGCGGCGGGAGCGGAGTGGCAATTCATCTCGATGAAATCGGGCGGGGAGCGGGTGGCGGCGCTGCTGGGCGGTCACGTGGATATGATGATCATGGAGCCGTCCGAGGCGCTCGAGCAGATCCGCGCGGGCAAGGTGCGGGTGATCGCAACGCTCATGGACAAGAGGATTGTGAGCGTGCCCGACGTTTCCACGATCCGGGAGCAGGGCTACGACGTGCCGGAAGTGCCGCAGGCGCGCGGCTTCGTGGGCCCGCCGGGAATGCCCTCTGAGGTGAGGACGTACTGGGAGGGCGTGTTCTCCAAAATGCACAAGTCCAAGGAGTGGCAGGCCGAAGTCAAGAAGAACCATTACGTGGACGGATTCCTGATTGGCGCGCCGCTCAACAAGTTCGTGGACGAGTACGCGGTCACGATGCGCGGGATTCTGCAGGTGGCGGGCGTCAAGATCGTGCGCTGAGCGGCGCAGCGCGCGTAACGTGCCCCCGGCGGCCGCTGTCGCGGAGCTTCTTGCCGAGCGCGCTGTCAAGCTTCGCGCCGAGGACTTACCCGCCGCTGTCCGCCGGCGCGCGGAAGAGCTGCTGATCGACATCGTCGGGCTGTGCGTCGCCGCGCGCGGCACCGACTACATGAAGGCCCTCATCGCCGCCGCCGACGCCGGGGGCGGCTGCACGGCGGTCGGCCACGCCGCAACCTACGGCGCCGGGACCGCCGCGCTCATCAACGGCACGGCAGCGCACGGTGAAGACTTCGACGATACGTTCGAAGGCGGGCCGGTGCACTCGAGCGCGGTCGTCATCCCGGCGGTGCTCGCCGCCTGCGAGCGCTTCGGACGCGACGGCCGCGCCGCGCTGTCCGCAATTGCCGCCGGGGTCGAGGCGACCTGCCGGCTGTCGATGGTCGTTCCCAAGGCGATCCACAAGGCCGGGTTCCATCCGACGAGCGTCCTCGGCACGATCGGCGCCGCGCTCGCCGCGGCGAAGGCGATGGGGCTCGACCGCCGCCAAACGGTGGATGCGCTCGGCATCGCCGGGAGCATGGCAGGCGGCATCATCGAGTACCTGGCCGAGGGCGCGTGGACCAAACGCATGCACCCGGGCTGGGCGGCCCAGGCCGGCCTGGCGGCGGCGCGCCTGGGCGAGAATGGATTTCTCGGCCCGCGCACGGTGCTCGAGGGCAGCCACGGCCTGTTTCACGGGTTCGCGCGCTCGGTCGAAGGCGATTACGGCATCCTGACGGATGGCTTCGGCGAAAAATGGTTCATGGACGCCATTACCTTCAAGCCGTATGCGACCGGCACCATGAACCAGCCGTACGTGGATTGCGCGCTGCGGCTGCGCGCGTGCGGCGTGCGCGCCGAGGACGTGAAGGAGCTTCTGTGCGAGACCGCGGAAGGCTATGTCCACCGCCTGTGGGAGCCGCTTGCGTCCAAGCACCGCCCGGCGAATGCGTACGCCGCGAAGTTCAGCACACCGTTCAACATCGCGGTGGCGCTGGTCACGGGGGGCGCGGGGCTCGCCGCCTTCACGGAGGCAACCGCGAGGGACGAGCGCATCCTCGCGCTCGCATCTCGGGTGCGCTACGTCGTGGACCCGAATAACCCTTATCCGAAAGCCTTCACCGGGCACATTCGCGCGACGCTGCAGGACGGGCGCGTGCTGGAGGAGCGGCAACCGCATATCCGCGGCGGCGCGCACGAGCCGCTCAGCCGCGCGGAGATCGAAGCCAAGTTCCACGCCAATTGCGCGCACGGCGGCTGGCCGCGGGCAAGCGCGCAGCGGTTTCTCGAATCCGTGCCGGCGTTTTTCGACCGGCCGATTGATTTATCATCTCTTCGCGGGTGAGAAGCGAAATGAGGAGCGGCCGGCGTGAGTGGTTGAAGCTCGCCTGCGGGGCGCTGGCGGGCGCGGGGCTGCAGCGGGCCGCCGCGCAGGCACAGCAACCCACATTCCGCGACGCGGACCGCACCCGGGACAAGATCGTCGCGCTGGTGCGCGCGTTTCCCCGCGACGATCCCCGGGCGATGCGCCACATCCAGAAGATCGAGCCGATCAAGGATATCAGCATCCCCGGGGTCAACGTGCCGCCGGACCAGCTGCCCCTGATGGATTATTTCGTCGGCGATCTTCATCTGCGCTACGCGTTCGATGATCCCAAGTACGTTTCCAGCGTCAGCGCCCTGGACCTCAAGCGCCTCGGGCTGAAACGGGATCAGCTGCTTGCGCTGGCGGTGGAGAATTTCCGGCGTCTCTATCCCGGAAGAAAGATCGAGTACCCGGTCCCGGAGATCGCGCTGGTCACGGAAGCGGGAGACCTGGAGCCCTGCCTGATGCTGGACGCCGCGTTCTGGGAGAAGGAGAGCCAGCGCCGCGGCAGTGCCATCGTCGCCGCCGCGCCCGCCCGCGACGTTCTGATGTTCTCGGACCGGTCCGCACGGGGAAACGTCGACCTGCTGAAGAAGCTCGCCCTCGACGTTCATTCGGGCGCCGGCAAGGACGCGGTTTCAAAGACGGTGTTTCTCTGGAACACTGGGCGCTGGGAAGCGTTCGCATAATGCCGTTTGTCCAAACGTCGCCCGAGCTGGGCAATCAATACACCGCCGACCGCGCGCTGCGCTCCTATCTGGCGCGCGTGCTGCACGCCGACCTGCTGGCCGAGATCGAGCCCGGCCTCACCGCCATGGGCGAGCTCGCGGGGGGCGAGCTCTACCGCTTTCAGCTTGCCGACCGCCTCAACGAGCCTGTCCTCACCCAGTGGGACGCATGGGGGAACCGCGTGGACCACATCGAGGTGTCGCCGCTGTGGCGCGTCGCGGAGCGCATCGCGGCCGAGCAGGGCCTCGTGGCCACCGCCTACGAGCGGCAGCACGGCCAGTATTCGCGCGTGCACCAGTTCGCGCTGGCCTATCTGTTCACCCCGTCGACCGACCTCTACAGCTGCCCGCTCGCCATGACGGACGGCGCGGCGCGCGCGCTCATCGCTGCGGGCAACCCGGCGTTGATCAAGCGCGCGGTGCCGCATCTCACGAGCCGCGACCCGCGCGAGTTCTGGACGAGCGGGCAGTGGATGACGGAGGCTGCCGGGGGCTCCGACGTCGGGCTCACCGAGACCGTGGCGCGCCAGGAAAACGGGCGCTGGCGGCTCTACGGCCGCAAGTGGTTTACCTCCGCCGCCGCCTCGCAGATGGCGCTGACTCTCGCCCGGCCCGGCGGCAATCCGCCGGGAGGCAAGGGACTGGCGCTGTTCTACCTCGAGACGCGCGATGCGCAGGGGCGCTTGAACCGCATCCTGGTGAACCGCCTCAAGGACAAGCTCGGCACGCGCAAGGTGCCCACGGCGGAGGTCATGCTCGACGGCACGCCGGCGGAGCTGGTGGCGGGAACGGGGGACGGGATAAAAAACATCGCGCCCATGCTGAACGTCACGCGCACGTGGAACTCGGTCGCCGCCTGCGCGCTCGCGCGGCGCGGCCTCGCGCTCGCGCGCGACTACGCCGGGAAGCGCGTGGCCTTCGGCGCGCCCCTCGCGGAGAAGCCGCTGCATGTGGACACGCTGGCGGGGCTCGAGGCGGAATTCCTGGGAGCCCTGCAGCTCACGT
This sequence comes from Burkholderiales bacterium, assembly GCA_036397875.1. Taxonomy (GTDB): domain Bacteria; phylum Pseudomonadota; class Gammaproteobacteria; order Burkholderiales; family SG8-41; genus SG8-41. Next base: position 6,854 of record DASWIC010000141.1, read on the forward strand.
TCTTCGTCGCCGAGCTGATGGGGCGGGAGGAAGCGGGCAGGGCGAGCGCGGAGCAGAAGAGCCTGCTGCGGCTGCTGACGCCCGTCGCCAAGCTCCTGACCGGCCGGCAGGCCGTGCAGATCGTGTCGGAGGCGATCGAGTCGTTCGGGGGCGCGGGCTACGTCGAGGACACCGGCCTGCCGCTGCTCCTGCGCGACGCCCAGGTGCTTCCGATCTGGGAAGGAACGACCAACGTGCTCTCGCTCGAGACGCTGCGCTCGCTGGAGGCGGTCGGCGGCCTCGCGGTGCTCAAGCGCGAGATGGGGGTCTGGCTGCGCGGAGTGCGCGAGCCCGATCTGGTCAAGATCTCGGCGCAGGTCGAGCGGGCGGTGGAGCAGGCCGAGAGCTGGCTCGCCCAGGCGCAAGGTGACGCGCTCGAGGCCGGCGCGCGGCGCTTTGCCATGACGCTCGGCCGCGCGGCCGAGCTCGCCCTGCTGGCGCAGCACGCGCAATGGTCGCTCGAGGAGGAGAAGGATCACCGCGCGCTCGCGGCGGCACGGCGCTTCGCGACGCATGGAGTGAGCCTGCTTGTGGAGATGGATGCGACCGACTCGCGGCAGCTGGCGCGTGACGTTCAATGAGCCGCACCTAAGCGCGGGTAAACGCAGATTATTTTAGAGCCACAAATCCGTCTCGCGTCATTCAAAAAAGCGAGCGGATAATGCCGCCGTCGACGCGCTGCGCCGAGCCGTTGATTGCGGAGGCGCGCTCCGAGCACAGGAACGCGATCTGAGCCGCAATCTCCTCCGGCGTCGCCCAGCGCTGGAGCAGTGAGGAAGCCCCCGTCGTTTCGAAGTAAGCCGTGCGCATCTCGTCCACCGTCTTGCCGAGCCCGGGCGCAATTTTCTTCAGGAACGCTTCCACGCCTTCCGACCAGGTGGGCGCGACGAGCGCGCTGTTGACGGTCACGCGGGTGCCCTTGGTGAGCTCGGCGAGGCTGCGCGCGATGGAGACCTGCGCGGCCTTCGACATCGCATAGTGCGCCATGCCGGGATTGGGCTTGGCGCTCTGGTCGCTGGCGATGAACACGATCCTGCCCCAGTCCCGCTCCAGCATTCCCGGAAGCAGCGCGCGCGACAGGCGCACGCCGCTCATCACATTCAATTCGAACATGCCGAGCCAGTCCCGATCGGAAATCTCGGTAAATTCCTTGACCTCGAAAAATCCGACGTTGTTGACGAGGATGTCGACCGCCCCGATTCGCGCCAGCGCATCCACCACTTTCCGGGCGCCAGCGGCGGTTGCGAGATCCGCGGCGATGCCGTGCGCTGCACCGTGCCGCGACAGTGCGGCCACGGCGTCCTCCACGGTAGACTCGTTGCGGCCATTGACGATCACCCGCGCACCCTCGGCTGCCAGGGCCTCCGCGACGGCGCGCCCGATGCCCATTGTCGAGCCCGTCACCAGCGCGAGCCTGCCCTTGATCCCGAGATCCATTGCCGCTCCCTGTTGTCCTGCGTGCGCCGTTGCGGCGCGTCCAGGCCCATGTTAGATACAATTGGAGCGTCCAACAAACCGCAAAGTGGCATAAGATTCTGCTGGGCGTAACTGGAGAGTGAAATGAACGACAAGCGACTCAACATCGACATCGTGTCCGACGTGGTCTGACCCTGGTGCTTCATCGGCAAGCGCAAGCTGGAGCGGGCGTTGAGCCTCTACCGCGAGCGCCATCCCGATGGGCCCGAGCCGGCCGTGCGCTGGCTTCCGTTTCAGTTGAATCCGGACCTTCCTGAAAGTGGCATCCCGCGCGAGGAGTACGTCGCCCGCAAGTTCGGCGCGCGCGGCAAGGGCGTGAGCGAGCGGGTCACCCTGGCCGGACGCCAGGTCGGCATTCCCTTCGCCTACGAGAAGATGAAGGTCCAGCCCAACACGCTCAAGGCGCACCGGCTGATGTGCTACGCGGAGCGCGAGGGCAGGCAGGACGAGCTGGCCGAGCAACTGTTCCGCGCCCATTTCATGGACGGCGCCAATCTCACCGACCGCGAATCCCTTGCCGGCATCGCTGCGCGCGCCGGCATGGACCGCGAGGCGGTGTCGGACTACCTTGCCGGCGACGCGGACCGCGAGAGTATTGCCCGTGCCGAGGTGGAGGCGCGGAGCGCCGGCATCGGCGGCGTGCCGTTCTTCATCTTCAACCGCAAGATCGGCGTCTCCGGTGCGCAGGACCCCGAGACGCTGCTCGACGCGATGGAGCAAGCGCTGCACGACAGTGATAAGTGATTCCTACCGCAACGCGCTGCCGCTGCAGAGCATGTTGCAGGAGTACCGCCTGGAGGCGGTGCTCGGTGCCGGCGGCTTCGGCCTGACCTACCTCGGTCGGGACACGCATCTCGAGAAGCACGTTGCGATCAAGGAGTACCTTCCCACTGACCTGGTGGTGCGCGCGCTCGACGGCAGCGTCGTGCCGATTACGGGCGAGCTGCAGCGCGAGTACCAGTGGGGGCTCGAGCGCTTCATCCTCGAGGCGCGCACCCTCGCGAAGTTCAGCCATCCGCATATCGTGCGCGTGAGCCGCTTTTTCCAGGCAAACGGCACCGGCTACATGGTGATGGACTACGAGAAAGGCGAATCCCTTCACCAGATGCTGAAGCGCGGCCAGAAGCTGGACGAGGCAGGGCTGAAGGGCATCTTGACGCCGCTGCTCGACGGGCTGCAGGCGGTGCACGCGACCGGCTTTCTCCACCGCGACATCAAGCCGAGCAACATCTTCGTCCGCGAATCCGGCAGCCCGGTGCTGATCGACTTCGGCGCGGCGCGCCATGCCATCGGCGCCACCCGGAGCCTCACCTCGGTGCTCACGCCGGGCTACGCGCCGCTCGAGCAATATTCTAGCGACGGGCATCAGGGTCCGTGGTCAGACATCTACGCGATGGCCGGCGTGATCTACCGGGTTCTGGTGGACGAGAACCCGCCGGACGCGGTGAGCCGGATGAAAATCGACACCCTTCCCGCGAAGCTCGCCCGGGCGCGCGGTCGGGTGAGCGAGCCGTTCCTGCGCGCGGTTGAATGGGCGCTCGCGCTCGACGAGAAGCAGCGTCCGCAAAGCGTGCAGGATTGGGGGCGCGCCCTGGAAGGGCGGTCGACAGCGTCCTCCACGATCCGGGTCGCCGCGCAATCAGCCCCCACGGTGGTTTCCGCACCGACGCCTCCGAAGCCGCCACCCTCGCAGCCATCGAGGCCTCCGGCGCGATCGGCGCCCGGAAAATTCGGATCCGCCTGGCGCTGGGTGGGGATCGCAGCGGTCCTGCTCGTTGTTGTTCTCGCCTTCAATGCCTGGAACCGGCAACGCCCGGGGCAGACCGTGGCGCCGGGAGACGTCGCAACTACCAAGGCCCAGCCATCGACTTCCAGGCCAAAGCCCGCCACGGTGCAATCGCCTTTCGACCAGCGCGACGTACCGCGCGAGCGCCCGGCGCGTGACCGCGACGATCGCCCCGGCGCAGCTGATGGGGACGAGCTGAAGCGCAAGGCATTGCAGCAGTTCCGAGCCGCCGATATCAACGACGACCGTTACCTGGATCGCAGCGAGGTGTCGCGGTTTCCGATCCTTGCAAAGGAATTTCAGCGCATTGACGCGGACGGAGACGGGCGCATTTCGGCAGAGGAGTTCTGGCGGTTCCGGCGCCTCCAGACGCAGCAGAGATTCAGGAAGAATTGAACCGGAAGCTCCGCTCCGGTCTAATTCCGCGCGACGGATTATTCTTCGAGGAGGAAATCCCGCACCGTCCGGATCTGGTCGTCCGCCATCAGCATCGGCGCATGCCCGATGCCTTCGAATTCTATCAGCCGCGGACATGGGCCGCGCCGGGTCATGGCGGTCGCGGTGTCCTTCAGCAGCAGGTCCGACTGCGCGCCCCGCATGAGCAGCGTGGGGCAGGTGATGGCGTCCCAGTACTGCCACAGGTCCACGTCGGCGTGCGTTTGCGCCTGGAAGGCAATGGCGATCCCCGGGTCGTAGCAAAATCCCCAGGAGCCGTCGCCGTGCTGTTTGGCGCCGGTCACTGTGATATGGCGCCACTGCGCATTGGTGAGAGAGCCGAACGGCGCCGACACCAAACGCACGGTGGCCTCCATGTCGTCCAGAGTCCCGAAGCGCGGATCCTTGCCGACATAGGCGCCAATGCGCTGGAGCGCGGCCTTGGGGATGACGGCGCCGACGTCGTTCACCACCAGTCTCACGATCGGCGAATTGGGGCGCGCGGCGAGCAGCATGCCGATGATGCCGCCCATCGAGGTGCCGACCCAGTGGATTCTTCGCGGTCTGCCCCCGGCCGTCGCGCGGGCGATCAGCGCCGTCATGTCGGCGCAGTACTGGGGATAGCCGTAGTCCTCCTTCGCGGGGAGCCAGTCGCTCGCGCCGCGGCCGGCGACATCGGGGCAGAGCACCCGGAAGTCCGGCTGCAGCGCCTGGGCGAGAACATCAAAATCACGACCGTTGCGCGTGAGCCCGTGCACGAGTATCGCTACGCGCTCCGCATCGGGATCGCCCCACTCGACATAGTGCACCCGGTGGAAGCCCTTGCTGGAAAGGCACAGCACGTGATCGCTTTTCATACTCGGTCCGGGCCGTTTCTGTCCCCCAGGAGTTTACCGCCCCGGTAGAACAGCACCATGCCCGCGATCTGGACCAGGTGATACAGGTCGTTGTGGTTGAAGTGCTCGTGCAAGGCGATGCGGAAGAACTGGACCGCGGCGGCCGCGGCCGAGACCGCGATGCCGGCGAGCGCCCAGTACGACGCCTTGTCCCCGCGGACGGCCGCGGACCAGGTGTGCAGGAGGAACATGACGGACATCGCGATCGCGGTGTCGAGCACGACGTATCGGTACTCGTCATGCGCAAGCATCCACGCGGTGTAGACCGCAAGCTGTGCGCCGGCGAAGGCGAGAAGCCCGGCGCGCGCGGCGCCGCGCGCCGTGGCGAGAATGCTGCCCGCCATCATGCCGAAGCCGAACAGCCCGATGGCGAATACCGTGACCTTCCAGCTGAGGCTATACGTGAACGGGCTCATCGCGGCGGCAAAGCCGTGATGCGTGCCGCCGAGCAGCGCGGCGACCGCCGCCGCGCCGAACGCAAGCGCCCAGCATTGGCGTGAACGCTGGTCCTGCGCGCCCTGGTGCAGGCGCCAGCCGAGTACGGCGCTGACGGCTCCCAGCGCGTAGTCGGTGACCAGGGTCATCGGCTCGCTGATCATCGGGCGCTCAACTCGCGAACATCCGCCGGTAGTGGCGGTACCAGTCGCTCTGGAACGCTTCCCCGGGGTCGTGCCGGCGCTTGAGCTTGAGGAATTCGGCGAACTGCGGGTAGCAGGTCTCGACCTGCTTGCGAGTGGCGTACTTGTGATAGGTCGGGAAGTAGCTGCCCCCGTGCCGGATGCCGATGTCGATCAGGCGGCGGAAGGCGTTCGCGGCGTGGCGGATGCCCTCCGGCGTATGGACGACGTGGAGGTTGAAGATGACGCAGGCGTAGGGCTTCCTCGCCCACGCGAGGAAACTCTCCCGGTCCTGCTCGATCAGGCGGATCGTCCCGTAGATGATGTTGACCTGGTTGCGGCGCGCGTCCTCGCGCACCTCCGCCATGAAGCGCTCGAGCGCGTCACGCTCGCAGTAAATCTCGGTGATGGCCTCGGTCGCCTTGTGCTTTTCCCCGAGGCGGCGGTCGAGCGCGAGGTGGTAGTGGTCGGGATAGATGCTCATCTGGTGCTCGTCGGACCAGTAGACCTGGCCCTGCGTCGAGAGGTAATAGCCCGCGTAGCGCTTGAACGCTTCCGCCTTGTCGGTGTGCGCGAGGTAGAGGAGCTCGGTCCAGTCGGCATCCGCGAGCTCTTTCTGGGCGGGCGGGACCGGCGTCGAGTCGGCCACCGGCCGGTAGCAGGAAAACACCCCCCGGCGCAGAAAGGCGTCGGAGCGATGGTCGATCGAGTACTGAAAATCCCCGTAGAGAAAGCCGTCCCGGATGCGCCCGGAAAACGCCTGCGGCAGTCCTTCGATGTCGCGCACTTCGACCACGCGCTGCACCTTGCGCCGCGGCACGAGCCGCAGCGTGACCGAGTAGATCAGGCCGAACAGCCCGTAGCCGCCGATCGCGAGCCGGAACAGCTCGGCATTCCCGCTCCGGCTGCACTGGACGAGCTCGCCGCGGGCGTCGAGCAGCTTGAAGGACTCGACGTCTCCCACGAACGGAGGAAGCGTGAGGCCGCGCCCGTGCACGTTGGCCGACAGGCAGCCGCCCATGGTAAGCCGGTCGGCGCCGGTCTGCTTCTGGGAAAAGGCCCATTGCTGCGCGCGGCCGCGCTGCGTGGAGACGAGATGCTCGAGCAGTTGCGGCCATTGCATGCCGGATTCGACCTCGATCAGCCCCCGTTCAGCGTCGAATGCCAGGACCCGATTGAGCCTGCGGATATCGATCAGCACGCCATCGGTGGCGAAAGCCTGCGCGCCCATGGCGTGGCGGCCGCCGGCGATGCATACGGCGCGCCGCTCGCGCCGCGCCGCGCGAATCGCGTTGCGCGCCGCGTCGAGCGCGTCCGGCTCCACGGCGCGGTGGACGCGGGTCGCGTTGAGCCCGGAGTGAATGTCGTTGACGACGACGCCGGCAGCGCGCGCGGGCGCGTACGGCCAGGCCGCCGCCAGGCCCGCAATCCGGAGAAACTGCCTGCGACTGATCATGACCGATGTCCGGCGATACTCATAGCATGGCCAGCCCCGCGCTCAAAGCGCCGAGGAAGATGACGAGATGAACCGCGCTCCAGATGCGGTAACGCGAGCCGATGCTGTCGGGCAGCTCGTTGGCGAGCAGGAACAGCCGCCCGTCACCGGGCCTGCGCAGGATGTGAACGCCTTCCGTCGAGCGCAACCGCACTTCGGCGTGGAGCGAGCGCACCTCGCGCCGCGCCTGGAGCCGGGCGAGCTCCCATTCCTTCAGGTTGATCCTGCCGTCGCGGTCGAGGTCGAAGCGTTCCTGCAGGCGCCGCTGGTCCGCTTTCCATTGCGCCAGCAGCGCGCCGACATCGGCGCGCTCCTCGCCGGCCGCGACCGCCGCCGCGGTGGTGGTGCTGAATTCGCCGATCGCGTAGATAACGGACTTGGGCAGGAGAAGCCACTCGGTGTAACGGCGGTCGAGCTGCGCCCAGGACTTGTGGTCATGGGTCAGCACTTCCGCCCCCTCCGGGGAGATCACGCATTGTCCGGTGTCGTCCACCAGCAGAAACTGCTCCACGCTCGAGCCGCTGTCCACCGTGCTCCATTTGTTGTTCGAGCCCTTTTCCTCGACCTGGTAGGAATACCAGCAGCACGGCGACCGGCTCAGCTTGCTCGTGATCGGCTCGCCGGGAAGGAGCTCCGTGCGCCCGAAGAGCTCGACGTAGCCCTGCGCGGCGGAGGCGACCTTCGAAGTGGGGAGATCGTGGATATGGCGGTAGCGGCGGTAGTTCGCGATCCACGCGAAGAAGCTCACGCCCGACATGGCCAGCAGGGCGTAGGGCCAGAGCTCAGCGCTTTCGGCCTCGAACGCGATTGCGATGATGACGAAATGGATGATGCCCGACAGCCATCCGGGCTGGTGCAGGCGCGTGGAGGGCGAGAGGACGATCAAATCAGAGCGCCCCTGATCCGTCGCCTAGCAGGGGCTCCTAGGAACCGAAGAGCTGCTTGACGTCGACGTCCGCCTTCTCCTCGGCCTGGAACTCGAGCAGCTGGGCGGGCTTGAAGTTGAACGTGCCGGCGATGATGGAGTCCGGGAACTGCTCGATGCGCACGTTGTTCACGTTCACCGACTCGTTGTAGAACTCGCGCCGGTCGGCGATGCCGTTCTCGAGGCTCGAGATGCGCGTCTGCAGTTGCTGGAACGTCTGGTTGGTCTTGAGATCGGGGTAGGCCTCCGCCAGCGCGAAGAGACTCCCGAGCGTCGCGCGCAGCGCGCCTTCCGCCTGGCCGAGCTGCGGGATGTTCTGGGCTTCCCGCGCCGCGAACACCTTGGAGCGCGCTTCCATCACCTTGGTGAGTGTCTCCTGCTCGAATTTCATGTACTGCTTGCAGGTTTCGACCAGCTTGGGCAGCTCGTCGTGGCGCTGCTTGAGCAGCACGTCGATGTTGGCCCAGGCCTTGGACACGTTGTGCTTCACCTGGACCAGGTTGTTGTAGAGCATGATCGCGTAGGCCACGATCGCTGCCAGCACGCCCAGCACGATGATGGTTCCGATGCCCATTGCGCCTCCCTTCAGAGCGAATGCCTGCGGCGATTCTATACCAGCGGCATAGCGGCAGCCATGCGAGGGATGACGTCAGTCATCCCCTTCTGCCTTAGCTCCTCAGCGCGGGTGTTTGTTCGTCTGAATCTGGACGATCACATTTCGCGCTAGCGTCAATGCAAGACCTGAACCCTTCCTCTGACCTCTTCCTCCTCGAAAATCATAGGGAAATCCGATTTGAATTGCCTGGGCGCAGCATCCAAGCCGCCAAAGTCATTAATATAATCTCCAAGATCTTGATTATTCGTAATAAGTATTTATTGAAATCCGCTTGAAAATGTCAGAAATATGCATATAATATCTGACATATCTTGGGGAGCAAGATGACGATCAGTATCTCAATTCGATCCAGGATCGGCCGTTTTCGCCGAGGGGAGCCGTTTACCTCGAGAGAGTTCCTGGCCTTGGGGTCGCGAGCTTCCGTAGATCAGACATTGTCTCGACTGGTGAGACAGGGGGCGATCTCGCGTGTGTCCAGGGGGATCTATGTGAAGCCGAAGAAGAGCGCCATTTTGGGAGAGATGCCTGTTCCAGCCGCGAGAATCGCGGAAGCTGTGGCTCGCGCCGAAGGGACGAAACTGCAGGTTTCCGGAGCAGAGGCGGCTAATCTGTTGGGTGTTTCTACGCAGACGCCAGTCAAGAAGCTTTATCTGACAAATGGCCCCTCGAGGAAGATCAGAGTAGGAAAGCAAGAGATCGAGTTGCGCCGGGTAAGCCCGGCGGCGATGGCCGGTGCTGGTACGGAAGCCGGGCTGGTGATATCGGCATTTCGCTATCTGGGCAAAGAACTCTTGACTGAAGAGATGCTGGAGAAAGTGGGGGCGCAGCTACCGCTTCGGGTGAGAAAGCAGTTGAGCGCCTATGGGACCAGGGTGCCGGGATGGATGCTGTCCCCACTCAAGCGACTCGCGGCAAGAGGGCGTCAGACTCGTGCCTGAACTCATTCCGTTCCTGTCGTTGAGTGAGGAGGAGCGACAGGCGGCTTTCGAAAAGGCTGCCGTAGCGACAGGGCGCTCGTCACAGGTTCTGGAGAAGGACTTTTGGGTCTGTTGGACGCTCCACCGGCTCTTCTCGCTGGATGAGAAAGTGGCGCCCTTGACATTCAAGGGTGGCACCTCCCTCTCCAAGGCATTTAGGGCAATTCAACGGTTTTCCGAAGATCTCGACATTACGATCGATCATGGCGCGTTAAAGCTCAGCGGGAATCTGGAAGACAAGACATTATCGAGAACGGCGGTCAAGAAGCTGATAGAAGAGGCACGGGGAGAGGCTTCAAAATTGATCAGCGGTGTGATTGGCGAGGAATTGAGGAGAAAGTTGAAGGAGCAACTCAGACGGGGTAAGTGGGAAGTGACAGTCGATGCGAACGATCCTCTTACCCTGCTTATGACCTATCCTTTCGTCACTGGCGATTCGCAAACCGCCTACCTTCGCCGAATCGTGAGAGTGGAGTTTTGTGCGCACAGTCCAACCGTTCCATCCGAACGCCATACTATAGTGTCTGATATTGCCGCACACTTTCCGTCCATCAGTTTTCCCCAGGCACGGGCTGTCGTGCTGTCTCCTGTGAGAACCTTCTGGGAGAAAGCGACCCTGCTACATGCCGAATACCATCGGCCGGAATTCAAGGGCACGCAAGAGAGACTGTCGCGGCATTGGTATGACGTTGCAGTCCTCTCGGACCACGAAATCGGGAGGAGGGCACTGGCGGAGATCAGCATGTTGACGCGAGTGGCGGAAGATAAGGATCGGCTTTTTCACGCAGGTTGGGCGTCGTATGCAACCGCCCGCCCGGGCACACTGCGTCTACGTCCGCACGAGCGCATGTTGGCGGTCTTAAGGGATGATTTCGAGAAAATGAAATCCGAAAGAATGTTTGACGGTATGCCACCCACGTTCGATGAGATCTTGCAAAAGCTGGAGCGGCTGGAATCGGAGATAAGGAAGGTCGCCAGCTTGCGCAAGTAACGCTCGCCCAGTGCTCAATCCCCTCACCCCCGCCCCTCTCCCGAGTGGAGAGGGGAGGCTCGAGATTCCCTTCTCCTCTTGGGAGAAGGGCATGGGATGAGGGATGGAAACCCCGGGCTGGTCTGCGACTGCTCGGCGGCGAACCGGGGCACCCTCTTATTTCTCCCACCACCCCCGCCGCCTGCGGCGACCCCTCCTCAGGCAGGAGGGGAGGATCTTCGCGAGTCGCGCTGTTACCAGGAGTAGTGGACCGTGTAGCGCACGGTCGCTTCGCCGCCGGCGGCAAGCTTCACCGGGAAGTGCACGGTGCGCGCGTCCTGCTGGTCGAAGTCGTGGCTCTTTGAGGTGATCTGCCAGTTCGTCCACCGGTAGAGGTTCTCCTTCACGATCACCGCGACCGGTTCCTTCTTGTGGTTGCGGATCTTGACCTCGATTTCCTCGGTCATGTTCTTGCGCGAGGTGTCGACGGTGAAATGGACTTGCCGGCGCTCACCCACGACGTCGAACGCCGAGCCGAGGCGGATCTTAACGTTCTCGTTCCTCGGCGTATGGTCGATCGCGTCCTCGCCGATGAATTCCAGCGTGCCGTCGGCCGGGTTCGCCTTGTTCACGCGGATGCGGCCGGCGGGCAGCGGCACGCCCATGCGGTTCTGCTCGGCGTTGCGGAAGCCCAGGTAGACGTCCACCTTGCGGTTGGTCGCAATGCCGTAGCTGCGGTCGGTGACCGGATTGGGTCCGAAGCCGTAGGCCGGCACTGCGCCGTAATAGACCAGGGTCTTCTCGCAGGGCACGCGGCGCGCGACCGGGAAGAGCTCGATCTGCTTGGTCGAGTTGTCGGGGAGCGTCGTGGGGCGGCCGAGCGTGTAGAGGTGGTACTCGAAGAAGGCCTTTTCCTGGAAGCCCTGGGCGCGATCTTCCGCGACCGCCGAGCGCGCGGCCACGCCGGCGGGGTAGATGCGCCCGGGGGGCGCAACCTTCTGCACGTCGCCCGCGACCAGCTTCAATCTGGCGTCGGTGTAGCCCGCGCCGGATTGATTGATGATGCTGACCCAGGCTCCGATGTCGAGGCGGCAGGCGTTGGCGTTGCGCCCTTCGGCATAGGTCAGGTTGTAGTCGGCCCACCAGGTGATGCCCGACGCCTGGTACGACACGCGCGTCTTGTGCGAGCCCGCGCGGCTCGCGGCAACGTCCCACACCAGCGTGGGCCGGGTGATGAGCCCGCCGGGGAGCTCCGGCAGGCGCACGCCGGCGTTGTGAGGCAGGGTCTGGATGCTGCCGTCTTCGCGCCGCAGGGTGATCCCGCCCACGGTCGAGAGCAGCACGCCATCGAAGGACTCGACGCCCGACCCGCGCACCTGGTCCACGGCAATCGCGCGGTCGATGTACTTGCGCAGGAGTTTCTCCGTGCTCACCAGGTCGAACTGGAAATTCTGCTCGATGACGCTGGTGCCCGCCGCGTCGGTGAGCGATTCAAAGGTGACGGTGGTGGGATCGATCAGGGCCGCGACATCGGTGAATCGCACCGTGTTGCGCCCGCGCGCGAGCTGCAGCTCGCGCTCGTGCCGCACCATGGCGTAGCCGGGCAGCGGCTGCCCGCGGTTGCCGTGGCGGTAGAGCTCCGGGGCTATCGCGCCGGGACGGGCACTGCTGTAGATGGTGAGCGCGTCGCCCGCCCGGGCCACGGACGGTGCCGAACTCAGCGCTGCCGCGACGGCGAGGGCCGTGAGGGATTTCACGTTGGTGCTCATTGCGTGTCTCCTTGAAGGATGGAACTGGACGCAATAAACGTGTAATTGCCCGGAGTGGGGTTAAAGGCATTGCCTTAGAATTGCGGCTGGTCCGGGTGGAGCGGCGAAGTGCAGAGCATCTGCGTTTTTTGCGGGTCGAATACCGGCGTTGGCACGGCCTATGCCGAGGCAGCCCGCCGGCTCGCGCAAGCCATTGCGGGGCGCCGACTCCGGCTGGTCTACGGCGGCGGAAGCATCGGGCTCATGGGCGTGCTGGGGGAGGCGGCGCTCGCGGCGGGCGGGCACGTGACTGGCGTCACGCCCCGGCGCCTGCTGGAGAAGGAGGTGGTGCACCGGGGGCTCACCGAGTTGCGCGTGGTCGAAACCATGCTCGAACGCAAGGCCTTGATGGCCGAGCTGTCCGATGCCTTCATCGCGCTGCCGGGCGGGCTCGGGACGCTCGACGAGCTGTTCGAGATGCTGACCTGGAGCCAGCTCGGCATCCACCGCAAGCCGTGCGCGCTCCTCGACGTCGACGACTATTACGGGAAGCTCGCTGCGTTTCTCGATCACGCGGTCGCCCAGCGCTTCATCACGCCGCAGCACCGCGCCATGCTGATCGTCGAGCGCGACCCGGAAGCCGTGCTCGACCGCCTTGCCTCCACGCCGCTGCCGGAGGTCAGCAAGTGGATGGACCGCAAGCCCGCCTGATGGCGCGGGCACGGCCTTTACCTTAGAATCCCGCCACGCGTCCGCACGCGGTCCACGGAGTGGAAACCATGGCATCCGTAGCCAAGGCATACAACATCGCCGACCTGCGCAGAATGGCGCTCAAGCGCGTGCCGAAGGGCCTGTTCGAGTTCGTGGACCGCGGCACGGAGGACGAAGTCTCGCTGCGCAACAACCGCGCCGTCTTCGAGCGCATCCGCCTGAAGCCGCGCCCCCTGGTGGACGTCTCGAAGCGCAACCAGGAGGTGTCGCTCTTCGGCAGGAAGCACAAGATGCCGATCGTGATCGCGCCGACCGGGACGGCGGGGCTGATGTGGTACGAAGGCGAGATCGCCCTCGCGCGTGCCGCGGCGGAGGCCGGCATTCCGTTCACGCTCGCCACGGGCTCGATGACGTCGATGGAAAAAGTCGCCGAGCAGGCGGGCGGGACGCTGTGGTTCCAGCTCTACATGTGGCCCGACCGCTCGCTTTCCCACAAGCTGGTCGAGCGCGCCCGGGCCGCGGGCTACGAAGCGCTGGTGGTGACGGTCGACGGCGTGGTCCCGGGCAACCGCGAGTACAACCTCCGCAACGGTTTCACCATCCCGTTCACGTTTACGCGCGGGAACATCACCGACGTGCTGCTCCACCCGCGGTGGCTGCTCGGGGTGCTCGCCCGCTACCTCCTTACCACGGGCATGCCCCGCTACCAGAACTATCCGACGGACATCAAGTACCGTATCACCGCGGGACCGATGGGGCGCTCCAGCATGCGCAACGACTCGCTCAACTGGGACGATCTGCGGGCGCTGCGCAAGCTGTGGCCGCACCGCCTGCTGGTGAAGGGATTGCTGCACCCCCAGGACGCCACGATGGCGGCGGACTGCGGCGCGGATGGCGTGATCGTCTCCAACCACGGCGGCCGCAATCTCGATACGGCGATTTCGCCGATCGAGGCGCTGCCCGAGGTGGTGGACGCGGTGGGCAAGCGCGTCACCGTGCTGGTGGACAGCGGGTTCCGGCGCGGCACCGACATCGCCAAGGCGCTTGCCATGGGCGCGCAGGCGGTCATGATCGGCCGCTCCACGCTCTATGGCGTCGCGGCGGGCGGGGAAGCGGGTGCGCGCCGCGCCATCTCGCTGTTGCGGGGCGAGATCGACCGCGTGATCGCGCTCCTCGGTTGCAACGGGGTAGCGGATCTCTCCGCGGAGCACCTGCACGCTCCGGATTTCCCGCTGCGCGCGGCGGACCCGGGGCGGCCGGGGTTGAAGCTCCTCGACACCGCACGGGCTGCGGAGAGGTAGCTCTTTGGCGTGGTGGTACCTGCTCCTGCTGGCCGCGGCCGGCGTCGTCGTCTACGCCGTCTGGAATTTCCGCAGGAAAACCGCCTCGCGTCTGGCGGCGAGCGCGGCGCGCTTCGAAAAGATGCTCAAGGGCCAGGCGGCGTCCGCCGTGAGCCCGCAGCCGCAAGCCGCCGCCCCGGCGGAACCGTCCGTTGCCGCGAACGCACCCCCGGCGACGCCGGCTGCGCCGTCCGTGGCGACTCAGCGCTTCCTGGGGCAGGCGGAATCGTTGCTGTACTACCTCCTCAAGGCGGGACTGCCGGACTTCGAGGTCTTCGCAGGCGTGTCACTCGCGCGCGTGGTCGGCGTGGCTGGAAACGGTCGTGATCGCGAGCTGCAGCTGCGCCGACTTTCCCAGTGCCAGCTCGATTTCGTCATCTGCGACAAGAGCATGAAGGTGGTGAGCGTGGTCGAGCTCGAGTCCGCCGCCGGCGCGGGGGCGGCAGGGGACCAGCGCTTCAAATCCGATCTCTTGAAGCAGGCCGGCATCAGGCTCGTCCGGGTCAACCCCGCGGCGCTGCCGCGCCGGGGGGAGGTGTGGGCCCTCATCCATGGCGAGCCGCTGCAATCGAACGGATGACGAAGCGCGCTCCCGGCATCGTGTTGCTCCTTGTCGCGGCCGTGGTGCCGGTCATTGCGACCGCGAAGACGCCGGAGCAGATCTTCCAGCAGGCGTCCCAGAGCATCGTCGTAATCCACGCTCAGGACAGCGACGGCAATCTCGTCAACCAGGGCGGCGGCGTGGTGACGGGGCGTGAGCTGGTCACGACCAATTGCCACGTCATCGAAGGGGCCGCCAGCCTCGAGGTTTTCTACCGGTACGAAGCCTATGCCGCGACCGTTGCGGCGGCGAATGAGGAGCGCGACCTGTGCCAGATCAGGGTGCCGCAGCTCGTCGCGCCGCGGGTGACGCTCAATACCGGAAGAGTGCGGGTCGGCCAGAGGGTGTACGCGATCGGCACGCCGGAAGGGCTGGAATTGACGCTGACGGAGGGCCTGATCTCGAGCCTGCGCGAGTTCGACGGCTCGCAGTACATCCAGACTTCCGCTGCGATCTCGCAGGGGTCGAGCGGCGGCGGCCTGTTCGACACGGAGGGGCGGTTGATCGGCATCACGTCGTTCTTCGTCGGCGAAGGTTCCTACCTCAATTTCGCGCTGCCGGCCGTCTGGATCGTCGAGCTGGAGCGCGGTGGCCGTGCCCGGGCCGGTGGGCAGGAGCCGTCCGAGGCGCGATGGCTGCGCCGGATCGGGGAGGCGCGCGCGAAAAAGGACTGGCCGCGGACCGTGAGCCTGTCGCAGCAATGGGTGCGCGCCATGCCGCGCAACGCCCGCGCCTGGCGGGAGCTGGGCGATGCCTATGCGGCGACCAACCGGCCGCGGCGCGCGATTCCCGCCTACCAGCAGGCCGTGCGCTACGACGCGGAGTCGTTCGATGCCTGGCACAACCTCGGCTGGACCTATCTCGCGTTGAACCAGTACGACCGGGCGATCGAGGCCATCCAGGAGGCCCTGCGCATCACGCCCGGCCACGCGCGGGCGACCTACAACCTGGGGGCCGCGTATTACGGCCAGGGGCTGCGCGACAAGGTGCAGGAAATCCACGCGCAGCTGCGAAAATTGAATCCCACTTTGGCCGGGCAATTCGCGAAGCGCTACGTGAAACCGTGACACCGGCTCCGGGTCCCACCAGCTTGCCAATTCCGCGCGTTGCAGGTATTGTTCGCCCCGCAGTCGTTTCAAGCGGCGTATTGCTGACCCGTAGTCCTCCGCCCGTCCGGGCGGGGCTCAGTTCTCAACCACTCGACTTGATTCGCTTGCAGGGCGCGGGCGCGAGCCCGTGATCGTTCATTTTTCGTATGGGAGTTTGCATGGCAACAGGTACTGTGAAGTGGTTCAACGATGCCAAGGGTTTCGGGTTCATCACGCCGGATGACGGCGGCGAGGAAGTGTTCGCGCATTTTTCCGAGATCCAGGGCAACGGGCACAAGTCGCTCAAGGAAAAGCAGCGCGTGAGCTTTGAAGTGACGCGCGGCCCCAAGGGCATGAAGGCCACCGGCATCAAGCCGCTGTAACCACGGCTGCTGCAGCCGGGGCGCAAGCGCCCCGGCGCGCAAAGAAAAACGGCCACCGGACGGTGGCCGTTTTCTTATTGGTGGAGGCGGCGAGAATCGAACTCGCGTCCGCAAGTCCTACACAGCCGGGACTACATGCTTAGCCAGGTCGTTTGGATCTCGCCTCGCGCCCGCCGGCCGGCAGGCTGACGCTCAGCCAGTCGCTTCGACGGATCCTCACGGCCAAGCGACCAGACCGTGGGAGAGGCTGATGTGAATGGCGCTGCACCGCTGAGCAAGCTTGACTTGCGTCTCGCTACCCCTCGGCCTAGCCCATCAGCAGGCTAGTGCAGCGTCCAGCCGGTGTTAGGCGGCTAGAGCGTAACGCTCGTCGTTGGCGTTTAGTGGTTTCCAGCGGTTTTACAAGGTGACTGGACCTTGGCATGCCCCGTACTGCTTCGTTACCTGCGTCGAAACCAGATCGCCCCCAGGACTCCATGTTCGGGGTATCGACATTATCTCAGATATGGGCGCGGGCCCGGAGTTCAATGCAGGGGACCGGGCAATGCATTGCGCATGGCTACAGGAACTGCAGGAGGTCTCCCGGCCTTTCGATCATGCAGTCCGCCTTCCAGCGCTCCGGGTCCTGGCCGTTGAGATAGCCCCATCCCGCGATCGCCGTCTTCATGCCGGCGGCGCGCCCCGCGTCCACGTCGCGCTGGTCGTCCCCGAGATAGATGCAGGCTTGCGGATCGAGCGCGATAGCGCGGCTCGCGGCGAGCAGCGGCTCGGGGTGCGGCTTGATCCTGCCGGTGGTGTCGCCTCCTATGACGCACGCTGCGCGCCGCCGCACCTCGAGCAGTTCCAGCAACGGCATCGTGAAGCGCTCCGCCTTGTTGGTCACAACACCCCAGGGCAACGCCCGGGCTTCCAGCTGGTCGAGAAGCTCAGGAATGCCCGGGAACAGCCGGGTCTCACGGCACAGGTTGCTGGCGTAGCTTGCGAGAAACTCGTCGCGCAACGCGTCGTAGCCGGAACCACCGGGATGGACGTTGAATCCCGCTCCGATCAGCCCGCGGGCACCTTGGGACGCGTACGGGCGCGTGGCGGCGAGCGGCAGCGCCGGCAGCCCCCGCGCACTGCGCACGCAATTAAGCGCGTAATTCAGGTCGGGCGCCGTGTCGGCCAGGGTGCCGTCGAGATCGAAGAGTACCGCCTTGATCATAAATACGTGATGTGTGAAAGGTGATGACTGGACGTCATTCCCGCGACGGCGGGAATCTAGGAGGTTGTCGGTGCGGTTTGCACGAAATGTCCTGGACTCCCGCCTGCGCGGGAGCGACATCACGACTTTGTGGCATGCACAATGTAGTTGACATCTGTATCGCTGCCCAGGGAGTACCCCTTCGTGAAGGGGTTGTAGGTCATTCCCGTGACGCGCGTGACCTCCAGGCCCGCGCGCCGGCACATGCCGGCAAGCTCGGACGGCTTGATGAATTTCGCGTAGTCATGCGTGCCGCGCGGCAGGAGCTTCAGCACGTATTCGGCGCCGACCACCGCGAGGAGATACGACTTGAGATTGCGGTTGATCGTGGAGAAGAATACGTGACTCGCGGGGCGGACGAGGTCGGCGCACGCCTGCACCGTCGCCGCCGGGTCGGGCACGTGCTCGAGCAACTCCATGCAGGTGACGATATCGAAGCTGCCCGGCGCCTCGCGCGCGAGCGCTTCCGGCGCGATCAGCCGGTATTCCACCTCGAGTCCCGATTCCAGCAGGTGCAGCTGCGCGACTTTCAGCGGCTTGTCGGCAAGATCGATGCCGGTGACGCGCGCGCCGCGCGCCGCCATCGCCTCGGTCAGTATGCCGCCGCCGCAACCGACGTCGAGCACGCGCCGCCCGCTTAACCCGGCGATGCCGTCGATGTAATCGAGGCGCAGCGGATTGATGTCGTGCAGCGGCTTGAACTCGGCGCCGGGATCCCACCAGCGGTGCGCGAGCTGGCTGAATTTCTCGAGCTCGAGCGGATCGACGTTGATCATTCGAGTGACGAGTGATGGGGCGCGTCGAGGGGCGGAACAGGGATCGGTGGAACGTGGAGCAGGGGCCCCGCTTGCGGGATGCGACCGTGGAGCCGATCAATGGCGCGTCGTATTGATGCCGATCCCATGCGCGTCTCCGGGGTCAGATCCCAGTGGGGCCCTCTTCCGCCCGTCGACGCGCCCCGAACGTGTTCGGGGACGTGACCCCCGGTGACGCGCGGAGCGGCCGATATGAGGATACCAATATTTGATGACGGCTCATCTGAGGCCGCTGATTCTACTCGGCCCGGGACCGCTCCTCCTAGCCTCGTATCTTTTCCTTCCAGTAGGCGGTCTTTGCGGCGAGCTCGGTGGTGTCGAGCCGCGTCAGGCGGCCCTTTTCGACCACCAGCTCGCCGTTCACCCACACGTGGCTGACGTGCTCCCGACCGGCCGCGTACACCAGATGCGACAGTGGGTCATAGCACGGCAACAGCTCCAGCGCACCCAGGTCGACCGCCGTCATGTCGGCGCATTTACCGGGGGCGAGCGCGCCGATGCGGTCCTCCATGCCGAGCGCGCGCGCAGCGCGCACCGTGGCCATTTCGAGCGCCGTGTGCGCGGGCAAGGCGGTCGGGTCGTCGGCCGTTCCCTTGGCGAGGAGCGCCGCCAGCCGCATCTCGGTAAACAGGTCGAGGCGGTTGTTGCTCGCGGCGCCGTCGGTGCCGAGCCCCACGTTGACGCCGGCGCGGAGGAGCCGGGCCGGCGTCGCGATGCCGCTGGCGAGCTTGAGATTCGAGCTGGGACAGTGGGCGACGTGGCAACCCTCGGCTGCAAGCAGTTTCACCTCCTGCTCGCCCAGATGGACCGCGTGGACGGCGATCAGATTGGCGTCCACCAGCCCGAGTTTCTGCAATCTCGCGAGAGGACGCTCGCCGTGGCGGGCCAGGCTCTGCTCGATCTCATCGCGGGTTTCGTGCAAGTGGATGTGCAGGGGCAGATCGAGCACGCCCTGCAGCATGGCGATGCGCTCGAACGCCTTGTCGCTCACCGTGTACGGCGCATGCGGTGCGATGCAGAACGAGAGCAGGCCCTCGTGCTTCAGCTCGTCACGGGTCGCGAGGCCTTTGCTGATGTAATCCTGGGCATCCGCCGCGTAGGCAGAAGGCATTTCGATGACGATGATGCCGAGCGCAGCCCGCATGCCGGCGGCGAGAGCGGCGCGTCCGGCGGCCTCGGGATGGAAGTACATGTCATTGAAGCAAGTGATCCCGCCGCGCAGCATTTCCGCGCAGGCGAGCAGCGTGCCATCGCGCACGAAATCGGCCGAAACGAGCCGCGTTTCAACCGGCCAGATGTGGTTCTGCAGCCAGTCCATGAGCGCCCGGTCGTCCGCGAGGCCGCGCATCAAGGCCATCGCGGCATGCGTGTGCAGGTTGACTAGTCCCGGGATCAGGACGTGGCCGGGTAGTTCAGTGCGACGCGCAGTGGGGTATCGCTCTCGCGCCAGGGTGGCGGGGAGCAGATCACGGATGCGTCCATCCACCACCACGACGGCGTGGTCCGCGAGGACCGTCTCGGGGGGATCGACCGGAATGACCCAGGCCGCTTCCACGACGCAAGGAACCGAATCAGCCAGAAGCGCCTCCGGAAACAAAAGAGCCCTGCCTCGCGGCAGGGCTCTTGAATGACTGGATTGCTCGAACTATGGTGTGGATTTCAGCGCTTCTTCGCGGCTGGCTTCTTCTTCGCGGCGGGCTTCGGCTTGAGATTGATCGCCCGGCCGACGACCTCCACGGTCACCCGGCGGTTCGGCGCCAGACACTCGATCAGCTGCTTGCGCTTCATCTTGTTGTCGCAGAACTTCGTCACCGGGATCGGCTGCTTGAAGGCCTTGCCTTCCCAGAAGATCAGCTTCTGATCGACGCCCATGCTGACCAGGTAGTCCTTGAACACGACTGCGCGGCGCTCGGAGAGGCCCATGTTGTACTTGAGGCTGCCGATGCGGTCAGTGTGTCCCGTCACGACCACGGCGCTGATGTTCACGGGTCCGCGCGCCTTGGTCGCCTTGCGCAGGCTGGCCACGAACTTGTCGAGATCGGCCTTGTTGTCAGAGGTCATCACCGCCTTGTCGAAGGGGATGCCCTGCAGCTCGACCTTCTGCTCGACGTTGAGGAAAGCCGGCTTCTTGGGCTTCGGTTTCGGCGCGGGTGCGGCCTTCGGCGCGGGCTTCGGCGCCGGCGCGGGCTTCATCATGGGTGCGGGTGCCGGCTCGGGTTTCTTCTCCGGTTCTGTCGCGCAGGCGGCCAACAGGCTGGTTGCGGCCAGTATGCCGGCGAACGTGTACATCTTGCGCAAAGCTGAATTCATGTTCTTGATCCTCCTGTTATGCGATGGTTAGGGACCCGCCGAAGTGCCGGTTAACCACTATGGAGTCTCCCCGCGGCTACTAATAACACATCGGAACGGGCAAGGCAAATTATGCGGAAATCATAGCACGGGTATCCGAGTAAATGGATGTTTGCCTGTTGCTTTTGGGTAACGGGCGCGCCCCTGGCGGGCGCGGGTACTTCATGAAGTGGACTACGGGCCGCGCCAGGCGCGCTTGCCGGAGCCGCTCGAGTGCGTCCCCGGGGCAACGGGGCACACCACTCAAGCACGCGGGGGGGCGCGAGGGGAGACGAACTGATGGCCTCACACGGATCGATCTTCCAAGCGTGATGACGCCGCGCCGGGAACGGCGCCGCACCCGAAATCCGCGCTTGAGGGGGTCAGGTTTCGGGCCCAGCGCATGGTAAAATTCGGCTTTTTTACCACGCCGGAAACCGCCTCGAATTCCCTGTATTTTCATGGATCAGATCGCAAGAGAAACACTCCCCGTCAGCCTCGAAGAGGAGATGCGCCGCTCCTACCTCGATTACGCGATGAGCGTGATCGTGGGGCGGGCGCTGCCCGACGTGCGCGACGGCCTGAAGCCGGTGCACCGCCGCATTCTCTTCGCGATGCACGAGGCGAACAACGTCTGGAACCGGCCCTACGTCAAGTGCGCGCGCGTGGTGGGTGACGTGCTCGGCAAGTACCACCCCCACGGCGATGCCGCCACCTACGAGGCCCTGGTACGCATGGCGCAGGACTTCTCCATGCGCTACACGCTGATCGATGGGCAGGGAAACTTCGGCTCGGTGGACGGGGATTCCCCGGCGGCGTACCGCTACACCGAATGCCGGCTGGAGCGCATTGCCTCGGACCTGCTGGCCGATATCGACATGGAGACGGTCGATTTCGTGCCGAATTACGACGGCAAGGAGCAGGAGCCGACCACGCTGCCCACGCGCATCCCCAACCTGCTCGTGAACGGCTCCTCCGGCATTGCGGTCGGCATGGCGACGAACATTCCGCCGCACAACCTCTCCGAGGTGGTCGATGCCTGCCAGGCGATACTCGCGGACCCGGGTATCAGCATCGACGACCTGACCAAGATCGTGCCCGCGCCGGATTTCCCCACCTCCGGGGTGATCTACGGGGTGCAGGGCGTCAAGGAAGGCTACCGCACTGGGCGCGGCCGGGTGGTAATGCGCGCGCGCACCCATTTCGAGGAAGCGGAAAAGGGCGGGCGCACCGCCATCGTGGTCGACGAGCTGCCCTACCAGGTCAACAAGGCGAGCCTGTTGATGAGGATCGGCGAGATGGTGCGCGAGAAGAGGATCGAGGGCATCTCCGACATCCGCGACGAGTCCGACAAGAGCGGAATGCGGGCTGTGATCGAGCTGAAGCGCGGAGAAAACCCCGAGGTGATCCTCAACAACCTGTGGAAGGAGACGCAGCTCGAGGAAACGTTCGGCATGAATATGGTCGCGCTGGTGGACGGCCAGCCGCGGCTCTTGAACCTCAAGCAGTTCCTGGATGCCTTCCTGCGCCATCGCCGCGAGGTCGTCACGCGCCGCACCGTGTTCGAGCTGCGCAAGGCGCGCGAGCGCGGTCACGTCCTGGAGGGCCTGGCGGTGGCGCTCTCCAACGTGGACGAAGTGATCGCGCTCATCAAGGGCGCGGCTGCGCCCGCCGACGCGAAGCGCGAGTTGATGGCGCGCTTGTGGCGCTCCCGGCTCGTGGAGGCGCTGCTGGAGCGCAGCGGGGGACAGGTATCGCGCCCGGAGGGGCTGATCGCCGAATTCGGGCCGCAGAAGAATGGCTACCGCCTGTCCGACGTGCAGGCGCAGCGCATCCTCGAGATGCGGCTCCAGAGCCTGACCGCGCTCGAGCAGGACAAGCTCGCGTCGGAATACCGGGAGACCATGGACAAAATCGTGGATCTCATCGAAGTGCTCGCCGATTCCGCCCGCGTCACGAAGATCATCTCCCAGGAGCTCGCCGAGGCGAAGAAGCAGTACGGCGACGAGCGCAGGAGCGAGATCGTCACCATGACGCAGGAGCTGTCCACCGAGGACCTGATCGCGGCCGAGGACGTCGTGGTCACGCTCTCGCACAGCGGCTACATGAAGTGCCAGCCGGTCGCGGATTATCGCGCGCAGAAGCGCGGCGGGCGCGGCAGGCAGGCGACCGCGACCAAGGAGGACGATTTCGTCGAGAAGCTGTTCATCGCGAACACCCACGATCACATCCTGTGCTTCTCCAACCGCGGGCGCATCTACTGGCTCAAGGTCTACGAGGTGCCGCAGGGCAGCCGCGCCTCGCGCGGCAAGCCGATCGTGAACCTGGTGCCGCTGATGGAGCACGAGAAGATCACCGCCGTGCTGCCGGTCAAGGAATTCGACGAGAACCATTTCGTGTTCATGGCGACCGCGCTGGGGACGGTGAAGAAGACCGCGCTCGCCGCGTTCTCGCGGCCGATGGCGAAGGGCATCATCGCGGTCAACCTCGACGGCGGGGACCACCTGATCGGGGTGGCGCTGACCGACGGCAAGCAGGACGCCATGCTGTTCTCCGACGCGGGCAAGGCAGTGCGCTTCGCGGAGGACGAAGTGCGCCCGATGGGGCGCAACGCGGCGGGGGTGCGCGGCATGAAGCTGCAGAAAGGCCAGAACGTGGTGTCGCTGCTGACCGTGAGCGACGAGAGCCTTTCGGTGCTCACGGCCACGGAAAACGGCTACGGCAAGCGCACGCCGCTGACCGAGTACACCCGCCATGGGCGCGGCACCCAGGGCATCATTGCGATCGATTGCAGCGAGCGCAACGGCAAGTTGATCGCCGCCCAGCTCGTGGGCGCGGAGGACGAGATGATGCTGATCACCACCGGCGGCGTGCTGATTCGCACGCGCGTCGCGGAGGTGCGCGAGCAGGGACGATCCACCCAGGGCGTGCGCCTCATCAACCTCATCGACGAGGGCGAGAAGCTCGCCGGCCTGGAGAAGATCGTCGAGCCTGAAAACGGCGAAGAACAATAGTTTGAGGTTCAGCGTGGGAAGGGTATTCAATTTCGGGGCCGGGCCGGCGACACTGCCGGAGCCCGTGCTGCGGCAGGCGGCCGAGGAGATGCTCGATTGGCGCGGCACGGGCATGTCCGTGATGGAAATGAGCCACCGCGGCAAGGTTTTCATCGCCATCCACGCCCAGGCCGAGGCGGACCTGCGCGAATTGCTGGCGATTCCGGAGCACTACAAGGTGCTGTTTCTGCACGGCGGCGGCGCCGCCCAGTTCGCGATCGTCCCGATGAACCTGCTGCGGGGCAAGGCGGTCGCCAGCTACGTCAACACCGGGCACTGGTCGACACGGGCGATCGCCGAGGCGAAGCGCTACTGCAGGGTGGCCATCGCGGCGAGCTCGGAGGACGCGAAATTCACCTACGCGCCGAAGCAGGATCAATGGCAGGTCGATCCCGAGGCGGCGTACGTGCATTACACGTCGAACGAGACGATCGGCGGCGTGGAATTTCACTGGATCCCGCGGACGGATGGCGTGCCGCTGGTCGCCGATGCGTCCTCGCACATCCTGTCGCGGCCGCTCGACGTCGGCCGTTTCGGCCTGATCTACGCCGGCGCGCAGAAGAATATCGGCCCGGCGGGGATGGGCATCGTGATCGTGCGCGAGGATCTGATCGGGCAGGCTGCCCCGAACACGCCCTCGATTTTCGATTACAAGGTCCAGGCCGCGGCGGACTCCATGCACAACACCCCGCCGACCTACGCCATCTACCTTGCGGGACTGGTGTTCCAGTGGCTGAAGAAGCAGGGCGGCCTCGCCCGCATGGAGGAGATCAACATCGCCAAGGCGAAGCTCGTGTACGACACCCTCGACCAGACGGAGTTCTACCACTCGCCGGTCGCCCGGGACGACCGGTCGCGCATGAACATCCCGTTCTGGTTGCGCAACGGCAAGCTCGACGAGGCGTTTCTCACCGAGGCGAAGGCGCACGGGTTGTGCGAGCTCAAGGGCCATCGCGCGGTCGGCGGCATGCGCGCCTCGATCTACAACGCGATGCCGCTCGAAGGGGTGAAGGCGCTTACCGACTTCATGCGGGAGTTCGAACGGACCCATGGCTAGGCAATACCGGATACTGACGCTCAACGCGATCGCCGGCGTCGGGCTGAAACGCTTCCCGTCCCCGCGCTACCTGGTCGGCAGCGGCATCGAGAACCCGGACGCGATCCTGGTGCGCTCGCACGACATGCATGCCATGGAGATCGGGGCGCCCGTGAAGGCGATCGGACGCGCCGGCGCCGGGGTCAACAATATCCCGGTGGAGAAGATGAGCCGTCGCGGCGTGCCGGTATTCAACGCGCCGGGCGCGAACGCCAACGCGGTGAAGGAGCTGGTCATCGCCGGGTTGCTGATCGCGTCGCGCAACCTGGTGCCGGCGCTCAATTTCGTGCACGGCCTGAAGGGCGACGACAAGTCGCTGAACCAGCGGGTGGAGGATGGCAAGAAGCATTTCGCCGGCATCGAGCTGCCGCAGCACACGCTCGGCGTGATCGGGCTGGGCAGGATCGGCAGCCTGGTCGCGGACGCGGCGATCAAGCTCGGCATGAACGTGCTGGGTTACGATCCCGAGATTACCGTGGACGCGGCGTGGAGCCTGCCGTCGCAGGTGAGGAAGGCCCACAGCATCGAGGAAGTGCTGAAGGCGTCCGATTTCGTCACGGTGCACGTGCCGCTTCTGAAGGATACGCGCAACATGATCAATGCTGGCCGCATCAAGCTCATGAAGCATGGCGCGATCCTCCTCAACTTCGCCCGCGAAGGCATCGTCGACAACGACGCGGTGGTGGAAGCGCTCGAGGCGAAGCGGATCCGGTGTTACGTCTGCGACTTCCCCGCGCGGAAGCTCGCCGGCCGCCCCGAGGTGATTACGCTGCCGCACCTCGGTGCGTCCACCCGCCAGGCGGAAGACAACTCCGCGGTGATGGTCGTGGACCAGGTGCGGGACTTCCTCGAGAACGGTAACATCCTGAACGCCGTGAATTTTCCGGATGTGGTGATGGCGCGGGAGGCGCCGTTCCGCGTCGGCATCGCCAACGCGAACGTGCCGAACATGGTCGGGCAGATTTCCACGGCGATGGCCAGGGCCGGACTCAACATCCACAACATGATCAACAAGTCGAAGGGCGAGATGGCGTATACGCTGGTGGACGTGGATTCCAAGGTGCCCGCCAGGCTGGTCGAGCACGTCGGGGCGATCGAGGGCGTGCTGGCGGTGCGCTATATGCCTGCCGAGAAGTGAGCTGCAAGCAGTGAGCGGTATCCCATCAATCCGCAATCGGATCGACGCGCTCGACCGGCGGCTGGTGAAGCTCCTTTCGGCTCGCGCGCGGCTCGCGCAACGCGTCGGCCGGCTGAAGGAGGGCGCGGCCTACCGCCCCGAGCGCGAGGCGCAGGTCCTGCGCGGCATCCTGGCGGAGAACCGCGGCCCCCTGCCGGACGCGGCCCTGGCGCGCCTGTTCACCGAAATCATCTCGGCGTGCCGCGCGCTCGAAGACTCGATGACGGCCGCCTACCTCGGGCCGCAGGGCACGTTCAGCCAGGAGGCGGCCATCAAGCATTTCGGGGGGCTTGCTGCCCTCGTGCCCTGCGGCTCGATCGACGAGGTGTTCCGCCGGGTCGAGACGGGATCAGCGGGATACGGCGTCGTCCCGGTCGAAAACTCCACCGAGGGGGCCATCGGCCGCACGCTCGACTTGCTGCTCTCGAGCCCGGCGCGGGTCTGCGGCGAGGTCATGCTGCCGATCCGCCAGTGCTTGATGGCGAGGAGCGGGAAGCTCGGCGGCATCCGCAAGGTCTACTCGCACGTCCAGAGCCTCGCCCAGTGCCAGCAGTGGCTCGCGCGCAACCTGCCAGGCGCCGGGCGCGAGGCGGTCGTCAGCAACGCCGAAGCCGCGCGCCTCGCCGCGCGCGAGCGGGGGGCGGCGGCGATCGGCCCCAGGAGCGCGGCCGCGCTCTACGGCCTGAAGCTGCTTGCGCGCAACATCGAGGACGAGGCGAAGAACACCACCCGCTTTCTGGTCATCGCCGAGCGCGACGCGGCGCCCTCCGGGCGCGACAAGACGTCGCTCGTCATGTCCACGCGCAACGTTCCCGGCGCGATGCACGATCTGCTGACTCCGCTGGCGGTGAACCAGGTGAGCATGACCCGGCTCGAATCGCGCCCATCGCGCACCGGCATGTGGGAGTACGTGTTCTACGTCGACATCGAGGGGCACCAGCAGGATCCGAACGTCGCGCGCGCCCTCGCGGAGCTGAAGCAGAAGGCGTCGCTTCTCAAGATTCTCGGCTCCTACCCCGCCGCCGTTGCCTGATGGATATTTGCGACCTCGCGCCGGGCTACGTCCGTGCCATCGCGCCCTATCAGCCCGGCAAGCCGATCTCGGAGCTCGCGCGCGAAATGGGGATCGACGAGGCGCGCATCATCAAGCTCGCTTCCAATGAAAACCCGCGCGGCGTGAGCCCGCTCGCGCGGCGCGCGATCGAGGCGACGCTGTCCGAGCTCGCGCGCTACCCCGACGGCAACGGCTTCGAGCTGAAGCAGGCGCTCTCCCGTCGTCACGACATCCCGCAGGAGCGCATCGTCCTCGGCAACGGATCGAATGACGTGCTGGAAATGGCCGCGCGCGCGTTCCTCGCGCCGGGCCTGGCCGCGGTCTATTCGCAGCATGCATTCGCGGTCTACCCGCTGGCGGTGCAGGCGGCGGGCGCGACCGGCATCGAGGTGCCGGCGAAGGACTATGGCCACGACCTCGGCGGGATGCGGCGCGCGCTGACGCCGGCAACGCGCCTCGTCTTCATCGCCAATCCCAACAATCCCACGGGTACCCTGGTGCCGGCGCGCGAGCTGGAGGCCTTCATCGCCGGCCTGCCGCGCGAGGTGCTGCTGGTGCTGGACGAGGCCTACCACGAGTACCTGCTGCCGGAGCACCGGCCGGACAGCATCGGCTGGCTCGCGCGCTTTCCCAACCTCGTGGTGACGCGGACCTTCTCCAAGGTCTACGGACTGGCGGGGGTGCGCGTCGGCTACGCGCTCGCCGCGGCCGGCGTCGCCGACGTGATGAACCGCGTGCGCCAGCCGTTCAACGTCAACAGCATCGCGCTCGCCGCCGCGACGGCCGCGCTCGACGATACGGCATTCGTGCGTGAGAGCTTCGAGCTCAACCGCTCGGGCATGCGCCAGCTCACGGACGCGTTCAAACGGCTCGCCATCGAGTACATTCCGTCCCATGGCAATTTCGTGAGCTTCCGGGTCCGGGACGCGGCGGGCGTGTATCAGAGGCTGCTCCGGTCCGGAGTGATCGTGCGTCCGATCGCGAGCTACGGCATGCCGCAGCACTTGCGCGTCACCATCGGTCTGGAGTCGGAGAACGCCCGCTTCCTTGACAGCCTGAAGCGGGCTGTCGAGTCTAAAGTCTAAGGTTTCAAGTCTTAAGTTGTTTCCTTGACAACGTTAGACCTTAGACTTTAGACCTTAGACTTGAAACTACAGACATGCGCGCCAAGTTTAGAATCGGCAAGCTCGTCGTCATCGGCGTGGGGCTGATCGGCGGCTCGTTCGCGCTGGCGCTCAAGCGCGCGCGCGCGGTGCGGCGCGTGGTCGGCGTGGGGCGCACGCGCGGCAATCTCGCCGACGCGCTCCGCTTGAAGGTCATCGACGAGGCGTCACGCGAACCCGCGCGCGCGGTGCGCGATGCGGATCTGGTGCTGCTCGCGACGCCGGTCGGCCAGATGCCGGCCGTCATGAGCGCCATCGCCCCGCATCTTCCGGCGCGCGCGGTAATCACGGACGCGGGCAGCACCAAGCGCGACGTCATCGCCTGCGCGCAGCGCTTCCTCGGCGCGCACCTCGCCCGTTTCGTTCCGGCGCACCCCGTCGCGGGCACGGAATTGAGCGGCGCGGCAGCCGCCGTTCCGGGCCTGTTCCGCGGCCGCAACGTGATCCTCACGCCGCAAGCGGGAACCGCTGCGGGTGCCGTCGCGCTGGTGCGGCGCGCGTGGGAAGCGTGCGGGGCGCGGGTCGTGCGCCTCGATGCCGGCGCTCACGACGAGATCCTCGCCGCGGTGAGCCATCTGCCGCACGTGATCGCGTTCGCGCTCGTCAACCTGCTCGCCGGGCGGCGCAACCCGGCGCAGCTGTTCGGCCTGTCGGCGGGAGGGCTGCGCGATACGGTGCGCATCGCCGGCAGCTCACCGGAGATGTGGGCCGATATTTGCGTGGCGAATCGCGAGGCCCTGCTGGCGGCGCTGGAAGGCTATGAGAACGAGCTCGAGCAGACACGCGCGGCAATCGAGCGCGCGGACGCGCAGGAGCTCAGGCTATTGTTCGCGCGCGCGCGCGCCGCGCGCGAGAAGTGGCTGGTGAGGAAGCGGACGTAGCTGCCGGCAATGAGCCCGGATTATCTCGATCTCGCGCCCGTGCGTCGCGTTCGCGGCACCGTCAGGCTGCCGGGATCCAAGAGCATTTCCAACCGCATTCTCCTGCTCGCCGCGCTGGCGCAGGGCGAGACGCGGATCCGCGACCTGCTCGAATCGGAGGACACGCAGTTCATGCTCGGCGCGCTGCGGGCGCTCGGGGTGACGTGCACGGAGGAGGGCGGCCATGCGTTCCGGGTCCGGGGAGCGGGTGGGGCATTTCCGGTGAAGAAGGCGGAGCTCTTTCTGGGCAACGCCGGCACCGCTTTCCGGCCACTGACGGCGGTCCTGGCGCTGTGCGCCGGCGAGTACCGGCTGTCAGGGACGCCGCGCATGCACGAGCGGCCGATCGGAGACCTGGTCGATGCGTTGCGTCGGCTCGGCGCCGGTATCAAGTACCTCCAGAAGGAAGGGTTCCCTCCGCTTGCCATCCACCCCGCGGCGATCCGCGCCGGCGGCCGGGTGAGCGTGCGCGGTGATGTCTCCAGCCAGTTCGTCACCGGGCTTCTCATCGCGCTGCCGCTCACCGGCGAGCGGACCGTCCTCTCGGTCGAGGGCGAGCTCGTGTCGAAACCCTACGTCGAGCTTACGCTCAATACCCTGCGGCGTTTCGGCGTCGAGGTCGAGCGCCAGGGCTGGACGGCGTTCACCATTCCCGCGGGAGCGCGCTATGCGAGCCCGGGCGAGATCTACGTGGAGGGAGATGCCTCCTCGGCGTCCTATTTCCTCGCGGCCGGCGCCATCAGCGGGCTGACGGGGGGCGGACCGGTGCGCGTCGAAGGCGTCGGGCGCGCCAGCATGCAGGGAGATGTCCGCTTCGCCGAAACGCTGGAGCGCATGGGGGCGAGCATCGCGATGGGCGAGAACTGGATCGAGGCGGGCTCCCGGCCGGAGACCGCCCGGCGCGGCAGGCTCATGCCGATCGACGCCGACTTCAGCGACATCCCCGATGCCGCGATGACCGCTGCGGTCGCCGCCTTGTTCGCGGAGGGGACGAGCACGCTGCGCAATATCGGCAACTGGCGGGTGAAGGAAACGGACCGCATCGCGGCCATGGCGGCCGAGCTGCGCAAGCTCGGCGCGAAAGTGGAGGAGGGGCCCGACTTCCTGACGATTACGCCGCCTCCCGGCTCCCGCCTCACGCCTCACGCAGTCATCGATACCTACGACGACCATCGCATGGCAATGTGCTTTTCGCTTGTGGCGCTGGGGGGCGTTGGGGTCCGCATCAACGACCCGCGCTGCGTCGCCAAGACGTTTCCCGACTATTTCGACGTGCTGGCCTCGGTCTCGGAGCACTGAGCGTGCCAGCCGGCGAGCCCCCCGTCATCGCGATCGACGGCCCGTCGGCATCCGGGAAGGGCACCGTGGCGCAGGGCGTGGCGAGGGCACTGGGTTTTCACTACCTCAACAGCGGCTCCCTATACCGCACGGTGGCATTGGCCGCACTGGAGGCCGGCGCCGACCTCGACGATGAGTTAACTTTGGCTGAGATCACCTTGAATTTGAGGGCGGAATTCAACGGTGACCGCGTGCAACTGGGGGGCCGTAACGTGAGCGAAGTCATCGTCGCCGAGGCGGTGAGCGTCGCCGCTTCCCGAATCGCCGCGCTCCCGGGAGTCAGAACGGCCCTGCTCGTGCGCCAGCGGGCCTTCCGGCAGCCCCCCGGACTGGTGGCGGACGGGCGCGATATGGGCTCGGTGGTGTTCCCCGATGCCGTGCTCAAAATCTTCCTCACGGCGAGCCTGGAATCGCGGGCCGAACGGCGCTATAAACAGTTGATGGACAAAGGAATGGATGCTACTATGGCGGCCCTTTTGCAGGATATCGGGGAACGCGACCAGCGCGACATGATGCGTGCCACGGCACCCCTGCTGAAGAGCGCGAATGCCGTCCTGATCGATACCACGGACATGTCGGCGGCGGACGCGGTAGCGCAGGTGCTGGCGCTCTACCGACAGGCACCAAGGGCGCCCTGAGCCGCACCCCGGCTTGTGGGCATGATCAACCAACCCCGTCGCCACGGCGGGCAACCCCAACACCCTGAACCGAATGATGAAAGCACAATCCCCGGCAGCCCCCGTTGAAAACTTCGCCGCGCTGTTCGAGGAAAGTCTCGCCCGCAAGGAAATGCGGGTGGGCGAGGTCATCACCGCAGAAGTGATCCGGGCCGATGACAATTTCGTCGTCGTCAATGCCGGCCTGAAATCCGAGAGTTACATCCCGATCGAGGAATTCCGCAACGACCGCGGCGAAGTCGAAGTCAAGATCGGCGACTTCGTGAGCGTCGCGATCGAGTCCCTGGAGGACGGCCACGGAGAGACCCGGCTCTCGCGCGACAAGGCCAAGCGCCTCGCGGCCTGGCACCAGCTGGAGGAGGCGCTCGAGAAGGGCAACGTGGTCTCCGGCATCATCAACGGCAAGGTCAAGGGCGGGCTCACCGTGACGGTGAACGGCATCCGCGCCTTCCTGCCGGGCTCGCTGGTGGATATCCGCCCGGTCAAGGACACCAGCCCGTACGAAAACAAGCAGATGGATTTCAAGGTCATCAAGCTCGACCGCAAGCGCAACAACGTGGTGGTGTCGCGCCGCGCCGTGCTCGAGGCCACCCAGGGCGCGGAGCGCGACGCGCTGCTCGCAAGCCTGCAGGAAGGGAAGGTCGTCAAGGGCATCGTCAAGAACATCACCGACTACGGCGCGTTCGTGGACCTGGGCGGCATCGACGGGCTGCTGCACATCACCGACCTCGCGTGGCGCCGCGTCAAGCACCCGTCCGAGATCCTCACGGTGGGCGACGAGGTCGAAGCCAAGGTGCTCAAGTTCGACCAGGAGAAGAACCGCGTCTCCCTGGGCATGAAGCAGCTGGGCGAAGACCCCTGGGTGGGAATCTCCCGCCGCTATCCGACCGGCACGCGCCTCTTCGGCAAGGTCTCCAACCTGACCGATTACGGCGCGTTCGTCGAGATCGAGCCCGGCATCGAGGGCCTGGTGCACGTCTCCGAAATGGACTGGACGAACAAGAACGTCCACCCGTCCAAGGTGACGCAGCTGGGCGACGAGGTCGAGGTCATGGTGCTCGAGATCGACGAGGACCGGCGCCGCATCTCGCTCGGCATGAAGCAGTGCCTGCCGAACCCGTGGGAAGAGTTCGCGATGAATCACAAGAAGGGCGACAAGGTGAAGGGGAGCATCAAGTCGATCACCGACTTCGGCATCTTCATCGGGCTGCCCGGCGGCATCGACGGCCTGGTGCATCTGTCCGACCTCTCCTGGAGCAAGCCCGGCGAGGAAGCCGTGCGCGAGTACAAGAAGGGCCAGGAGGTCGAGACCCAGGTGCTCTCGATCGACGTCGAGCGCGAGCGCATCTCGCTCGGCATCAAGCAGATCGAGGGCGACCCCTTCAACGGTTTCATCCAGACGCATGACAAGAATTCCGTGGTCAACGGCTTCGTGAAGTCGATCGACGCCCGCGGCGCCGTCATCCAGCTCGAGGGCGAGGTCGAGGGCTATCTGAGGGTGTCGGAAGTCGCGCGCGACCGCGTGGAGGACATCCGCACCCGATTGAAGGAAGGCGACAAGGTCACGGCCATGATCATCAACATCGACCGCAAGAACCGCACGATCAACCTGTCGGTCAAGGCCAAGGACCTGGCGGAGGAGGCCGAGGGCATGAAGAAGCTTGCGACGGAGAAGCAGGCGAGCCCCGGTACGACGAGCCTCGGCGCCCTGCTCAAGGCGAAGCTCGACGTAGCCAATACCCAACAATAAGGAAGCGCCATGACCAAATCCGAGTTGATCGCGAAGCTTGCGGCGCGCTATCCCCAGCTCGTGGCGAAGGACGCGGAACTCGCGGTCAAGATGATTCTCGACGCCATGGGGAAGAGCCTCGCGCAGGGGCAGCGCATCGAGATCCGGGGCTTCGGCAGTTTCGGCCTGAACTACCGGCCGCCGCGCACCGGGCGCAATCCCAAGTCGGGGGAAAAGGTTCAGGTGCCGGCCAAGTACGTGCCGCACTTCAAGGCGGGGAAGGAACTGCGCGAGCGTGTGGACGTCAAGAAATAGCGAATACCCTACCGGCACTGTCTGTCCGCGGGCGGCATCATCGAAAGATCGTGCCGCCTTTTTTGTCCCCGGAGCCGCCCATGCGCACCTTCTTGTTGATTCTCAAACTCGCCCTGTTCGTCCTGGTGCTCACCTTCGCGTTGCGGAACACGGACGCGGTAACGGTCCGGTACTTTCTCGGCTGGGAGTGGCAGTCGCCTCTCATATTCGTGCTGTTGATCGCGTTCTGCGCGGGCATCGCGCTGGGCGTGGCCGCCGGGCTGCCGCGCATTTTCAGGCAGCGCCGGGAAATCGCCGCGCTCCGGCGCCAGTTGAGCAACACCAGCCACGGCGGCACCGAGGGCACCGAGCAGCGGCCGTCGCAACTCGCTCGAAGCTGAAGACGGGGCGGTATGGAAATTGAGTTTTGGTGGCTGCTCGCGCTGCCGGTATTCTTCGCGCTGGGCTGGTTCGCCGCGCGCATCGACATCAAGCAGCTGCTGTCGGAGTCGCGGGTGCTTCCCCTGTCGTACTTCAAGGGCCTCAACTTCCTGCTGAGCGAGCAGCCCGACAAGGCGATCGAGGCGTTCATCGAGGTGGTCAAGGTCGACCCCCAGACCATCGAGCTGCATTTCGCGCTGGGGGGGCTGTTCCGCCGCCGCGGCGAGGTCGAGCGCGCGATCCGCATGCATCAGAACCTGGTCGAGCGCCCCGATCTCGCCGCCGAGCAGAAGCTCGCGGCGCTCTACGAGCTCGCGCAGGACTACTTCAAGGCGGGGCTCCTCGACCGCGCCGAGGAGCTGTTCCTCAAGCTCGAGGGCACCTCCTGTACCGAGCAGGCGCTGCGGTTCCTGCTCGAGATCTACGAGCAGGAAAAGGACTGGCACAAGGCGATCGGCATCGCCGGCAAGCTCGAGACCGAGACCAGCCGCTCGCACCAGAAGGAGATCGCGAATTTCCGCTGCGAGCTGGCGTTGAACGAGCTGATGCAATCGCGTCCCGACGCGGCGCGCCCGCATCTCGCGGAGGCGCTTGCCCATCACCGCCTGTGCGTGCGCGCCAATATGCTGCTCGGCGACCTCGAAATCGCGGCGAAGCGGCCGAAGGCCGCCATCGAGGCGTGGCAGCGCATCGAGAGCCAGAACCCGCAGTTCCTGGCGCTCGTCGCGGAACGGATCTTCAACGCCTACAAGCAGCTGGGCAGGCTCGAGGAAGGCGTGAACCTGCTGCGCGGCTACCTGGCGAAGTATCCCTCCCTCGACATGCTCAACGTGGTGTTCCAGGGGATTCTGGAGAGCCAGGGCACGGAGCCCGCCTACCGGCTCGCCCGGGACGAGCTGCGCCGCATGCCGACGCTCCTCGGGCTCGACAAGCTGCTCGAGGCCCAGATGCTGGAAGCGCCGCTCGACCGCCGCCGCGACCTCGAGCTCGTCAAGGAGCTGGTCAACCAGCACACGCGCAGCCTCGCGATGTACAAGTGCGACAACTGCGGCTTCCGCGCCCGCCAGTATTACTGGCATTGTCCTGCGTGCGCGGAGTGGGAGACGTACTCGCCGCGCCGCACGGAAGAGGCAAAGATACCGGCATGAGCGGTGGAGCAGGGGCCCCGTTCCCCTCATCCCCGCCCTTCTCCCAAGTGGAGAAGGGGGGCTCGACCTTCCTTTCTCCGCTCGGGAGAGAGGGAAGGAGTGAGGGATCGGGGATGCGACCCGCGAAGGACGGTTGGCCGCCGACGTGGTGGCGTTCGTTCTACGATTGCATGTCGGAGGCGGCGGCATGAGCGATCCTCGTATCATCGTCGCGCTCGATTACCCCGACGCGACGGATGCGCTCGCGCTGGCTGGCCGGCTCGATCCTGCGCTCTGCCGCGTCAAGGTCGGAGCCGAGCTCTATACGGCCGTGGGACCGGCGCTTATTGAAAAGCTCCGGCGTGCGGGATTCAGCGTGTTTCTCGACCTGAAGTTTCACGACATCCCGAACACCGTGGCGGCGGCGTGCCTGGCCGCGGCGGAGCTTGGAGTCTGGATGATCGACGTGCACGCGCTCGGTGGACGCGCCATGATGGAAGCGGCGCGCGCGGCGCTGCCAGAATCGGGCAATCGGCCCCGGCTGGTTGCTGTCACGCTGCTCACCAGCATGGACGCCAACGACGTGGCCGGGGTCGGGCTCGGAGCAAGCCCGCAAGCTGCCGTGCTGAAGCTCGCGCAGCTTGCCCAGGCGAGCGGGCTCGACGGGGTGGTGTGCTCGGCGCGGGAAGCCGCAGCCCTGCGCCGCCAGTGCGGGAAGAATTTCACGCTGGTGACGCCCGGCATCCGGCCTGCCGGCGCCGGCGAGGACGACCAGAGCCGCATCGCCACGCCCCGTGAAGCCATTGCGGGCGGCGCGGACTATCTCGTCATCGGACGCCCCATTGCGCGCGCGCCCGACCCGCTCGCGGCTTTGCGCGCGATCAACGCCGAAATCGCGGGATGAAACCGTGCGGCGCGATACAATTCTGGAATGAAGGCCCGAGGCGAAAGTCAAAAGAAAAGGTCCCCGGCACGGCGGCCGGCAGGGTCATCCCTCATCCCTCATCCCTCATCCCTCAAGAACGCTCGCGTTCTGGTCGTCGGCGACGCCATGCTCGACCGTTACTGGATCGGCGAAGTCGAGCGCATCTCCCCCGAAGCGCCGGTGCCGATCGTCAGGATCGATCACGAGGAGGAGCGCGCGGGCGGCGCGGCCAACGTCGCGCGCAATGCGGCGGCGCTCGGCGCCCAGGTGACGTTGTTGTCCGTCGTGGGCGCGGACGAGCCGGGCGCCCGGCTGGAGGCCTTGCTCAGGCGCGAACGCGTCCATCCCCGGTTGCACCATGACCGCGGTATCAAGACTACGGTCAAGCTGCGGGTCATCGCCGGCCGCAAGCAGCAGCTGCTGCGCGTGGATTTCGAGACGACACCCAATCACGAGGTGCTGGCGTCCAAGCTGCGGGACTTCGGGCGATTGCTGGGAGAGGTGGACGCGGTGGTCCTTTCCGATTACGGCAAGGGCGGCCTGTCGCACATCGTCAAGATGATCGGCATGGCGCGGCGTGCCGGCAAGATGGTGCTGGTCGATCCCAAGGGCGCGGATTACTCCCGTTATCGCGGCGCGACGGTGATCACCCCCAACCGGGACGAGTTCGAAAAGGTTGCGGGGGCCTGGACGGACGAGCGCGATCTGGAACGGCGGGCGCAGCAACTGCGGCGCAAGCTGGATGTCCAGGCGTTGCTCATCACGCGTGGCGACAAAGGCATGACCCTGTTCCAGGGCGGTGCGCGGTATCATGTCCGGGCCCAGGCGCGCGAGGTATCGGACGTGAGCGGGGCCGGCGATACCGTGATCGCGGCGCTGGCCGTTGCGCTGGCGGGCGGCGCGCGCATGAAGGAGGCGGTGCAGCTCGCGAACCGCGCGGCGGGCATCGTGGTGGGCAAGTTCGGCACCGCCGTCGTGACGCCCGGAGAGCTTTTCGGGCGTCATCCGGCGCCCGCTGGAGACTGAAGCATGCAATACGTAGTCACTGGAGCGGCGGGTTTCATCGGCTCCAACCTCGTCAAGGCGCTGAACGAGCTGGGCATCACCGAGATCCTTGCCGTGGACGACCTCAAGGACGGGGCGAAATTCGCGAACCTGGCCGATTGCGACATCGCCGAGTACCTGGACAAGGAGGAGTTCATCGAGCGCCTCGAGAACGGGGATTTCGACGGCCAGCTCTCCGCGGTCCTGCACCAGGGCGCGTGCTCCGATACCACCGAGACCGACGGGCGCTATATGATGGACGCCAACTACCGCTACTCGCGGCGGCTCCTCGACTGGTGCATAGCCGACGAGGTGCACTTCATCTACGCCTCGTCCGCGGCGATCTACGGCGGGAGCCGCGAGTTCCGCGAGGCGCGCGAATGCGAGGCGCCGCTCAACATCTACGGCTACTCGAAGTTCCTGTTCGACCAGCTGGTGCGGCGGCGCTACGAGGAGCGCACCGCGCAGATCGTGGGGCTGCGCTATTTCAACGTCTACGGCGAGCGCGAGGCCCACAAGGGGCGCATGGCCTCGGTCGCGCACCACTTTTTCCACCAGTATCGCGGCGCGGACCACGTCAGGCTCTTCACCGGCAGCGGCGGCTACGGCGACGGCGAGCAGCGGCGGGACTTCGTCTCGGTGGAGGACTGCGTCAAGGTCAACCTGTTCTTTCTCGACGACCCGGGGAGATCGGGAATCTTCAACGTCGGCACCGGCGTCGCGCAGAGCTTCAACGACGTCGCGGCGGCGACGGTCAACGCCTGCCGCAAGGCAAAAGGCGAATCGCCGCTCACGTTGACCGCGTTGCGCGAGCGCAGCATCATCCAGTACATCCCGTTCCCCGAGGACCTCAGGGGCCGCTACCAGAGCTACACGCAGGCCGACATCTCGGCGCTGCGCGCGGCTGGCTACGACGAGCCGTTTCTGACGGTGGAGCAGGGCGTCGCTCGCTACTGCCAGCAGCTGCTTGCGCGGGGCTGAGCAGCGGCCGGCGGCGCGTAGCGTCAAGAACCTGGTCGCACAAGGGTCTTTCCCGTTCTGAAAGCGGCGGCTCGTTTATCATAGGTACATGGATACGCGCCTGACCGCCGGTTTCAGCACGCTCGAGGACTTCGTCGGCAACACGCCGCTCGTGCGCTTGAAGCGCCTGCCCGGCAGGACCAGCAACACGCTGCTGGTCAAGCTCGAGGGCAACAATCCCGCCGGCTCGGTCAAGGACCGCCCGGCGTTCTCCATGATCCGGCGCGCTCAGGAGCGCAGCGACATCCGGCCCGGCGACACCCTGATCGAGCCCACCAGCGGCAACACCGGCATCGCGCTCGCCATGTGCGCCGCAATGATGGGCTACCGCATGATCCTGGTCATGCCGGAGCACCTTTCGGTGGAGCGGCGCCAGAGCATGGCGGCATTCGGCGCCGAGATCGTCCTCACGCCGAAGGAAGGCGGGATGGAGATGGCGCGCGATGTGGCCGAAAGAATGCGCGACGAGGGCAAAGGGACGATCCTCGACCAGTTCGCCAATCCGGACAATCCGCTGTCCCATTACGAGGGCACCGGCCCGGAAATCTGGCGCGACACGCAGGGTCGGATGACGCATTTCGTCTCGAGCATGGGCACGACCGGCACGATCATGGGCTGCTCGCGCTACTTCAAGGAAAAGGACCCGAAGATCCAGATCGTCGGCTGCCAGCCGAGCGAAGGCTCGCAGATCCCCGGCATCCGCAAGTGGCCGCCGCGGTATCTGCCGAAGATCTGCGACTGGAAGCGCGTGGACCGCGTGATCGAGGTGTCGCAGGCGGACGCCGAGGAGATGACGCGGCGCCTCGCGCGGGAGGAGGGCATCTTCGCCGGCATCTCCTCCGGCGGCGCGCTGTGGGCGGCGATGCAGG
Organism: Burkholderiales bacterium; assembly: GCA_036397875.1. Taxonomy (GTDB): domain Bacteria; phylum Pseudomonadota; class Gammaproteobacteria; order Burkholderiales; family SG8-41; genus SG8-41. Next base: position 45,270 of record DASWIC010000141.1, read on the forward strand.
TGCTGCGCGAAGTGGAAAACGCGGTGATCGTCACCATCGTGTGCGATCGCGGCGACCGCTATCTTTCCACAGGCGTCTTCCCCGGATAGATAACTTTAAAATGGAAGAACCGACCGAATGCGGATCCGCTCTGCATATCGGGTCGATTGGGTAGGCAGCGTCACTTCGTGACACCCATTCTCGCGTTCGATATCGAGACGGTCCCGGATGTCGAGGGCCTGCGCCGCCTGCACGGCCTCGACGGAACTATTTCCGACCAGGGCGTTGCGGAGATGGCGTTCCAGCTGCGCCGGCAGCACAGCGGCAGCGACTTCCTGCCGCTGCACCTGCACCGGGTCATCGTCGTCTCCTGCGCGCTGCGGGACCGCGACAGCTTCAAGGTGTGGTCGATCGGCGGCAGTAGCGAAGGCGAGCTGATCCAGCGCTTCTTCGAGGGCATCGAGCGCTACACCCCCCAGCTCGTGTCCTGGAACGGCGGCGGTTTCGACCTGCCCGTGCTGCACTATCGCGGCCTCATCCACCACGTGAAGGCGGCCCGCTACTGGGACACCGGCGAGGACAACCGCGACTTCAAGTGGAACAACTACATCAGCCGCTACCACGCCCGCCACCTCGACCTGATGGATCTGCTCGCGCTCTACCAGCTGCGCGCCGCCGCGCCGCTCGGCGACCTGGCGCAGCTGATGGGACTGCCCGGCAAGCTCGGCATGGACGGCGCGGGTGTGTGGAGTGCGTATCAGGCCGGCAAGATCGCCGAGATCCGCAATTACTGCGAGACCGACGTCGTCAATACCTATCTGGTCTTCCTGCGCTTCCAGTTGATGCGCGGGGTACTCACCGAGCAGCAATACAAGGTCGAGCGTGACGTCGTGCGCTCGACGCTCGGAAAATCGCCGGAGCCGCACTGGAAAGAATTTCTCGCCAAGTGGCGGGCCTGACACCCGGCGCACCGTCCTGTCGTCATTCCCGCGGAGGCGGGTATCCCCTGCGCCCGCGGAGGGCGGAGCAGGTTCCGAGCGCATTGTGCTTGGATGGCGCGTCGCAGGGCGGAAGAGGGGCCCCTCTGGGGATCTGACCCCGGAGACGCGCATAGGGCCGGTTGCGACGCGCTCA
>DASWIC010000142.1:0-1853 GCA_036397875.1 Burkholderiales bacterium
GAGCGCGCGCATGGCCTCGTTCTGCGCGCGCATGGACATGAGCATCCTGCGCACGTCGGGATGGTGGATGATGGTGACTCGGTCCCCGCTCTTCTGGCCGATTTCCCGCCCCTGCACGCGCGTCCTCGCGTATACGAGCGCATGCTGGTAGGCCCGCTCGCCGATGGCGACGCCCTCCACGCCGACCGCGAGCCGCGCGTGGTTCATCATCGTGAACATGTACTCGAGGCCGCGGTTCTCCTCGCCCACCCGATAGCCGACCGCGCCCTTCCCGTCGCCGTACGCCAGCACGCAGGTCGGGCTCGCGTGGATGCCGAGCTTGTGCTCGATCGAGACACACCTGATGTCATTTCGCTCGCCGAGCGTCCCGCCGGGCCCGGGCAAGAATTTCGGTACGATGAAGAGCGAGATGCCCCTCACCCCTTCCGGCGCGTCGGGGGTGCGCGCGAGCACGAGGTGCACGATGTTCTCCGTCATGTCGTGCTCGCCCCAGGTGATGAAGATCTTGGTGCCGCGGATGCGGTAGTGGCCGCCTTCGCGCACCGCGCGGGTGCGCACCGCGGAGAGGTCGGAGCCCGCCTGCGGCTCGGTCAGATTCATGGTGCCGGCCCACACGCCCGAAGTGAGCTTGCCGAGGTAGGTTGCCTTCTGCTCCTCGGAACCATGGACCTTCAGCGCCTCGAGGACCCCGGAGGTGAGCATCGGGGCGAGGCACAGCGCCATGTTGGCGCTCTTCCAGATCTCCTGCACCGGGGTCGCGATGAGGTGCGGCAATCCCTGCCCCCCGTACCGGGGCTCCCCGCCGAGGCCGTTCCAGCCCGCCTCGATGAACTTGCGGTAGGCCTCCTTGAATCCGGCGGGCGCGGTGACGCTTCCGTCGGCGAGCCGCGCGCCCTGCTTGTCGCCCTGGCGGTTCAGGGGATCGAGCACCTCCTGCGCGAACTTCGCCGCCTCACCCAGCACCGCGTCCACCAGCTCGGCAGTGACCTCGCCGTGGCCCGGGAGCGCGGAAACCTCGGAGAGCCCCGCGAGCTCCGTGATCGCGAAGCGCATGTCCTTCAGCGGGGCGGCGTAGGTGGAAATCCTAGAGCTCCTTGGTAAGCTCGGGAACCGCTTTGAAGAGGTCTTCCACCAGCCAATAGTTCGCCACGGCGAAAATCGGCGCCTCGGCGTCCTTGTTGATGGCGACGATGACCTTGCTGTCCTTCATGCCGGCGAGGTGCTGGATCGCGCCGGAGATGCCGACCGCGATATAGAGCTCGGGGGCGACGATCTTGCCGGTCTGGCCCACCTGGTAGTCGTTCGGCACGAAGCCCGAGTCCACCGCCGCGCGCGAGGCTCCGACCGCCGCGCCCAGCTTGTCGGCGAGCGCTTCCAGAATCCTGAAATTCTCCGCGCTGCCCATGCCGCGCCCGCCGGAGACGATGATGCGCGCCGCGGTCAGCTCGGGACGGTCGGACTTGTGCACCTCCTGGCCGTTGAATTTTGACAGGCCGGCGTCCGCGGCCGGCGCGAGCTTTTCGACCGGCGCCGGCGATTCCCTCTCCCCCGCCGCGTCGAACCCGGTCGCGCGCACCGTGACGACCTTGACGCGGTCGCCCGACTGCACCGTCGCCAGCACGTTGCCGGCGTAGATCGGCCGCACGAAGGTATCGGGCGACTCGACTGCGCTGATATCGGAAATCTGCTGCACGTCGAGCAGAGCGGCCACCCGCGGCATCAGGTTCTTGCCGAAGCCGGTGGCGGGCGCGACGATGTGCGTGTAGCCCGCGGCGAGCGGCACGATCAGCGCCGCGAGGTTCTCCGCGAGCAGTCCCTCGTACTGCGGCGCATCGCACAGCAGCACCTTGGCC
>DASWIC010000143.1:0-2523 GCA_036397875.1 Burkholderiales bacterium
TGCGGGACAGGGAGTGAACCTCGGATTTCGCGATGCGCGCGCGCTTGCGGAGGTGCTCAGGGAGCGCGGGCCGCAGGGCGATTGCGGAGACCATGCGCTGCTCCGCCGCTACGAGCGAATGCGCAGGGAAGACGTGCTCGCGATGCAGGTCGCAACCGACGGCCTGCAGAAACTTTTCAGCAGCGATGCTGTCTTCTTGGCGAGGGCGCGCAATGTCGGGCTGAAGCTCGTCGACCGGCAACCGTGGCTGAAGAGCTTCCTGGTGCACCACGCCGTCGCGTAGGGCCCGGCAACTGAAGGATGACGATGAAAGCACGAACGTTCGTGACGATATGCGCAGTCCTGGCCAGCTTCGCGGCCGGAAGCGCCTGGGCCAACGAAGCGGCCATCCGCAAGGCGCTCCAGGCGAGGTACCCCGACATTCCCGTGGAAAGCGTGTCGAAGACGCCAATCGGTGGCATATACGAAGTCGTGGTGGGAGGACGCATCTGGTACACCGATGAGAAGATCAGCTACTTGTTCGTCGGGAGGCTGATCGACACACGAGGCTCGGTGGAGCGCGACCTTACGACCGAGCGCAGCCTGCAACTCAATGCACAGACGCTGAGGAAGGCGACCGATCAGGCCATCAAGCGCGTGCGCGGCAACGGCAAGCGCGTGATCTACACGTTCGAGGATCCGAATTGCGGCTATTGCAAGCAGCTGCAGAAGGAGCTCCAAAAGGTCACCGACATCACCATCTACACCTTCCTGTGGCCGATCCTCTCTCCGGATTCGGTGGAGAAGTCCAAAGCCATCTGGTGCGCGAAGGATCGCGCCAAGGCGTGGGACGACGTCATGCTGCGTGGAACGGCGGTGCAGAGCTACGGCCAGTGCGAGACGCCCCTCGACCGGAACATGCAGCTTGCAAAGCGCTTCGGAATCAACGGCACGCCGGCGATATTCTTCGCCGACGGGAACATGAACCCCGGCTACCTGCCGGCCGAGCATCTCGAGCAGGCTCTCAACTCCGTCGTAGCGAAGTAAGCCGGCCCGGTCAACAGGGGACGGCGTCGGCCGTTATCCCCTGAATGACGGGCGCAGCCGCATCCTGTTGAGCTTGAATCCTGGCGCCGAAGACCGAGAACCGTAACGCGTCAGCGATTCACCGGATCCTCAATCCTGAAGCCGTTCGGTAACAGCACCCACATCTTCAGCGGCTGCTTCATACGGCCGGCCTCGCGCGCGGCCTCCTCGCCGTATCCCCAGAAGAAGTCCGCCCGCACAGCGCCGCGGATGGCGTTGCCCGTGTCCTGCGCGAGCATCAGCCGGTTGAGCGGCCGGCTCGAGAGCGGCCAGGTGGTGGCGATGTAGACCGGCGCGCCGAGGGGCACGACCCCCGGGTCGACCGCCACGCTGCGGCGTGCTGTCAGCGGCACGCCGAGCGAGCCGATCGGCCCCGGCAGGCCGGCGGGCATCTCACGGAAGAACACATAGCGCGCGTTGTGGTTGAGCAACTCCGTCAGCTTGTCAGGGTTCGCGCGCGCCCACGCCTGGATTCCCTGCATCGAGGCCTTCTCCAGCGGCAGCTCGCCGCGCTCCACCAGGTGCCTGCCGATCGAGCGGTAGGGGAAGCCGTTGTGATCGGCGTAACCGAGGCGCAGCGTCTCTCCACTGTCGAGCGTGATGCGGCCCGAGCCCTGGACCTGCAGGAAGAAGAGCTCGACCGCGTCCTCCACCCACGCGATTTCCCTGCCGGCGAGCGGCGCGCGTCCCTGCCCGATCTGCGCGCGATCGTAATAGGGCACGACGCGCCGGCCCTCGAGACGGCCTCTCAGCCGCAAGCCCTTCAGCTCGGGATAGGCCTCGGCCAGGTCGACCTCCAGCAGGTCGTCGGGCACGCCGTAGAGGGGAAAGCGGTAGCGCGAAGTAGCCTTGCGGCTGCCCCGGAGCTGCGGCTCGTAATATCCCGTGATCAACCCCTCGACGCCGCCATCCGCGTGCAGCAGCTGGTAGGGCGTAAAGTTCAACTCGAAAAAGCGCCGCGCCGCCTCACTGTCCGGACTGCTCATGCCGGCGGCCGTGGCACAGATGTCCTGCCACGCTCCCGGTTTTCCGAGCGCGCGGCAGCTCGCCTGGAACGCCGCCCACGCCTTGCCCGGGTCCTCCGCCCGCCATTCCGGAAGATCGCTCCAGGATGCCTGGCGCAGCGCACCCGCCTCGCTGACCGCAGGCGGCCTGACGGGTGGAGCCTCCTTGGGCGGGACCGGCGGCAGGGGAGGTTGCGGCGGAGGGGTCTCGCAGCCCGCCAGCGCGAGCAGCGCCCAGAAAGCAAGCGCGCGCACGTACATCTTGTATTGAGACGGCGACCCGTTAGAGTGCTGAATTATGCCCCGTTGAAGGCATAGAACGGCTGCCCCGATGGACGGTTTCCTGCTGCTGCTGCTCGAAGCGGGCGTTGCGCTCGCGCTGCTCGGATTCATCGTCTGGTGGACGTGGCCGCGCGGAAAGCGTCGCGACGGGGAGGATGGCGGGCCGGACCGC